>NZ_SPVG01000169.1 GCF_004614165.1 Duganella callida | reverse complement strand
TTCAGCGACTGGCAGCCGGCGTTCACGCCGCCGCGCGCCGAGCTGCGGCAGTTCTACGCCGCGCCGGCGGCCGGCACGCCGGTGGGCCTGACGCTGCGCTACTACCGTGGCCACGACCTGACCAGCAAGCTGATCAGTTCCAGCAACCGCCTGGTGTCGGGCGGACACGACAGCTACTGGCGCCTGCTGGGCGGCGCCGAGCATACCGAGACCATCGCCGGCCGCACCGTGACGCTGCGCGAGAGCCGGCTGGTGAGCGACGGCAACGGTCAGCGTCTGTTGCTGTGGCAGGCGTACTGGATCGGCGGCCACGTGGTCGCCAACGACTACCTGGGCAAGCTGTACCAGTCCAGCCAGAAAATCGCCAGCGGCCGCGACGACGGCGCCGCGCTGCTCCTGTACACGCCCTGCGACGAGGACACGGCCGGCAATGCGCGCCAGACGCTGCGGGCGTTCCTGGCCGCCAACCTGGCGCCGCTGGAAACCATGCTCAATCATCAACTGGCAGAAGGGCAGTAACATCATGTGTGGAATAGTCGGAGTGCTCGATACGCGCGGTGCGCGCGCCATCGATGAGGCGCTGCTCAGGCGCATGAACGAGACCCAGCATCATCGCGGTCCGGACGAGGGCGATATTTATATCGAACCAGGTGTCGGCTTCGGTCATCGCCGCCTGTCGGTGATCGACGTCGCCAGCGGCCAGCAGCCCATGGCCAACGAGGATGGCAGCGTGCTGGTCTGCTACAACGGCGAGATCTACAATTTCCGCGAACTGACCGCCGAGCTGAAGGCGCTGGGCCACAGTTTCCGCACCCGCAGCGACACCGAAGTGATCGTGCATGCCTGGGAACAGTGGGGCGCGGACTGTGTCAGCCATTTTCGCGGCATGTTCGCGTTCGGCCTGTGGGACCGCAAGCAGCAGCTGATGTTCCTGGCGCGCGACCGCCTGGGCGTCAAGCCGCTGTTCTACACCTTGCTGCCGGATGGCCTGTTCGCCTTCGGCTCCGAGCTGAAATCGATCCGTTCGCTGCAGGGACTGGACCGCCGCATCGATCCACGCGCGGTGGAAGATTATTTCGCCTACGGCTACATTCCCGAACCGCGCACCATTTACGAGGGCGCGTTGAAACTGGCGCCCGGCCATACGCTGACGCAGCGTGTCGGCCAGCCGCTGGCGCAGCCGTGCCGCTACTGGGATGTGCCGTTCAAAATGCATCACGGCATGACAGAAAGCGATGCGGCCGGCGAGCTGGTAACGCGCCTGCGCGAAGCGGTCAAGATCCGCCTGGTGGCCGAGGTGCCGCTGGGCGCCTTCCTGTCCGGCGGCGTCGATTCGAGCGCGGTGGTGGCGATGATGGCCGGCCTGGCCGATGGCCCGGTGAATACCTGTTCGATCGGCTTCAAGGACGCCGCCTTCGACGAATCGGAGTACGCCGCGCAGGTGGCGGCGCAGTACCGCACCGACCACCACACCGAGCAGGTCGACACCGACGACTACGGCCTGCTCGACACCCTGGCCGACCTGTACGACGAGCCGTATGCCGACAGCTCGGCGATTCCGACCTACCGCGTGTGCCAGCTGGCGCGCAGGCGGGTGACTGTGGCGCTGTCCGGCGACGGCGGCGACGAAAACCTGGCCGGCTACCGGCGCTACCGTTACGCCATGGCCGAGCAGAGCGTGCGCGGACGCATTCCGGCCGGCTTGCGCAAGCCGCTGTTCGGCACACTGGGCCGCTGGTATCCCAAGGCCGACTGGGCGCCGCGCATGTTCCGCGCCAAGACCACCTTCGAAGCGCTGTCGCGCGATCTGGTGGAAGGCTATTTCCACGGCGTTTCGTTCATGAGTGACGCCATGCGCAAGCGGTTGTTTTCCGAGCAGTTCCGCCGCCAGCTGCAGGGCTACCACGCGATCGAGGTGATGCGCGGCCACGCCGACCGTGCGCCGACCGACGATCCGCTGTCCACCATCCAGTACCTGGACATGAAGACCTATCTTCCGGGCGACATCCTGACCAAGGTGGACCGCGCCAGCATGGCGCACGCGCTGGAGGTGCGCGTGCCGCTGCTCGACCACAAGCTGGTGGAGTGGATTTCCGGCCTGTCGCCGAGCCTGAAGCTGCACGGCAGCGAAGGCAAATATCTGTTCAAGAAGAGCATGGAGAAATATTTGCCGCACGATATACTCTACCGCCGCAAGCAGGGCTTCGCGGTGCCGCTGGCGCAGTGGTTTCGCGGCCCGCTGCGCAGCCGCGTGCGCGAGGCGCTGCTGGGGGCGAATCTGGCCGATACCGGCATCTTCAATCAGCGCTATCTGGCCGAGCTGGTCGAGCAGCATGAATCGGGACGGCGCGATTACAGCACGCCGATCTGGAGCCTGCTGATGTTCGACGCCTTCCTGCGCAAAGAACTGCGGGGAGACTGAGCGCATGCAACAGCAAGCCAACAAGCCGGTGCGCATCCTGCACGTGCTGGATCACTCGATTCCGCTGCACAGCGGCTACACCTTCCGCACCCGCGCGATCCTGCAGCAGCAGCGCGCGCTGGGATGGGAGACGCATCACATCACCAGCGCCAAGCAGGGCGTGAGCGCGGCGCCGCAGGAAACCGTGGACGGGTTGACTTTCCACCGCACGCCGGCGGCACAGGGCGCCTGGTCGCGCATGCCGATCCTGAATCAGCTGGCCGTGATCAACGGCCTGGAAGCGCGGCTGCTGGAAGTGGCGCGCGAAGTCCGCCCGGACATCCTGCATGCCCACTCGCCGGCGCTGAACGCGATCGCCGCGCTGCGCGTCGGCCGCAAGCTGGGCATCCCGGTGGTGTACGAAATCCGCGCCTTCTGGGAAGACGCGGCGGTCGATCACGGCACCAGCAAGGAGTGGGGTTTGCGTTACCGCCTGACGCGGGCGATGGAAACCTATGCGCTGAAACGGGTGCAGGCCGCCACCACCATCTGCGAAGGGCTGCGCGGCGAAATCCTCGGACGCGGCATCCCGGCCGCCAAGGTGACGGTAATCCCGAACGCGGTCGATATCCAGGACTTCAGCATCGGCGGCGCGCGCGACGAGGTGCTGGCGGCGCAACTGGGCGTGCAGGGCAAGACGGTATTGGGCTTCATCGGCTCGTTCTATGCCTACGAAGGGCTGGACGTGTTGCTGGCTGCGCTGCCGGCCATGCTGGCGCACAATCCCGAAATCCGCCTGCTGCTGGTCGGCGGCGGGCCGCAGGATCAGGCGCTGCGTGATCAGGCGAGGGCGCTGGGCATCGAACAGCAGGTGCTGTTCACCGGCCGCGTGCCGCACAGCGAAGTGCAGCGCTACTACAACCTGGTCGATGTGCTGTGCTACCCGCGCCTGAAGATGCGTCTGACCGATCTGGTGACGCCGCTCAAGCCGCTGGAGGCGATGGCGCAGGGCCGCCTGCTGGCCGCGTCCGACGTCGGCGGCCACCGCGAGCTGATCGAGGACGGCCACACCGGCGTGCTGTTTGCCGCCGGCGACCCGCAGGCGCTGGCGCGTCAGCTGCTGGCTTTGCTGGCGGCGCCGCACAGCTGGCCGGCGCTGAAGGCCGAAGGCCGCCGCTTCGTCGAATCCGAGCGCAACTGGCCGGCCAGCGTGGCGCGTTACCGCGCCGTGTATGGCGGCATCGCCGGAAGGGAGTTGTGATGCCGGCCCCCCTGCGCATAGGATTGGTGGGGCCGCTGCCGCCGCCATCGGGCGGCATGGCCAATCAGACCCTGCAACTGGCCGGGCTGCTGAAGGCCGACGGCCACAGCGTGACCACCATCCAGATCAACGCGCCGTACCGGCCGGCCTGGGTGGCGGGCGTGCCGATGCTGCGCGCGCTGGCGCGGCTGCTGCCGTATCTGGTGCTGCTGTGGCGCACCGCCGGCCAGGTGCAACTGTTTCACGTGATGGCCAATTCCGGCTGGTCCTGGCATTTGTTCGCGGCGCCGGTGATCTGGATCGCGCGCCTGCGCGGCTGCCCGGTGGTGATCAACTATCGCGGCGGCGAAGCCGACAGCTTCATGCGCCGCCAGCAGCAGTGGGTGCGGCCCAGCCTGCTCCGGGCGGACGCGGTGATCGTGCCTTCCGGCTTCCTGCACGCGGTGTTCAGCCGTTATGGCGTCGACACGCAGGTGGTGCCCAACATCGTCAATCTGGAACGGTTCAGCGCCGCGCCGGCGGCGCCGCTGGGGGACGCGCCGCTGCGCCTGCTGGTGGCGCGCAATCTGGAAGACCTGTATGACAACGCCACCGCGCTGCGCGCGTTCGCCATCGTGCGCAAGCAGCACCCGCAGGCGCGCCTGACCATCGCTGGCTCAGGTCCGCTGCGCGCCGATCTGGAGCGGCTGACGGCTGAACTGGGCCTGGCCGACGCCGTCACCTTCACCGGCCGGGTCGACAACGCCGACATGGCCGCGCTGTACCAGGGCGCCGACATCATGCTGAACCCCAGCCTGATCGACAACACGCCGAATTCGGTACTGGAGGCGCTGGCCAGCGGCGTGGCGGTGGTCAGCACCAACGTCGGCGGCGTGCCGTATCTGGTCGAAGATGGCCGCACCGCGCTGCTGGTGCCGCCGGCCGCGCCGGACGCCATGGCCGCGGCGGTGCTGCGTCTGGCATCTGAACCGGCGCTGGCCGCCGGGCTGCGCCAGGCTGGCCGCCAGCTGGTGCAGCAGTTCAACTGGACCAGCGTGCGCCCGCGCCTGCTGGGGGTCTATCACGCCGTACTGCAACCCAGGCATTTCAAGGAGGCCAGCGCATCATGAGCCGCCCGCCCACATTTACTTCGGACTGGTACACCGCGCTGGTCTCCGGCGCACTGTTTCCCCTGCATGAGCAGTTGAAAGGCCACAGCAGCGTGGCGCTGCGCCGGCAGATGGAGGAAAGCCAGCATTGGCCGCCGGAACGCCTGGCCGCGCTGCGTCTGGACAGCCTGCGCAATCTGCTGCGGCGCGCCGCCACCAGGGTGCCGTATTACCGCGACCGTTTCGCCGAAATCGGCTTCGATCCGGCGCGCGACCTGCATTCGGTGGCCGATCTGGCGCGTCTGCCGCTGCTGGACAAGACGGTGATACGCCAGCATGCCGAACGGCTGAAGGCCGAGGATGCCGTCAAGCTGGGCCGCTACAGCACCGGCGGTTCGACCGGCGATCCGTTGACCTTCTACATCGGCAAACAGCGCGTCAGCCATGACGTCGCCGCCAAGTGGCGCGCGACGCGCTGGTGGGGTGTCGATATCGGCGATCCGGAAATCGTCATCTGGGGCTCGCCGATCGAACTGGGCACGCAGGACAAGGTGCGCATCTGGCGCGACCGGCTGATGCGCACCGAGCTGATTTCCGCCTTCGCCACCAGCCACGCGGGCCTGGATCATTATGTCGAACGCATCCGCGCCGTGCGGCCGCGCATGTTGTTCGGCTACCCTACCGTGCTGGCGCACATCGCCGCGCACGCCGAAGAGCGCGGCCAGCGCATGGACGATCTTGGCATCCGCGTGGCCTTCGTCACTTCGGAATGCCTGTACGACGCGCAGCGCGCACAGATCGAGCGCGTGTTCGGCTGTGGCGTGGCCAACGGCTATGGCGGGCGTGACGCCGGTTTCCTGGCGCATCAGTGTCCGCAGGGCGGCATGCACATCACCGCCGAGGACGTGATCATCGAGGTGCTGGGACAGGATGGCCAGCCGCTGCCGCCCGGCGAAACCGGCGAAATCGTGGTCACGCACCTGCAATCGGGCGATTTTCCGTTCATCCGCTACCGCACCGGCGATGTCGGCGCGCTCGACACCCAGCCCTGCGGCTGCGGCCGCACCTTGCCGCTGCTGAGGGAAATCCACGGCCGCACCACCGACTTTCTGATCAAGCCGGACGGCACGCTGCTGCACAGCGCGGCGCTGGCCTATGTGATGCGCGACATGCCGGAGCTGAAGGGCTTCAAGATCATCCAGGAGACGCTGGACTTGACGCGGGTACAACTGGTGCTCGATGGCGACGTCGACGACGACCTGCGCGCGCGCGTCATCCGCGGCTTCAAGGCGCGGCTGGGCGAGGAGGTGCGCATCGACGTGGAGCATGTGCCGCGCATCCTGCCGGAAAAGTCGGGCAAATACCGTTATTGCGTCACCAAACTGGAATCGCCATGGAACACCTATTCGAAATAAGGGCGAGGGAGCGGACATGAGGGACATATTGGTGACGCTGATCGTGCTGGCGTCGATACCCTACATCTTCAAGCAGCCGATCTGGGGCGGCGTGATGTGGATCTGGATCAGCGTCATGAATCCGCACGCGCAGGGCTGGGGTTTTGCGCGCACCTTCCCGTTTGCGGCGCTGATCGCCTGCGTCACCCTGGCCGCCATCCTCATGAGCAAGGAGCGGCAGCGCTTTCCGACCATGCCGGTCAGTATCGCCATGCTGGCCTTCCTCGGCTGGATGGGGCTCAGTACGCTGTTTGCGATTCACCCGGACGGCGCCACCGAACAGCTGATCAAAGTGACCAAGATCCTCGGCATGTCGTTCGTGCTGCTGATGGTGACCAAGTCGCGGCGCCAGATCATGCTGGTGCTGTGGGCCGTGGTGTTCTCGCTGGGCTTCTATGGCGTCAAGGGCGGCATCTTCACCATCCGCAGCGGCGGCAGCTTCCGTATCTGGGGGCCGGAAGGCACGTTCATCGAGGGTAATAACGAAATCGCGTTGGCGATCGTGATGGTGATTCCCCTGATTTACTTCCTCTACACGCAGACCGAGAATAAATGGTGGCGTTATGCCGGCCAGGCGGCGATGTGCCTGTGCGCGCTGTCGGCGCTGGCGTCGTACTCGCGCGGCGCCGCGCTGGCGATCGGCGTCATGGGCGCCTTTTTGTGGTTCAAGAGTCATAACCGCCTGACCTTTGGCCTGCTGCTGGGGTTTGCCGTGCCGCTGATGCTGATGATCATGCCGGGCGAATGGTTCGACCGCATCAATTCCATCAACGACTACAAGGAAGACGGCTCCGCCATGGGCCGCATCAACGCCTGGAACATGACCTTCAACCTGGCCAAAGAGCGGCCGCTGTTCGGCGGCGGCTTCGACATCTACGATCCCGGCGTGTTCCTGCTGTACGCGCCCAATCCGCTGGACGTGCATGCGGCGCACAGCATCTATTTCCAGGTGCTGGGCGAGCATGGCTTTGTCGGCCTGCTGCTGTTCGCCCTGATCGGCTTCCTGACCTGGCGTAACTGCGGCTGGGTGGTGCGCCAGGCCAAACGGGTGGAGGAACTGCGCTGGGCCGCCAGTCTTGCCAGTATGATCCAGGTCAGCCTGCTGGGCTTCTTTGTCGGCGGCGCCTTCCTCAGCCTGGCGTACTTCGACGTGCCGTATTATCTGGTGGTGATTGCGGCCGCGACGCGCCGGCTGGTGTCGCGCACTTTGCGCACGCGTGCCGAGGAAGCCAGGGCGGCGGCGTCGGCGCCGCAGCCATTTGCCGAAAGCGCGCTGTCGTGAACATGGGCACTTTACCGTTTTCGCCGCTGTCGCCGCCGGTGGTCGCGGGCGGCCTGCCGGCCATGCTGGGGCGCAGCCTGCTGCGCCCGCTGCTGCGCGGCGGCCGTCACAGTCCGGCCATCATGATTTACCATCGGGTACGGCCGCAGCGCGATACGCTGTTTCCCGATGAAGTCGACGCCGCGCACTTCGCGCGCCAACTGGCCTGGCTGACCTCTTACTGCGAGGTGATGCCGCTGCTGGACGCGGTGCGCCACATGCGCGCCGGCACACTGCCGCCGCGCGCCGCCTGCATCACCTTCGACGACGGCTATGCCGACAACGCCGACATCGCACTGCCGCTGCTGCAGCATTACCGGGTGCCGGCCACCTTCTTTGTCGCTTCCGGTTTCCTGAACGGCGGGCGGATGTGGAACGACAGCGTCATCGAGCTGATACGGCGCGCGCCGGCCGGCACGCTGGACGCCAGTTCGCTGGGGCTGGGCGTGCACCGCTTCGATACGCCGGCGCAGCGGGTGGACGCCATCATGTCGCTGCTGGGCCAGCTCAAGTATCTGCCGATGGCGCAGCGGCTGGAACAGGTCGAGCGGCTCAGCGGCCTGCTGGCGGTGCCGCTGCCCACCGATCTGATGATGCGCGACGAGCAGGTGCGTCAACTGCACCGCGCCGGCATGGCGATCGGTGGCCATACGGTGCATCATCCGATTCTGGCGCGGCTGGAACCACCGCAGGCGCGCGCCGAGATCGCCGAAGGCAAGGCGGCGCTGGAGCGGCTGACGGGCGCGCCGGTGTCGCTGTTCGCCTATCCGAACGGTGGTCCGGGCACCGATTATGGCCCGGAGCATGTGGCCATGGTGCGCGAACTGGGCTTCGAGGCGGCCGTGTCGACGTCGACCGGTGCGGCCGGGGACCAGCCGGATTTGTACCAGCTGCCGCGCTTCACGCCCTGGGACCGCAGCCGCCTGCGCTACACGCTGCGGCTGGCGCGCAACCTGACCCTGCCGGCGGTGCGCGCATGAGTGCTGTGCCGCCGCTGGTGCTGCACGTGATCCACCATCTGCAGATGGGCGGTCTGGAGAACGGCCTGGTCAACCTGATCAACCACATGCCGCCGTCGCGCTACCGGCATGCGATCGTCTGCGTCGAGGATTATTCGGATTTCCGCCAGCGCATCCGGCGGCCGGAGGTGGAAGTGTATGCCTTGCATCGCTCGCGCATCGGCGTCTGGCAGATGCGCAAGGAATTGTATCAGCTGTTCCGCCGGCTGCGGCCGGCCATCGTCCATAGCCGCAACATGTCCGGGCTCGATGCACTGCTGCCGGCGCGGCTGGCCGGCGTGCCGTGCCGCGTGCATGGCGAACATGGCTGGGACGTCGGCGATCTGAAAGGCGAACGCTGGAAGCCGACTCTGCTGAGGCGCCTGCACGCGCCGCTGGTGTCGGGCTATGTCACCGTGTCCCGGGATCTGGAGACGTATCTGGCCGAGCGTGTCGGCATCGGCCGCGGGCGCATATCGCAGGTGTATAACGGCGTCGATACCGACCGTTTCGTGCCGCGTCCGGGACGCGACCTGTCGGCGCTGCCGGACGGGTTTGCCGACGAGGGCTGCTTCATTGCCGGCACGGTGGGACGGCTGCAGGCGGTCAAGGACCAGGCCACGCTGGTGCGCGCGTTTGCCGCCGTGCTGAAGACGGCGCCCGATGTGGCGGCCGGGATGCGGCTGGTGATCGTCGGCGACGGCGCGCTGGCGCAGCCGCTGCGCGCGCTGGTGGAGGAACTGGGCATCGGTAGCCAGGTGTGGTTCGCCGGCGCCAGCAACGACGTGCCGCGCATCATGGCCGGTTTCGACGTGTTCGTGCTGCCGTCGCTGTCGGAGGGCATTTCCAACACGATACTGGAAGCCATGGCCTGCGGCTTGCCGGTGCTGGCCACGGCAGCCGGCGGCAATGTCGAGCTGGTGCAGGAGGATTATTCGGGCCGCTTGTTCCAGCCTGGTGATACGCGGGCGCTGGGTGGCCTGCTGACCGACTATGCGCGCACGCCCGCGCTGTGCCGCCAGCACGGTGAACAGGCGCGCCAGGCCGCGGTGGAACGCTTCAGCCTGAGCGCGATGGTGAACAACTACATGGCGGTATACGAGAAGCTGGCGGCGCCACGATAGCCTATCCAAACACCTGTTTCAGCGTTTCCGCGTCCGCCAGTGCATCGAACCAGGCTTCCAGGACCGGCGATGTTGGTACAGTAGTTTGGTCAACCGCCGCCTGGCGGCCAAGGGTTGATCCGGGTAGTGCCGGGCCTGCCGCGCGCCTGGACTTCGACGTGGACCAGCACCCATTGCAGGCCGCCATCGCGCAGCGCCCGCATCGAGCCTTTATCAAGCCATGAGTTTAATGTGGGCTGACCACGCGGCGTGCGGGCCGTCTGGCGGCGTACACGCTTTTCACGCGACCCAGGCTCAGCTGTTCCGCGCCGGGCGGACAGCCGCTGGCGCGCCACAACGCGAGGATGACGAGGCAATAAACAACGGCGCCGGTCAGCGAGTCCGTCAGCAGCCGCAGGATCAGCGGCTGGCTCACCAGCACCGCATCGAGCTCCCTGACCAGCAGATACATGGTGGTCACGCCCAGCAGCGGCCGCCACACAACGCGCAGCGCCGAGGCCCACGAAAACGCCAGCATGGTGCGCGTCACCCGCATCTCGATCAGCACATCGACCAGTTGGGTGAACAGATACGCATAGCCGGCGCCGACGATGCCGTAACGCGAAATGAAGAAATACAGGGCAGGGAACAGCACCGCCACATAGCAGCCCTGCACCAGGCTGACCTTCTGCGGCCGGCCCAGCGCCACCCACACTGCGGTATTGTTGGTCTGGGTCGCCGTCAGCGCGCCGCTGACGGCGAGGATGGCGATCAGCGGTATCGCCTCCAGCCATTTGTCGCCGAGCAGGGTGCGCACCAGCGGATCGGCCACGGCGGCGATGCCCACGCCCACCGGCACGATCAGCAGCGCGATCAGGCCCAGCAGCCCGAGATACGATTGCGCGATCACCTCGGTCTGCCCCATCTTGGCATAGCCGGGAAAACTGACACGGTTGATCGGCGCCACCAGCTCCGAGGTCGGCAGGTTGGAAATTTCGTACGACACCGAATAGATGCCCAGCGCATTGGCGCCGAACACCTTGCCGATCATGAAGGTGCAACCATCATGGCGCAGGAACTGCAGGCAGTTGGCGATCAGCATCCACTTGGAAAAATGGAACAGTTCGCGCGCGGCCGCCAGCGACAGGCGCGGACGGTAACTGTTCATGGTGTAGCTCATGATCACATTGACCAGGCGGCCGACCGTCATCCCCAGCAGCAGTGCCCAGTAGGAGCGCAGCAGGTAGGCCGCGCCCAGGGTCAGGAAGAAGGTGGTGGCGCGCCGCACCGCAATGAAGATGAACTCCTGGCGGAACTGCAGCTCCTTGCGGAACGTCACCACGCCGACGTTGGTGAACGCGCCGATGCCGTAGATCAGTCCCATCACCAGCATGACGTCGGTCAGGCGCGGCTCGTGGTAGAACACGGCGGCCGGCGCGGCCAGCAGCACCAGCCCCAGCGCACTGACCAGGCCGAACAGCAGATTGAAAGTCCAGACCGTATCGAAGTGGCGCCGCTCGGCGTTGGCCTTCTGGATCAGCGCCGCATCGAAGCTGAACGAGCCGAGCAGATCGAGCAGGCCGCCCACCGCGGTTGCCATCGCCACCAGGCCGAAGTCGCCGGGCACGAGCAGCCGCGTCAAGACCAGCGTGCTGACGATGCCGATGGAGCGGTCCAGCAAGCGGGCGCCCATCATCCAGACTACGCCGCGTGCCATGCTTTGGTTAATCTGGTTCATGCGATCAAAAGTATTGCAAATAAATTACTTTCCATTGTGAAGTAGATAACTGGCAACGTCAAGCGGCGAAATGTCACGGCTGGTTGACGCAGGCGAGGGCGCGCGGCGCGATTTGCGGCCAAGCTACGGTTTTCACGGAGGGCGCCATGCTGATTACCGGATACCTGAGCCTGCTGGCGCTGTGTGCGCTGGTGTTGCATAAAGTACGCAAAGTGCATCTGATGCAGTTCGCCCTGCGCGACGCGATGACGCAGGGCGACGCGGCGCTGTACCGCCAATGCGAGGCGCTATGGTCGCTGCAGCGCGAGCTGGACCTGCCCGGCAGCCTGCCGCCGTTGCGCGGCTGGGCCGCCTCGCCGGACTTTTTGCTGGAACTGGTGCGGCACGTGCGCCAGCAGCGTCCGCGCAGCGTGGTCGAGTGCAGCAGCGGCGCCTCGACCCTGGTGCTGGCGCGCTGCCTGCAGCAGCAGGGCGGCGGCAAGGTGCGCAGCCTGGAGCACGATCCGCAGTATGCGGCGCAGACCCGCGCCGGGCTGGCGCGCCTGGGCCTGAGCGACTATGCCGAAGTGCTGGATGCGCCGCTGATGCCGTTCCAGTCCGGCGATCGGAGCTGGCAGTGGTATCGCTACGAAGTGCTGCCGGCCGGACTGCCCATCGATCTGCTGGTGATCGATGGCCCGCCGCAGGCGACCGGCGCGCTGGCGCGCTACCCGGCCGGCCCGGCGCTGTTCGCGCAGTTGACGCCCGGCGCCGCCGTATTCCTGGACGATGCCGCGCGGCGCGACGAAACCGCGATCCTGGCGCGCTGGCGCGATGAATTCCCGCAGCTGCGGCAGCGCAGTCTTCAGTGCGAAAAGGGCTGCGCCGTGCTGCAGCGCTGAAAATAATCGATGAAGGCGCGCAGCTTGGCCGGCATGTGGGCGCGGTTCGGATAGTACAGGTAAAACGCCTCGCCCGGCAGGCGGTAGCGCTCGAGCACCGGCTGCAACTGCCCGGCCGCCAGTTCGGCCGCCGCGAACTGTTCGAACACGTAGGCTAGGCCAAGGCCGTCGGCGGCGGCGCCGGTCACCGCGCGCATCTCGTCGTATACCAGTCTGCCCTGCACGTCGATCTGCACCGGTTTGCCGCCCTTGATGAACCGCCAGTCGTAATACCGGCCGGCGGCGCCGAAGCGCTGGCGGATGCAGGCGTGGCCCAGCAGATCTTCCGGTTTTTTCGGCGTGCCGTGCGCCGCCAGGTAGGACGGCGCGGCCACCACGGTCCGCACTTGCGGGGGGCTGAGCAGCACCGCGATCATGTCGCGCTGCAGCGCGTGGCCGAGGCGGATGCCGGCATCGAAACCGGCGGCCACCACGTCGCTGAGCTGATTGTCCATCGCCAGTTCCAGATTGACGCCAGGGCAGGCGGCCAGGAAGCCCGCCAGGTGCGGCCGTATCAACACCATGTAGGCGACGTACGAGGTGTTGATGCGCAGCGTGCCGGTGGGCTGGCCCGACGCCAGGCCGGCCTGCTGCACCGACATGCGGATCTGCTCCAGCGCCGGCGCCAGGGTGCGCAGCAGGCGCGTGCCGGCTTCGGTCAGGGCCACGCTGCGGGTGGTACGGTTGAACAGACGCACCTGCAGTTGCGCCTCCAGTACCTTGATGGTGCGCGAGATCGCGGTCGGCGTCACCGCCAGTTCCTGCGCCGCGCGGGCAAAGTTCAGGTGCCGGGCGACGCATTCGAAGGTGAACAGGCCAGCCAGCGGCGGCGCGTCGATTGTGAAGTGCTGGTTCATGGCCTATCTCGGTTTATGTCTATTCTCTTCATGCTCCTCGCAGCATACAGTATGCACACCGATTCATCACTTTTATGGAGCTGAACATGAACGTAGTCACTCTTCCCGCAAAAAATCCATCCTCGCCGCTGGCGGCGCTGAGCGGCCATCACGTCGGCATCCGCGTGCCGGATTTCGCGGCCAGCAAACAATGGTTCATCGAAAAGCTGGACTTCCGCGTGGTGCACGAATGGCCGTATGCCGATCAGAAGCTGGCATACGTCGCACCCGCCAACGACGACCACTTCTTCATCGAGATCCTCGGCGACGGCAATCCGCTGCCGCTGCCGAAACCGCTGTGGACCGATCTCGGCGACAGCCTGCGCCTGGCCGGGTATCACCACGCCTGCTTCAACGTCGACAGCGTCGAGGCCACCGTGGCGGAACTGCGCCGCCGCGGCGTGGACATCGTCACCGAGCCGTTCGTGCTGCCGGCAGTGGGCCGCAAGCTGGCGTTCTTCGCCGACCCTTGGGGCAATTTGTTCGAACTGGCCGAAGTCGTGGCGTAAGGAGCGACCATGTCCAAGTCTCTGTTGGTAATTGGTTCCGGTCCCGGCATCGGCCTGGCCACCGCACAGCGCTTTCTGAAGGAAGGCTACAACATCGTGCTGTCGTCTCGCAGCATCAGCAATCTGCAGGCGCAGGCCGCGCAGCTGGGGGCCGGCGTTACGCTGGTGGAGGCGGATGCGGCCCGACCGGGGCAGATCGATGAGCTGGTGAGCCGTCTGGCCGCCGCCGGTCCGCTAACCATTCTGTACAACGCCGGCGTGCTGCGCTACGACGCCGAAGGCAATCTGCGTCCGCTGCCGCTGAGCGGGCATACGGCCGGCGAGATTCAGTCGGATATGGCGATCAATCTGACCAGCGCCATGGTCGCCATCCGCGCCGCGCTGCCGGCCATGACGGCGCGCGGCGAGGGCACGATCCTGCTCACCGGCGGCGGCTTCGGCGTCAATCCGTCGCCGGACTTCCTGCCGCTCAGCGTCGGCAAGGCCGGTATCCGGGCCATCGCCCAGGGCTTGTTCGCGCCGCTGAAAGAACAGGGCATCCATATCGGCACGGTGACGGTCGGCCGGCTGGTCAGCCCCGGCTCGGCCGCCGCGCGCGAGATAGCCGAGTTGTTCTGGCAGATGAACGCGGCCCGGCCCGAAGACTGGCGCTGGGAGCAGGCCTTCGGCTGATGGCCGCTCCCTGCGGCTACGCGCGGCCAATCGCGGCCGCGGTCACTCGTGCAGCCAGTATCGATCGAGGTTCCTGATGTTCCACTTGTCGGGGTCTTCGATCGAGACGATGGCTTCGCTGGCGCCGGGCGGCGCCAGGTCGATCGCCACCGGCGCCAGGTAAACCTGGGAGGTCAGCGAGAAGAACGCCTTGACGGTCGGCTTGAGCAGCGATTTGCTGTTGTCGGTGACCACCGCCAGGCGGTTGGATTTGAGCCGCACCAGCGTGCCCACCGGATAGATGCCGATGCACTTGACGAAGGCGGCAAACAGCGCTTCGTCGAAGTGGCCTTCCCTGGCCCACAGCGCCATCTTGCGCAACGAGACGGCGGGGCTCCAGCCTTCCTTGTACGGCCGGTTGGAGGTGACGGCGTCATACACGTCGCAGATCGCTCCCATGCGCGCGGCCTTGCTGAGCGTCTCGACGCCAAGGCGCTCGGGATAGCCGGCGCCGTCGACCCGCTCATGGTGGTGCAGGCAGACGTCCAGCACCACCGCCGGCATGTCGGGCACGGACTTCAGCATGTCGTAGCCGGCGCTGGGGTGGCGTTTGACGGTCAGGAATTCCTCGTCCGTCAGGCGTCCCGGTTTGTTGAGAATGGCCGCCGGAATCGCGATCTTGCCGATATCGTGCAGCAGGCCGGCCAGGCCGTAGTCGCGGATCTCGGCGTCGGACATGTGCAGCTGTTTGGCCAGCGCCACCATCATGGCCGATACCGCCACCGAATGCATATAGGTGTAGTCGTCGGCCTGCTTGATGCGCACGAGGCTGAGCAGGGCGCCGGAATTGCGCAGCACCGAGGCGGCGATCTCCTCGACGATGGGCATCGCCACGGCGCTGCTGGAAATGGTGCCCAGGCGCGCCTCCTCGAACATGGCGCCGACGGCGTCGCGCGATTTCTGGATGATCTTGGCGGCGCGCGTCAGTTCGTCGCGCATGCCGCTTGGCGCCTGCGGCTGAAATGCGAAAGCGGCTTCGCTCGGCGCCGCCGCAAGCCCGGGTGCCGCCGGCGGCGCCAGCGCGCAATCGGCGCCTTCGACGTCGCAGCCCTTATCGGTGTCTATCCACAGCTCGCGTACGCCGCTGGCCTGCAGCTTGTGCACTTCGGCGCTGTTTCGCAAGGGGAAAGAAGTGGTCCAGAACGGATTGTCCAGCCATGAGCCGCACAGCTCATGGACATACATTCCCGCTCGCACCTGATCGACGGTGATTTTCCTCAGCATAGGAGCCATTGCCAACAATAGAGACGGCAAACCGGCAGGTACTCCGGGGTGGCGGGAGGGCGGTTTGCGATGCGTGTCTGCGGCGTGGATTAGGACGCGACCCCCTTTATCCTAGCATGGCGCGCAAGCTGGTGGCAATGACAGTGTTGTCATCTACAGGGCCTTGCTGCACAACTGGAAGTCGGGATCATCCTCGTAGGGGCGCATCTGGAAGTCCAGGCTGGCCATCAGCTTGAGCATGCCGCGGTTCTTGCGCAGCACCAGGCCGACGATTTCGCTCAGCCCCTTTTCGCGCGCCACGTCCATGATCTCCAGCATCAGGCGCGTGCCCAGGCCCTGGCCGCTGAACTTGTCGTCCACCAGCAACGAGAATTCGCAGCTGCTGCGGTCCGGATTGGCGATGTAGCGCGAGACGCCGATGATCTGCTCGGACTCGTGGAAGCTGCCGTCGTCTTCCACCGTGCGGTTGGTCAGCACCGCCACCAGCGCCATTTCGCGGTCGTAGTCGATCAGCGTGTAGCGCGCCAGCATCGATACCGACAGCTCGCGCAGCGAGGAGGCGAAACGGTTGTAGCGCGACTGGTCGGACAGGCCGCGCACCAGCGCCTGCAGCATCTCGGCGTCGGTCGGCTGCACCGGCCGCAGCGTGTATTCGCCGCCGCCGCGCATCGGCCACACGCTGGCGCTGGTCGATGGATACGGCATGATCGCCAGCTGGTCGTAGCGCTGCGCCGACGGCGGCGCCGGGCCCACCACCACGCGCGCATCCACCGCCAGCACGCCGTGCTGGTCGACGATCAGCGGGTTGATATCGAGCTCGCGCAGCTGCGGCAGTTCGCACACCATTTCGGACACGCGCAGCAGGATATGTTCGATCGCCTGCTGGTCGGCGGCCGGCGCGCCGCGCCATTCGCCCAGCGTGGAAGCCACGCGCGCGCGCGAAATCAGGCGCTGCGCCAGGAACTGGTTCATGGGCGGCAGCTCGACCGCGCGGTCGTTGAGCAGATCGACCATGGTGCCGCCGGCGCCGAAGCCGATCACGGGACCGAACAACGGATCGCTGGCGACGCCGATATACAGCTCGCGGCCATTGCGCTTGCCGGCCATGCGTTGCACGGTGACGCCGTTGATGCGGGCATTCGGCTGCAGCCGCCGCACCGTGGCCAGCATGTCGCCGTAGGCCGCGGCCAGCGCGCCGGCGTCGGCCAGGTTCAGCACCACGCCCTGGACGTCGGACTTGTGGGCGATGTCGGGCGAGTCGATCTTCAATGCCACCGGATAGCCCAGCTGCGCGGCGATCAGCTGCGCCTCGGCCGCGCTGCGGGCCGGCATGGTGGGCGTGATGGGGATGTGGAAGGCCGCCAGCAGCGCCTTCGACTCCATCTCGGTCAGCACGCTGCGGCGCTCGGCCAGCACGCTTTCGACCAGGCGGCGTGCGCCGTCCAGGTCCGGCTTGGCCAGCTGCGACAGCGGCGGCGGGGTTTGCTGCAGCAGCTGCTGGTTCTGATAGAACACGGCGATGCTGCTGAAACCATCCACCGCCGCTTCCGGCGTGCGGAAGCTGGCCAGACCGGCCTGCGCGATCAGCCTGCGCGCCGGCGCCACGCGTTCGTCGCCCATCCAGCAGGTCAGCACCGGCTTGCTCAGGCCGCGGGCGGCGTCGGCCACGCCCTGTGCCACGGCGACCGGATCGCCATCCAGCTTGGGCGAGTAGAGGATCAGCAGACCGTCGATCTGCGGATCCTGGGCGCAGGCGCGGATGGCGGCGGCGTAGTGCCGCGGGCCGGCTTCCTCCGACAGGTCGAGCAGGTCGGTCAGCGTGGCGTAGGGCGGCAGGTCGGGCGCCAGCGCCAGCGCCGACTCGGCGCCGGGACGCCCCAATTGCAGCCCCAGTTTTCCCAGCCAGTCGGCGGCCAGCACGCCGGGACCGCCACCGTTGCTGATCACCGCCAGGCGCGGTCCCACCGGCCGGTAGCGCGAGGCCAGGCATTTGGCGGCCGAGAACAGCTGCACGAAGGTGTTGACGCGCACCGCGCCGGTGCGCCGCAGCGCCGCGTCGAACACCTCGTCGCTGCCGATCATGGTGCCGGAATGGGTGGCCGCCGCGCGCGACGCCGCCGCGCCGCTGCTGCCGGATTTGATGATCACCACCGGCTTGGTGTTGGCGGTGCCGCGCAGCGCCGACAGGAAGCGGCGCGCATCGGTGATGCCTTCCATGTAGATCACGATGCTTTCGGTGGCGGGATCGGTGGCCAGAAAGTCCAGCGTCTGCGCCAGGTCGACCGCCGTGTTGGGCCCCAGCGACACCACCGCCGACAGGCCCACCGCATTGTTGCCGGCCCAGTCGAGGATGGCCGAGGTCAGCGCGCCGGACTGGCAGATCAGCGCCAGGCTGCCGCTTTGCGCCAGCCGTCCCGCCACGCCGGCGTTCAGATGCAGTCGCGGACGCTGGAAACCCAGGCTGTTCGGGCCAAGCAGATACAGCGCGTGCTTGCGGGCGATGGCGTGCAGCTCGGCGGCCTGCGCCGGCTCCACGCCGGACGACAGGATCAGCGCCGATTTGCACTGGATGCGGCCGGCCACCTCCAGCGCGAACGCCAGTTCATCGTTGGGCAGCGCGATCAGCGCCAGGTCGGCGCGCGACTGCACCAGATCGGCCAGGGTGCCGGTCATGCTGACGTCCAGGAAGGTCAGCGTGCCCTGGTAGCCGCTGTCGCGCAGCTGCGCGCACACCGCGCGGCCATAGGCGTTCTGGCGTTCCGGCTGGTCCGGCGGGCCGGCAAAGACAACGATCGATTTGGGTGAAAACAGGGGGCTCAGGTAATGCAGGTCCATGACATTCTTCTCGGCGGTGGCACGCAGGCTACACTATACGCGAATCAGCGGCCGTTTTGATGTGGATCATGGATTTGGCGCCTGCCGGCGCGCATAGTGCAGCTACCCCAAGCCGCAGGAGACATGATGGACACAAGCACATTCGGCATCCCTTTGTTCGACGAGGCCCATGCCGCGCTGGCGGAGCAGATACAGGCGCTGATGGATGGCCCGGACGCGGAATTCGAAGCCAATCTGGCAGCGCTGATCGATTGCCTGGAGACCGACTTCCGCGTCGAGGAAGAATTGATGGAAGCGATAGACTACCCGGCGCTGCGCAGTCACCGCGAACAGCACGCGCGTGTGCTGGCCACGCTGCATGCGCTGACGCCCGGCGATCTGCAGGCCGGCCGCAGGGTGGCGTCGCTGATACTGCCGTGGTTCCAGCTGCATCTGGCCACGGCCGACACGGCGCTGGCGATCGCACTGCAGGTGGCCGGCCGCGCCGCTAATCCGGCTCCGCCGGGACTTCACCAGCCGCCAGCCGCCGCAGCATCGCCGGCGCCGGCAGCGTGACGCCGCGCTGTCCGGAGACCAGCCAGCCGCGCCGCCGCAACACGCTGAGCCAGCGGCTGACGGTGGAGGCGGTCAGTGCCAGGTAATCGGCGATATCCTGGCGCGACATCGGCAGACTGGCGCGCGGCGCCGCCGGCGTCGCATCGCCCTGGGCAGCGCCCGCCAGCTCCAGCCGCTGCAGCAGGAACTGGGCGATGCGCTGCAGCGCCGTGGTATGGCGCAGCATGGCCGCATGCCGCTGGTGACGCGCCACCGTCGCGCTCAGCATCTGGGCGAAGGCTTCCGCGCTGCGCGGCTGGCGGTCCAGCAGTGCCGTCAGCCAGGGGTAAGGCACGACGACGACTTCGCAGGCGCTGAGCGCGACGGCGGCGGCGGTATGCTGCGGCTGGAACAGCGATTCCAGGCCGAGCCAGGCGCCGGGGCCGAGAAATTCGACGATGTGCTGGCCGCCATCGCGGCCATGCTGGTACAGCTTGATGTCGCCGGCGCGGATTACGTACAGCTGCCGCGCGGTATCGTCGGCGACGCGGAACAGGTGTTCGCCGGCGGACAGGCGCAGGCTGCGCTGCGCCAGGCAGGGCTGCCGCTGTACCGGCAACGCCGCGCCGGCCGGCGCTTCGTCGATGCACAGCGCATGCAGGGGGCAACCGTGGCAGTCGTGGCGGCGGACGGCAATTTGCGGCATCGCCATCAGCCCTCCTGTCCCGACGCCACGCGCCGCATGCCGTCAGGGTCGAGCAACGTCAGGTCGCGCCGTTGCAGCTCGAGCAGGCCGACGCGGCGGAACTGGTCGATCAGCCGGCTCACGCATTCGGGTGTCACGCCGATGTAACTGGCGATATCGCAGCGCGACATCGGCAAGCGGAAGCGCAGCGGCGAATAGCCGTTGACGCGGTTGGCCCGCGACAGCCCGAGCACCAGGTCCGCCATGCGCTGGCGCGAGTGCGTGTGGTGCAGCAGCGCCGACGCCTGCAGCGCCCGGCGGATTTCGGCCGCCAGCAGCGCGTGCAGAGCGGCGCGCCGCATCGGCTCGCGCCGGCCGCGAAACGCCTGGCGGTCCCAGTCGATGCAGCACACTTCGCTGTCCTGCAGCGCCACCGCGCTGCACAGGTGGGCCGCCGTGCCCAGCGTGTTCAGACCGAGGAAATCCGGCGCCAGTGCGAAGGCGATGACTTGCTGTTTTTCTTCAGCGCCGCCGGCGCGGCCGGGCAGCACCAGCTTGAAGCCGCCGGAGCGGACGCTGTAGATACGGTTGCCCGGTGGGTCGCCGGCCCGGAACAGGCGGTCGTGCCGGCGCACGCGCAGGCGGTGTCCGGCCAGTTCGTCGTCGGGCGCGGCGCCGCGGCACAGATGGATGTTGACGCAGCGCTCGCAATTGCTGCGGAAAGTGTCGATGCTCATGCCGCTCCGCTCAATGCGCCATCAGCACCGGGATGGTCATGTTCTGCAGCACGCGCCGGGTCACGCCGCCCAGCATGATCTCGCGCCAGCGCTGGTGACCGTAAGCGCCCATCACCAGCAGGTCGGCGCCGCAGTCGGCGGCCAGCGACAGCAGCGCGTTGCCGACGTCCAGGTCGGCGGGCGTGGTCTGCTGCGTAACCTCCACCTGCACGCCGTGGCGTGCCAGGTACAGCGCGATGTCGGCGCCCGGCTGTTCTCCATGCGGCACCGCGCCGCGGTCGGCATTGAACACCGCGACGGTGACGCGACGGCTCCGCCGCAGCAGCGGCAGGGCGTCGGTGACGGCGCGGGTGGCGGCGCGGCTGCCGTCCCAGGCCACCAGCGCGTGCCGGTCGATGTGGGTGTGGACGCCGGCGTAGGGCATCAGCAGCAGCGGCCGGCCGGCGTGCAGCGCGAGGAATTCCGGCAGCGTGCGCAAAAATTCCGGGCCGGCGGCGGCGGGATCGCTCTGGCCAGCCACCACCAGGTCGGCGTAGCGCGCCTGCATCACCATGCCGCTTTCGGTGTCGTCGTCGCTCAGGCGCCGCTCGAAGCTGGCGCCGGAGCCGCCGACCTGCGCCACGAACTTGTCGAGCGCGGCAGCGGCGTGGGCGGTGACCGCCTCGACGTCTGTGAGCGACAGCGCGCCGCCGTAGGCGTAGACGGCGCTCTGGAAGTATTCGGCGGTCAACCCGGTGAAGGCCGCCCCCACCAGGTGCGCCTCGTGCCGCAGCGCCAGTTGCGTGGCCAGCGCGTAGCGTGCGGGGGCGTGTTGGGAATGGTCGGCGTGAACCAGTATGGTCTTGTACGTCATGGTGAGCTCCTTGTGATTGCGCACAGGCTAACAAAGCTCACCGATAAATTTTATGATCTAAATCAAATTTTGCCGGATCAGCTTAGCCGGCGCCGCGCCCGCGACATCACGCCGTCAGATTGGCGCGGGCGCTGGCGGCGTAGCGCAACAGCGTGTCGCCGAAGCCGCCGCGCGCCCTGGCGTCGGAGCGGGCGCTGGTGGTCACGCGCGGCGCCGCGCTCCAGGCGAAACTGGCGCCGCTGCGTTCCAGCGCTTCCACCAGCGCCACATCCTCGCTGCAGCTGAGCGGTTTGAAACCGCCGGCACGCCAGTAGGCCGCCGCCGAGACGCCCAGGTTGGCGCCATGGATGTGGTGGTGGCCGTCCGCATCGGTGTAATGGTCGTTGAAATAATCGCGCAGCAGCTCGGCGTCGCCGTGGTGCGGCGACCAGTCCGCCACGGCCACGGTGCCGCACACCACGTCCACGTTCAGGCGCAACTGCTCGGCCAGCCAGGCTGGCGACACCTGCGTGTCGGCGTCGGTGAAGGCCAGCCAGCGCGCGCCCAGGCGCAGCATGTGTTCGGCGCCGGCGGCGCGCGTGACGCCGACGTTGCGCGCCTCCACGCACAGATAATCGATGCTGCAGGTGGTGCCCTCGCAGCGGCCGGCGTGGAATTTGACGATGGCGCGCGACTGGTCGGTGCAGCTGTCCAGCGCCACGGTGATGTGCACGTGCTCGCCGTGCAGCGCTTCGTGCGAGGCGGCCAGGCGGGCCGCGCGCAGGCAGTCGTCGAGGTACAGTTCTTCGTTGTGGGCGGGGATGACGATACCGATCATGGCGCCAGACCCTCCCGCTGCGCCACCGAGCGCGAACTGCGCGACCAGACGTCGAGCAGGAAATCGTTCTCGTCGTGGCGGGCCAAGCGGAACAGGCTGCCGCTGGCGTCGAAGGTGGCGTGCACCGCCGTGGTGTCGAGCATGCGGTCGTTGAAGGGGTGACGCCAGTGGCACAGCACCAGCACGCCGTCGGCGGTGAGCGTGTTGATGCAGCAGTCGCGCAGCTGCGCCAGATCGACGCGGCTCAGATAATACGCCATCTCGCTGATCACGATCAGGTCGAAGCGGGCATCGAGCGGCCAGTCCTGCGGCACGCGCTGGCAGTGCACGCTGACCTGGGCATGGCCGCCCGGCTTGCGGGCCAGCCGTTCGCGCGT
Organism: Duganella callida; assembly: GCF_004614165.1. Lineage (GTDB taxonomy): Bacteria > Pseudomonadota > Gammaproteobacteria > Burkholderiales > Burkholderiaceae_D > Rugamonas > Rugamonas callida. The sequence continues at coordinate 31,656 of NZ_SPVG01000169.1, read as the reverse complement.
CAGCTTGACGGCGGTGGGCGAGACGTCGCTGGCCGTCACGCGCTCGGCGCGCACCGCCAGCGCGGCGGTCAGTTCGCCGTTGCCGCAGGCCGGTTCGTAGACGTGGCGGTAGCGCTGCGCCGGCAGGCTGGCCAGCAGCAGCTGCCGCTTGCGCTGTTCGTACCAGCGTCGGCGCACCTGCCAGGGATCGTCGTCGCGCTGGTAGAGTTGCTGAAAGTGGGTGGCGTGCGGATTCATATGAAGTAGATTTCGTAAGGGTGCAACAGACGGGCCAGCACGTGTGGCCCGAGGATGGGCGGCTGACCGGTGGACGGGTCGTGGCGCAACTGGCTGTGGTAGCAGCCCAGCGCCTGGCGCTTGCGGTGCAGGACCTGCGGCTCGAAGTCGAGGCGGCGCGCGCGGTTCCAGGGCACACGGCTGTCGCCCGGTTCGGCCCAGTGCCAGCCCCACACCGGCACTTCGACCAGCGTGGCGTGGCAGGCGCGGGCGGCCAGGGCGGCGGCGACGCCGCAGGCTTCATGATCGGGGTGGCCATCCTGGCGCCAGGTGACGAACACCACGTCGTCGGGGCGCAGCAGCTGCAGCAGCATGGTATGCAACTGGTCGATGCAGGCGCCGACCTGGCCGTCGCCGATGCGCGCGCGCAGCACCTGCGGGCCGCCGCCGTCGCAGACGCCCATGGCGTGCAGCGCGGCCATGGTCTCCTGCGGCCGCAACCGCATCAGTTCCTGCGGCCGGTACTGGGCGGAGCCGGGATGGCTGGCGTCGCCGTCGGTTACCGCCAGCAGCACGGTTTGCGTGTGGCGCGCATGCAGCAGCTGCAGCAGGCCGCCGCAGGCCAGCACCTCGTCGTCCGGATGCGGCGCGATGACGATGGCGCGGCGGTGCGGCGGTACCAGTTCGACCGAACTGACCGGCGGCAGCGCGGCCAATCCGCCCCAGGCCTGCCAGTCGGCGTCCGGCGTGCCCAGACCGTCGATGCGGCGTTCCTCACGCCAGGGGCGATGTGCCGGCGCGCCGGCGGGAAAACTGTGGATGGCGTTCATAGCGCCCATGGGCTGGTCTCCTGTTTGATGAGCAGGCCGCCGAGGGCGGCGAGATCGCGTTCGGCGTGGCTCTGGCGCAGAAACACGGGCAGGTCGGCTGCCAGACGGGCGAAGTGCGGGTCGCGGCACAACGGGCCGGCGCCGAGCGCGCGCGTGGCGTGTTCCAGCACGGCGCTGCAAGCCGCTTCGACGCCAAGACGGGCGCGCAGCGCAATGGCGGCGGCGTCGGCTTTCGGATCGGCGTCGATGGCGTGCGCGGCGCCGTGCAGCAGCGCGGCGGCGCGTGCCAGTTCGGTGTCGGCCTGGCCCAGGTGCGCCAGCCGGTGCGGATCGGGGACGGGCTGGCGGCGCAGCGCGGCGTGCAGGTAGTCGGCGACGCCTTGGGCGGCGCCGTACCAGCAGGCGGCAATGCCGGCACCGCCGTGCCAGAAGCCGGGACGCCGCAGATACGCGCCGGCCGCGCCGACCGGCGTGGCGACGGCGTCGTCGAACGTTACATCCACGCTGGCGGTGGCGGCCATGCCGACCGCGTGCCAGCCTTCGCCGGTGACGCCGACGCCCGGCTGGCGCAGGCTGACCGCCGCCAAGCACGCGGCGCCGTCGCCGTCGCGGCAGCTGACCAGCGCGTGGGTGAGCGCCTCGGCGCCGGAACACCACTGTTTGCGGCCGGACAGCGTGTGGCGGCCGTCGCCTGACTGGCGCAGTGCCAGCCCGACGTCCGGCGCTTCGGCGCACCATACGCCCCAGGATGCGCCGGCCGGCGCGGCGCCCCGCAGTTCGGCCAGGATCGCCAGGGCGTCGGTATGGCCTTCATAAAGTTTGACCAGACTGAGATCGTGGCGCGCCACATGCGCCAGGCACTGCCAGCGCAGCAGCGTTGTACCATGGCCGGGCAGCGGCAGAAGATCCAGCCCCGCGTCGATCAGTTGGCGCAGCTGCTCGCCTGGCTTCAGGCCGGTGTCCATTTCCGCCAGCGCCCGAGCAAGGCGCGCCGGCGTGGCGGTGGGCGTTGGCGCAAGGCGGGCGGTATCGTCGGGCATGGCGTTCGGGGCGTTGTTGTCGAGTGTTGGATCCATGATGGCCGGCGACACCGGGTGTGTCTGTTAAACGGCGCACCGTGTCGGGATCGCGCGCCAGTGCGCTGCCGAACATACGGGGCAGCGCGGCTGCGCCATGCTGCGCCCATTGCGATCAACAAGGACATGCCATGGACGAATGGCTCGATTTGCTGCAATGGCCGGCGATGGTGGTGACGGTGCTGGCCGGACTGCTGGTGGCGTCGCACCAGGAGCGGCGGCGCCGGTACGGTTTTCATGCTTTCCTGTTGAGTAATGCGCTGTGGATCATCTGGGGCTGGCACGACGAGGCCTGGGCACTGATCGCGCTGCAGTGCTGCCTGGTCGTCACCAATGTGCGCGGGGTGCGCAAGAACCCGGGCCGCTAGCATGGACGTGCTGTGTTAGGTGGGTCACACTGCGGCGGGCTGGATGCCGCTACAGTCGTCACTTAACTTATCTCACGGAGCGACGATATGGATGCGCCAGCGGCGATCAGGACATACGCTTTGCGTCTGCACATTAACGGCCAGGCTGCCGACTTCGAAGTCGAGTCCTGGGTCACCCTGCTGGACCTGTTGCGCGAGCGCGCCGGCCTGACCGGCACCAAGAAGGGCTGCGATCACGGCCAGTGCGGCGCTTGCACGGTGCTGGTGGATGGCCGCCGCATCAACGCCTGCCTGACTTTGGCGGTGATGCAGAACGGCCGCGAGATCACCACGGTGGAGGGGCTGGCCGACGGCGCCAGGCTGCATCCGCTGCAGCAGGCCTTCATCGACCACGACGCCTTCCAGTGCGGTTACTGCACGCCGGGGCAGCTGTGCTCGGCGATCGGCCTGATGAACGAAGGCCAGGCCGGGACGGCGGCCGAGGTGCGTGAGCTCATGAGCGGCAATATCTGCCGCTGTGGCGCCTACCCCGGCATCGTCGGGGCGGTCACGCAAGTCATGGGGCTGACGCAGCGGCGCGACGATATCGACCGTCCGTATCAGCCAGGGACGGTGCCCGCATGATCCCGCTGGCCTATTCCCACGCGGCCAGCGAGGCCGAGGCGCTGGCGTTGGAAGGCGCTTTCATCGCCGGCGGCACCAATCTGATCGACCTGATGAAGGAAGACGTGCTGCGGCCGCGCGCCCTGGTCGACATCAACGGCCTGCCGCTGGACCAGATCCGCGCCGGCGAAGACGGTGGCCTGCTGCTGGGCGCCACCGCGCGCAACGCCGATACGGCTTATCATCCGCTGGTGCGCCGGCACTATCCGCTGCTGACGGCAGCGATACTGGCCGGTGCCTCGCCGCAGATACGCAACATGGCCAGCAACGGCGGCAACCTGCTGCAGCGCACGCGCTGCCACTATTTCTACGACGTCGGCGTCCCTTGCAACAAGCGTGCGCCGGGCAGCGGCTGTTCCGCCATCGGCGGTCTGACGCGCCAGCACGCCATCCTGGGCGCCAGCCCGCAATGCATCGCCGTCCACCCGTCGGACATGTGCGTGGCGCTGGCGGCGCTGCAGGCGGCGGTGCACGTGCGTTCGCCGCGGGGCATGCGGCGCATCGCCTTCGCCGACTTCCACCGCCTGCCGGACGACCGGCCCGATCTGGATACGACGCTCGGGCAGGATGAATTGATCACGCATATCGAACTGCCGCCGTCATCGCAGTTTGCCGCGCATTCCGCCTACCTCAAATTCCGCGACCGCGCTTCCTACGCCTTCGCGCTGGTGTCGGTGGCCGCCATGCTCGATATCGGCGAGGACGGCCTGATAAGCGAGGCGCGGCTGGCCATGGGCGGTGTCGCCCACAAACCGTGGCGGGTGCCGGCGGCGGAGGCGCTGCTGGCCGGGCGTCGCGCCGAGCCTTCCGCGTTCGGCCAGGCGGCCGATGCGCTGCTCGCAGGCGCGCAAGGCCAGGGCGAAAACAACTTCAAGATCGAAATGGCGCGGCGCGCGGTGGTGCGCGCGCTGGAACAGGCGGCGGAAGGCACGCACGACAACACGAGGAGCGAACGTGACGGATCTGATTGAGGCATTGCGCACGCCGGCGGCCGACGCCGGTACCGGGGCAGTCAGCATAGGCATGGAAGTGGCCCGCGTGGACGGCCGCGACAAGGTCACGGGACAGGCGCGCTACGCGGCCGAACACCCGGCGCGGGATCTGCTGTACGGCGTGGTCGTCAACGCCACCATTCCGCGCGGCCGCATCGAGGCGATACACGCCGGCGCGGCGCTGGCGATGGACGGCGTGGTGGAGGTGATCACGCACCTGAACCGGCCGCGCATCCGCTCGTTCGACATCTTTTACAAGGACATGACGGCGCCCGGCGGGTCGCCTTTCCGCCCGCTGTACGACGACCGCGTCGCCTACAGCGGCCAGCCGGTGGCGCTGGTGGTGGCGGAATCGTTCGAAGCGGCACGCGAGGCGGCGCGGCTGGTGGAGGTGGTGTATGCGCCGGAACCCTACGCCACCTCCTTGCTGGAGCAGCGCGCCAACGCGCACAAGCCGAGCCGCCTGAAAGCCGGCTACGCGCCGCCGCCCGAGCCCAAGGGGCACGCGGACCAGGTGTGGGAGCGGGCCGCGGTCAGGATCGAGGCGGAATACTACAGCGGCGTGGAACACCACAATCCGCTGGAACTGTTCGCATCGACCGTGATACGCGGGGCCGACGGCCATCTGACGATTTACGACAAGACGCAGAGCTCGCAGAACAGCCGCTGGTACGTGTCGCACGTGTTCGGACTATCCAAGGACAAGGTCACGGTGCGCAATCCTTACGTCGGCGGCGCTTTCGGCTCCGGCCTGCGCCCGCAATACCAGCTGCCGCTGGCGGTGATGGCGGCGCTCAAGCTGGAGCGTTCGGTGCGGGTGGTGCTGACCCGCCAGCAGATGTTCACCTTCGGGCACCGTCCTGAAACGCTGCAGCGCCTGCGGCTGGCGGCCGACCCGGACGGCACGCTGAGCGCCATCATCCACGAAGCCATCGCCGAAACCTCGCGCATGGAGGACTATGTCGAGGTGGTGGTGAACTGGTCCGGCGAGTTGTATGCCTGCGAACATATCCGCCTGGGCTACAACCTGGTCGATCTGGACCACGCCAGCCCGATGGACATGCGCGCTCCCGGCGCCGCGCACGGTGTGCATGCGCTGGAAGTGGCGATGGATGAACTGTCTTACGCCCTGAAGATGGACCCGCTGGCGCTGCGGCTGAAGAATTACGCGGAGATCGATCCGACCCATGGACTGCCTTACTCCACCAAGCAGCTGCGCGAGTGCTACCTGCAGGGTGCGCGGCGTTTCGGCTGGGACCAGCGGCCGCCGGAACCGGGCGCCATGCGCGAAGGACGGGAACTGATAGGCTGGGGCATGGCCACCGGCATCTGGGATGCGATGCAGATGTTTGCCCGCGCCAGCGCGGTGCTGCACGCGGACGGCCAACTTGTGGTCAGCAGCGCCGCCAGCGACATCGGCACCGGCACCTACACGGCGATGGCCATCATCGCCGCCGCCGCCATGGGCCTGCCGCTGGAGCAGGTGCGGTTCCAACTGGGCGACTCGACGCTGCCGGTGGCGCCGATCGAAGGCGGCTCGTCGCACGTGGCCACGGTCGGCTCGGCGGTACAGGGCGTCTGCGAGAAGCTGCAGAAAACCCTGTTCAAGCTGGCGCGCAAGGTGGATGGCTCACCGCTGGCCAAGGCCAGGTTCGCCGACGTCGAATTCGCCGACAGCCGCATCCGCCTTTCGGCGCGGCCCGATGTCGGTGTTGCGCTGACCGAGGTCATGGCCGCCAGCGGCGAACAGCGGCTGGAAGAAAAATACATGATGCTGCCGAATATGCTCAAGCAGATGAAGTATCAGCGCGCCACGCATTCCGCGGTCTTCTGCGAAGTCCGGGTCGATCCCGAGTTCGGCACCGTGCGGGTGACACGCGTGGTGAGCGCGGTGGCGGCGGGGCGCATCATCAACGCGCGCACGGCGCGCAGCCAGATCATCGGCGGCGTGGTGTGGGGCATCGGCCAGGCGCTGCATGAAGAGACGTTCTGCGACCATCGGCTGGGCCGCTTCATGAACCACAACCTGGCCGAGTATCACGTCTCGGTCAATGCCGACATCCATGACATCGACGTCATCTTTGTCGAGGAGGACGACCGCATCGTCAGCCGCATCGGCGCCAAGGGGGTGGGCGAGATCGGACTGGTGGGCGTCTCGGCGGCGGTCTGCAACGCCATCTATCACGCCACCGGCCGCCGGGTGCGTAGTACGCCGATGACGCCCGATAAGGTGATGCGGCCCTAGCCGCGCCATCCGGTTGTCGCTGCGTGCGATCCCCACACGCGTTCCATCGATTTGATATGAATCGTATTATGCTGTGGGTTTCACATGCGGGAGGCAGTCATGAGGATACATAAAGTCGCCGTGCTGGCGGGCGACGGCATCGGCAAGGAAGTGATGCCCGAGGGGATACGCGCGGTGGAAGCGGCGGCGCGCCGCTTCGGCATCGGCATCGAATGGGCCAGCTTCGACTGGCCGAGCTGCGATTATTATCAGGCGCACGGCAAGATGATGCCGGACGACTGGAAAGAGCAACTGGCCGGCTTCGACGCGCTGTTCTTCGGCGCCGTGGGCTGGCCCGAGACGGTGCCCGACCATATTTCGCTGTGGGGATCGCTGTTGAAATTCCGCCGCCAGTTCGACCAGTACATCAATCTGCGGCCGGTGCGGCTGCTGCCCGGCGTGCCTTGCCCGCTGGCGAACAAGCAGCCAGGCGACATCGACATGGTGATCGTGCGCGAAAACACCGAGGGCGAATACTCCAGCGTCGGCGGGCGCATGTTCGAAGGCACGGAGCGCGAGTTCGTGCTGCAAGAGGCGGTCTTCACCCGCACCGGCGTCGATCGTGCGCTGAAGTTCGCGTTCGAGCTGGCGCAAAAGCGGCCGAAGAAGCATCTGACGTCGGCGACCAAGTCCAACGGCATTTCGATCAGCATGCCGTATTGGGACGAGCGCGTGGAGGCCATCGGCGCGGACTACCCGGAGGTCAGGCACGACAAGTACCACATCGACATCCTGGCGGCGCGTTTCGTACTGTCGCCGGAACGCTTTGACGTGGTGGTGGCGTCCAACCTGTTCGGCGACATCCTGTCCGACCTCGGCCCTGCCTGCGCCGGCACCATCGGCATTGCCCCTTCGGCCAACCTGAATCCGGAGCGCGGATTCCCCTCGCTGTTCGAGCCGGTGCACGGCTCGGCGCCCGACATTTACGGCAAGAATATCGCCAATCCCATCGCGATGATCTGGTGCGGCGCCATGATGCTGGATTTCCTCGGCCACAGGGAGGCGCATGACGCCATCGTGGCGGCGGTGGAACGCTGCCTGGTCGACGGCCCGCGTACGCCGGACCTGGGCGGCACGGCCGACACCACGGCGGTGGGCCAGGCCATCGCCGCCATGATCTGAGCAAGGCGGTCATGCGGCATCAGCGGCGGCGCCAGACGCTGTCCATCAGCGGCTTGACGCTGAAGCCATGCACCAGGATGGACAGCATGACCACGCCCAGCGCGATGCCGGTCAGCTGGTCCGCCAACCCGGACGGCAGGCCGGCCTGGATCGCGTACACCAGATAGAAGATGGAGCCGATGCCGCGCACGCCGAACCATGCGGTGATGGAGCGCATGCGCATGCTGGTCGGGGTGCCGATCAGGCCCAGATAGACCGAAAGCGGCCGCGCCACCAGGAACAGGAAGGCGGCCACGCCTATGGTATCCCACGGCAGATGGCGCAGCGAGATCATCCCGCCCAGCAGCAGCACCAGCGTGAGTTCCGACAGGCGCTCCAGGTGCTCCTTGAACACCAGCGCCTCGGCGCTGACGGCGCGCGGCACTTCGTCGTTGGCCTGGGCGACTTCGGATTTCGCGATGTCCGGTTCCATCAGGCCTTGGCGGTCCTTGGGCGCGCCGGCCAGCACCAGTTCCGTCTGACGCAGCGCGACGGCGGCAAAGAACACCGCCAGGTAGCCGGACGCCATGATCAGGCTCGCCACGCCGTAGGTCAGCGCGATCATGCCCAGCCCCACCAGGTCGTCGAGGATTTCGTGACGCGGCTCGACCACGCGCAACGACCAGCCCAGCTTTGCCAGGCCGGCGCCTATGGCCACGCCGACCAGCGCCGCGCCGGCGGTGGCCCAGAGCACATCGACCAGCAGCCAGCGCAGGGGATGGTCGCCCGTACCGCCGACGCCCAGCATGCCCAGGCCGAGCAGGACGAAGGGGAAGGCGCTGCCGTCGTTCATGCCGGCTTCGCAGGTCAGCGTGAAGCGCAACTGATCCTTGTCGCCGGCATGGCGCACCTGTACGTCGGTGGCCAGCACCGGGTCGGTGGGAGCGAGGATGCCGCCCAGCAGAACCGCGGCGCCGGCCGGCAGATGCAGCACGTAGTAGCCGAACAGCGCGATCATGCCCACCGTCAGCGCCATCGACAGCCAGGCCAGGCGCAATGGCGCATTCCAGCGGGCGCACTTGAACGGCACCGGCATCTTGATCCCGGCGGAGAACAGGGAGATCAGCAGCGCGATCTGGGTCATGGTCTGCAGCAGCCCGGATTCCTTGGACGGGTCGAAGCGCAGCAGATTGAAACCGCTGGGACCCAGCGCCAGGCCGACGCCGAGGTAGACGATGGCGGAGGTGAAGGGCGAACGCGAGATGGTGGTGGCGGCCAGCCCGCGCGCCAGCATCAGCAGCCCGACCAGCAGAAACCAGAGGTCGATATTCATGGGCGCTCCTCGTCGGTGGCCCGCGCCATGTCAGCGGCGCTGGTTGGGATAGCGTTCGCGCGTGCTGATCTCGCGGCCGGACAGCATGAATTCTCCGTCGCCACGGTAGTGCAGCGTTTTCGGCAGCCTGGGCGAAGCGGCGACGTGCGCACGCACGATCTCCCAGACGAACAGCGGCTGGTTGGGATTGGGGTGGGCGTCGGCCAGCCGGCATTCGAAGCTGGCGTAGCATTCGGCGATCAGCGGCGCGCCGACTTCGGTGGCCGGCATGGCGGTCAAACCGAACAGCGCGAATTTGTCGGTGTCCGCCCCGCTGCAGTTGCCGATGCCGATCACCTGTTCCAGCAGGTCCGTGGTCGGGATATTGATGACGCACTCGCGGCTGTCGACGACCATCCGGTAACTGTGGTTGCTCTGGTCGATATAGCAGCCCAGCAGCGCGGGCGAAAAGCCGATCATCATATGCCAGCCCAAGGTCATGATGTTGGTCTTGCCTTCCGATGCGGAGCTGACCAGCACCACGGGGCCGGGCTCGATCAGGCGGCGGACCTCGGCCACGTCGTAGGGCTGTTTGCGGTATTTTTTCAAAGTCATGTCCGCAGATTATGAATTTGTCTTCAAATTGTCTGTGGGGTAGGGCACGTTGCAGCGGTTATACTTGAGCGCACCATGAAAAAAATTCTGCTCCCTTTGCTTGCAACGCTGCCTTTGCTGGCTTCCGCGTCTGCCTGCCTGCCCGTGGAAGCGCTGATCCAGCGCGACAATCAATATGAAGAAGCGCTGCGCGTCGGCGACCTCGCCTTCCTGCGCGGCTTGCTGGCCGATGACTTCATCTGGGTCCACACCCTGGGCAGTCAGTACGACACCAGGCCGGTGCTGCTGGCGCGGCTGGAAAAGCCGGTCATCTACAAGGCCCGTACCACCAGCGACGTGCATGCGCATGCGCTGGGCGACACCGTCGTGCTGCGTGGCCTGAGTACGGTCGATCAGTGGAATGCCGACGGCAAGACCTGGCGCAGCAACCGCTATCAGTTCATGCGCACCTACGTGAACGTGGGCGGCGAATGCAAACTGTTGTCGGTGCAGACCATGAAGGTATGGTCCAGCAGCGAGGCCAAATGAGCGCGGTGGTGTCGGGCGCGACGCTGACGCGTGCGCGGCTGGAAGCGTATCTGGAGCAGTCGGTCGGCCACTTCGAAAACTGCGTCTTCGACGGCGAAGACCTGTCTGGCGAAGTTTCAGGGCGCCGATCTGCGCGATGCGAACATGGAGGGCATCAAGCTGACGGAGCCCGGCCTGTTCAAGGGCGCCACCATCTCGCTGACCCAGGCCGCCGGCTTCCTGCAGGAGCTGGGACTGATCGTCGGTTAGACGTTTCTGCCTGGCGCAGATGCCCGTTCCGGTGGTAGGTGGGACGGCTGCCCGCGTCATGCCGGAAGAAGTTCCAGCCGCGGGCAGCGCGGGGGAGGGGCTTAGTTCAGCGCCGAGTGCTTGCGGGCGTAGCCGAAGTAGATCACCAGGCCGATCGCCAGCCAGATGCCGAAGGCGACCCAGGTGAACCAGCTCAGGTAAGCCATCAGGGTGACGCAGAAGATCACCGCCAGCGCCGGCACCACCGGCACGCCGGGGCAGCGGAAGGCGCGCTTGAGGTCAGGGCGTTTCTTGCGCAGGATGACGATGGCGATCGACACCAGGCTGAAGGCGGCCAGGGTACCGATGTTGACCAGTTCATTCAGCACGTTCAGCGGCACCACGGCGGCCAGGGCGCCGAACACGATGCCCACCAGCCAGGTGCAGAAGAACGGGGTCTGGAAACGCGGGTGCACCTTCGACAGGCGCGCCGGCAGCAGGCCATCGCGCGACATGGCGAAGATGATGCGGGTCTGGCCGAAAGCCATCACCAGGATCACGGTCGTCATGCCCAGGATCGCACCCAGGTCGACGAAGCCTGCGAACCAGTTCTCACCGGCCTTTTGCAGCGCCAGCGTCACCGGGTGATCGATGCCGAGGAATTCCTTGAACGGCACGATACCGGTCATGATGGCCGAGACGATCACGTACAGCACGGTGCAGGCGGCCAGCGAGCCGATGATGCCGATCGGCAGATCGCGCTCCGGACGCTTGACTTCCTCCGCCGCCGAGGTCACGGCGTCGAAGCCGATGAAGGCGAAGAACACCAGCGCCGAGGCGCTCAGCATGCCGTTGACGCCGAACGGCATGAACGGATGCCAGTTGGCCGGCGTGACGTGGCGCGCGCCGACGACGATAAACAGCAGCACCACGCCGATCTTGATCACCACCATGATGTTGTTCATGCGCGCCGATTCGCGCACGCCGATGCTCAGCATGGCGGTCAGCAGCAGCATGATGCACAGCGCCGGCAGGTTGATGATGGTGTGGACGCCGGGCAGGGCGCCGGGCGCCGCGGTCAGCTCGACCGGCAGCTGCCAGCCGAAGCCTGAGATCAGCGACTGGAAGTAGCCGGACCAGCCGACCGACACGGCCGACGTGGCTAGACCGTATTCGAGCAGCAGGTCCCAGCCGATCATCCAGGCGGCCAGTTCGCCCAGGGTGGCGTAGGAATAGGTGTAGATGGAGCCGGCCACCGGCACGGTGGAGGCAAATTCGGCGTAGCACAGCGCGGCGAAACCGCAGGCGATGGCGGCGACGATGAAGGATAGCGTCAGCGCCGGACCGGCCGTCACGGCGCCCGTCCCGGTCAGCACGAAGATGCCCGTGCCGACGATTGCGCCTATGCCCATCAAGATCAGGTCCATCGGACCGAGTACTTTCGCCAGTCCGCCCGGCTTGCGAGCGACGGCGATCATGTCATCCAGATTCTTCGTTCTAAAAATGCTCAAAGTAGCTCCATTGCTTTTCGTGTTTTCATATGTCCCGATGGGCGGCCTCGTGAGCCAGAGGTCGGGCAAGCGCAGATCATACAGCATGTTTTAGGCATTTCGGCAGGTGTTGTTTTATGTGTATCAAGTAGTTTCAGCCTCTGGACAAGAGCACGGAAATATAGAGTAGAAAACGGTCTTCCAGGCGGGCCGGATCGAGGCCGGTGATTTCCGCAATGCGGCGAAGCCGGTAGTCCAGGGTGTTGCGGTGGATATGCAGGGCGGCGGCGGTGGCCGCCGGATGACCGTCGTGCGCAAACCAGGTTTCCAGTGTGCGTTGCAGCATGCCGCGGTGGCGGCCCAGCTGCTCGACCGGCGCCCGCAACCGGGCCGCCTGCCAGCCGGTGTTCAGGCCGGAGAGCAGTACAGGCAAGGGATGATCGTAGTAACTGTACAGCTGCCGGCGCGGGTGCCGGGCGTGGCCGACGCGGGCGGCGGCCTTTGCGCTCTGCCAGGAGACAGCCACGCTGTCCATGCCGCTGCCGGCGATGCCCATGGTGAGTGTGTGCGGCTGCGGGCATTCCTCGCGCAGCACGGCGGCCAGCGCCTGAAGCTGGCGTTCGTGACCGGGACCGGGCGCGTCGTAGAAGTCCAGGATGATCAGCTCCTGCGGCCCGGCGGCGGCCGTCAGCGCCGAAGGAATGCGGGCCTGCAGCCGCGATTGCAGGCGCTGCAGGTCGATGTGCTGCTCGTTCGGCTCCAGCAAATAAAGTGCGTGCATACGTTCGAAGCGCACGTCGAGCCGCCGAGCCCACGCGCTCAGGTCGGCGCGATCGGCGTGGTCGCCGTTGATCAGGTTGAGGACGAAGGCTTCGCGGTAGCGGGCGTCGCGCTGCAGCTCGCCGGCCAGGTGGGCCTGCTCCAGTATCATTTCCGCAGTCAGGCGTACCAGCTCGCCGAACTGGCGCACCTGGTCCGGCGCGCCGCTCAGCCCCACCGCGCCGCACAGCTGGCCGTTGACGGCGAGCGGCAGATTGATGCCGGGCTGGGCGCCATGCATGTGCCTGGCGCCGGCGTCATCGATCTCCACGGTCAGGCGCTTGGCCAGGGCCAGCAGCGCGCCGGCGTGCAGCTCGCCGATGCGCGCCGGATTGCCGCTGGCGATGATGCTGCCATTGACGTCCATGACGTTGACGTTGTAGGGGATGATGCGCATGGTGCGGCTGACGATGTCTTGCGCCAGGCTGGTGCTCAGGATGTTCATGCGCGGTATTTTAGTGCAAACGCACAGGAAATCACCGTTCAAGGCGGTGAATATTTGAGCATTTGTCCCATGTAATTTTATAGGCGATTCCAGATAATCGGCATATTCATAATAAGTCTGGAGACTACGCATGAGCACCACCTCCGCCCTGGACGGCGCCTACAGGAAGGCCGGCTGGCATCTGATTCCTTTCATCTTCGTCTGCTATCTGTTCAATTATCTGGACCGCGTCAACGTCGGCTTCGCCAAGCTGGAGATGCTGGATGCGCTCAAATTGAGCAATACTGTTTACGGATTAGGCGCCGGTATTTTCTTCATCGGCTACGTGCTGAGTGGCGTGCCGAGTAATCTGATCCTGCACAGGATAGGCGCGCGGCGCTGGATTTCGGTGATGATGATCGCCTGGGGCGGACTGTCGGCCTGCACGCTGTTCGTCTCGTCGCCCATGTCGTTTTACGTGCTGCGCTTCTTCACCGGCGTGGCGGAAGCGGGCTTCTTCCCCGGCATGGTGCTGTACTTTACGCACTGGTTCCCGACCCGCAAGCGCGGCCAGGTGATGGCGCTGTTCATGTCGGCGATTCCGATTTCGGGCCTGATCGGCGGCCCGCTGTCGGGCTGGATGCTGTCGCATTTCGGCGCCGGCCAGGGCGGCCTGGCCGGCTGGCAGTGGCTGTTCCTGCTCCAGGGACTGCCGACCGTGCTGCTGGGCGTGGGCGTGTATTTTTACCTCAACGACGGCATAGCCCAGGCCACGTGGCTGAGCGCCAGTGAAAAATCCGCCATGCAGGCCGCGCTGGACGCCGACGAAAAGGAACGCGCGGCCGTCAGCACGGTCGGCCAGTCGTTCGGCGCGGTGCTGAGAAACGGCAGCGTGTGGACGCTGGGCGTGATCTACTTCTGCATCCAGATGGGCGTGTATGCGATCAATTTCTGGCTGCCGTCCATCATCAAATCGCTGGGCTTCGACAACCCGCAGACGGTGGGCTGGCTGAGCGCAGTGCCGTACCTGGCCGCCGCCATGTTCATGGTGTGGGCCGGACGCTCGGCCGACAAGCATCGCGAGCGCCGCTTCCACGTCAACCTGCCGATGGCGATGGGGCTCGTGGGCCTGCTGCTGGCGGCGAATTTCTCCAGCAATGCGCTGATCGTCATGATCGGCCTGAGTATGGCGACCATGGGCGCGCTGACCGCGCTGGCCCTGTTCTGGTCCTTGCCGGCCGCCTTCCTGGGCAGCGCGGCGGCGGCGGGCGGCCTGGCGCTGATCAATTCCCTGGGCCAGATCGCCGGCTTCGTCAGCCCGTTCCTGGTCGGCTGGATCAAGGATGCGACCAACAGCACCGATGCGGCGCTGTATATACTCTCCAGTGTGCTGCTGGTCGGCGCGCTGCTGGTGCTGCGCATTCCGGCGCGCCTGGTGAACCGCTGAGGAATCGACATGAAGATAGTGATAGCGCCCGACTCGTTCAAGGAAAGCCTGACGGCGATGGCCGTGGCGAATGAGATCGAGGCGGGCTTCCGCGAGATATTTCCGGACGCCGAGTACCTCAAGCTGCCGGTCGCCGACGGCGGCGAAGGTACGGTGCAGGCGATGATCGACGCCAGCGGCGGGCGCCGTGTCGCGCTGGACGTCACCGGGCCGCTGGGGGAGCCGGTGTCGGCCTTTTATGGTCTGATGGGCGACGGCCAGACGGCCGTGATCGAGATGGCTGCGGCCAGCGGGCTGGAACTGGTGCCGCCGGCGCGGCGCAATCCGCTGCGCACCACCAGTTACGGCACCGGACAGCTGATCCTCGATGCGCTGGAGCGCGGCGCGCGCCGCTTCGTGCTGGGCATAGGCGGCAGCGCCACCAACGACGGCGGCGCCGGCATGCTGCAGGCGCTGGGCGGCCGGCTGCTGGACGCCACCGGCGCCGAGCTGCCGGCGGGCGGCGGCGCGTTGAATATGCTCGACCGTATCGATCTGTCGAACCTCGATGCGCGCATCAACGACTGTGTGTTCGATGTCGCCTGCGACGTCAGCAACCCGCTGGTGGGGCCGCAGGGCGCCTCCGCCATCTTCGGGCCGCAGAAGGGCGCGACCACGGAGATGGTGGCCCGGCTGGACGACAATCTGCGCCACTACGCGGCCGTCATCGCGCGCGATCTGGGGCAGGACGTGGCCGAAGTGCCGGGCGCCGGCGCCGGCGGCGGCATCGGCGCGGCCATGCTGGTATTTCTGAACGGCCGCCTGCGGCCCGGCAGCGAAATCGTCACCGCGGCGGTCGGGCTGGATGCGGCGGTGGCCGACGCGGATCTCGTCATCACCGGCGAAGGCCGTATTGACGGTCAGACCATTCAGGGCAAGACACCGGTGGGCGTGGCGCGCGTAGCGCAGCGCCACGGCAAGCCGGTGATCGCCATCGGCGGTTCGCTGGCGTGCGGCGCGGCGGCGGTGCATGCGCACGGCATCGCCGCGGTGTTCGGCGCGGTCAGCCGGCCGTGCACGGTGGAGGAAGCGCTGGCGGCGGCCGCCGTGAACGTACGCAGCGCCGCCCGCAATATCGCCGCCGCGCTGCGGCTCGGCGCGGCGCTGGGGGCGGGACCGGGGCTGTGATAAAGTAGTTTTCCACAACGATGGGAAAGGACTTTTATGGCGCGGGGCGGACTCCCCTCGGTCAAGGTGCGGATCTACAGCCTGGTCTGGGCCTGTGCCTTGCCCGCCATCGTCGGGTTCGCGCTGCTGACCGCGCATTTCATCCAGCGCGAGCGCGCGCAGATCCAGCAGGACTCGCTGATCACCGCGCGCGCCCTGATACGCGCCGTGGACCGCGACCTCAACACCGGCATCACGGTGGCCCTGGCGCTGGCGAATTCGCCCAGTCTGGACAAGGGCGACCTGGCCGCGTTTCACTCGGAGGCGAGCAAGGCGCTGCGGCCCGAATTCCCCGGATTTAATTTCGTCCTCAGCGACCGCGACGCGGTGCAGCTGTTGAATACCGTGCGGCCCTACGGCGGCGTGATGCCGGATCCCGCCAGCGCCGCGCGTATACGCCAGGTGTTCGATAGCGGCCGGCCGGTGATCTCCGATGTGTTCATCGGCGGCGCGCTGAAACGGCCGCTGGTGGCTATCCATGCGCCGGTGCTGCGCGACGGTCAGGTGATCTATTGCCTGTCGGTGGCGTTCGTGCCCGAGCGCCTGGGCCAGGTGCTGCGCGAGCAAAGCCTGCCGCCTGATCGGGTGGTGGGCATCTTCGACCGCCAGGGGGTAATCGTCTCGCGCAGCCTGCACGCGCAGGAATACGCCGGCAAACAAGGCTCGCCAACGCTGCTGGCGCAAACCCGCGGGCGGCAGGAGGCCATCACCGAGACCGTGACGCTCGAAGGAGAGCCGGTGTACACGATGTACAGCCGCTCGCCGACCAGCGGGTGGATGGTGGCCATCGGCGTGCCTTCCAGCGTGGTATGGTCGGAGACGCTGGCATCGGTCAGGTGGATCGGCCTGGCCGTGTTCCTGCTGCTGCTGGCGGGGTCCGGCGTGGCCTGGTATCTGGCGCGACAGATCGGCAGGTCGGTACACGGTCTGTCGTCGGCGGCGCTGTCGCTGGGGGAGGGCGGCTGGCAGCAGGCGCCGGTGGCGCCATCGTTCCGCGAAGCGGATGAAGCGATCAAGACTTTGCAATCGGTGGGCGCGGAACTGGAGCATCACCGCCATCGGCTGGAGAGCCTGATCGAGGAGCGCACGGCGCAACTGCAATCCGCCATGCAGGAAGCGCAGCAGGCCAACGCCGCCAAGGATATCTTCGTGGCCAACATGAGCCACGAGCTGCGCACGCCCATGAACGCGGTGCTGGGGATGGCGCACCTGCTCGGCACCAGCGGCCTGACGCCGGAGCAAAACCGCTATCTGGACATGCTGCGCGCGGCCGGGCAGTCGCTGCTGGGCATACTGAACGACATCCTCGATTTCTCCAAAATGCAGGCCGGGAAAGTGGAGCTGTACCCGACGCGCTTCCGGCTGGATGAGGTGATGCATGCACTGGCCGCCATCATGAGCGTCAGCGCCGGCGAAAAGGAACTGGAGCTGGCGATCGGCGTGGAGCCCGACGTGCCGCGGGTGCTGGTCGGCGATGCGCTGCGGCTGCAGCAGGTGCTGGTCAACCTGGCCGGCAATGCGATCAAGTTCACCGAACGCGGAGAGGTTGCGGTGTCGGTGCAGCGCGTGAGCCGTTCGCCGCTGGCGCTGCGCTTCTGCGTGCGCGACAGCGGCATCGGCATGAGTGAGGATCAGATGGCGCGGCTGTTCTCGCCATTTACGCAGGGCGACCTGTCGTTCACGCGCCGCTTCGGCGGCACCGGGCTTGGGCTGACGATTTCCAGGGGCCTGATCGAATTGATGGGCGGGAGCATCGAAGTTCACAGCGAACCGGGGCGGGGCAGCGAATTCCGCTTCACGCTGACGTTCGAGGCTGCCGAAGACGGCGCGCCGCCCCACGCCGGCAAGCTGCACCTGCTGCTGGCAGACGACAATCACACCAGCCGCACGTTTATCGCCAAGACCGTCGCGGCATGGGGCTGGACCTGCGACTGTGCGGCCTCCGGCACCGAAGCGCTGGCGCGACTGCGCACCGGCGTGCGTTACGACGCGGTGTTGCTGGATAGCCCGATGCCGGACATGGACGCCATGCAGGCAATCGGCGACATGGCTCAGGTGCCGGTGGTCTGCATGGTCAACGCTTACGCGCGCGGCAAAATGATGAAGGAAATGGCGGGAGCCCATGCCACCGCTTTTCTGAGCAAGCCGGTGACCGCCTCCAGCCTGTTCGACGCGGTGCAAACCGCCATGGCGCCGGCCGGCCGGGATGACGTCCGGCGTTCTGCCGCGCCGATGCTGGACGGTGCGCGCATCCTGCTGGTGGAAGATAACCCGATCAACCAGAACGTCGCCAAAGGACTGCTGGAGCATGCGGGCGCCGTGGTCGCCGTGGCGGAACACGGCCAGGCCGCGCTGGACCGGTTGCGCGCTGGCGATCGTTACGATCTGGTCCTGATGGATGTGCAGATGCCGGTGATGGATGGTTTCACCGCCACTCGCCTGATACGTGCGGAACTTGGCTTGCAACTGCCGGTGATCGCCATGACCGCCGGCGTGATGGAATCGGAGCGCGAGCAGTGCATGGCGGCGGGCATGGACGACTTCATCGCCAAGCCGATCGATGTCGAGCAGATGTTCGCCATTTTGTCGCGCCACCTGCGGTGACAATTGCCTTCACCGCTGCGCATCGACCGTTTCGGTCAACTTCATGATCATATGCTGTCGTCCTGCGCGCGGCATACGCCGCATCCTGCATTGACGTGGCATATTGTCGCGGAAGGGCCGCGGTGTCGGGCTCTCCGGACAGGCAGCGTACCTGTGGTGCGATCGCGATGTGCAAGTGATGAGGGATGAAGATGAGTTCAGGAATGGAGCGGCGGCAGTTTTTCAGACTGGCGGCCTTGCTGTCGGGCGGCGTGGGCGGAGCGCGCGCGGCGGCCGCCGGCCGGCCGAGTGGCATTGACGACGCCACCACCACCAGCACGCGCACGCGCCGCCAGGACAGCGCCGATCTGGCGCCTGACGACACGCCTCTGCATTGGCTGGACGGCGCGGCGCCGCCCGCCTTTCAGGGCGTGACCTGGGGCGTGCCGTGGCCGCAGGGGCGCGTCGCGTCGGACAGCGGGTTTGAACTGAGCGGAGCCGGCGTCCAGCACAGGAACGGCAGTGGCAACGGCGCTGCGGGGCGTGGAAGCGATGGTGATCGGGAAGGCGACAGCCCGTCAGGCGCGGTGCGCGTGGTGCAGTCCTGGCCGCTGGCTTACTGGCCGGACGGCTCGCTCAAATGGTCGGCTCACGCCTTGCCGCCGTCGGCCGGGCCGGCGCTCGGCGGCGGCTACATTTTGCGGCCGGTGACCGCCAGCACGGCACCATCCGACGACGCCATGATCGGCAGCCACCAGTCCGACCGCATCGTCATCGATACCGGGACGCTGCGCTGTACGCTGGCGCGGGCCGGCAATGCGCTGCTCGCCGAGGCGCGGCGTGCTGGCAAACCATTGCTGCGCGATGGCCGTCTGGTGCTGCTGGTGGACGATGACGACGGCGATGAGGCGACGACAGCTGGCGGAACCGCGGCGACAGCGACGCGGCGGATTGCTTACGAGAGCGAGATCCGCGGCAGTGTGCTGGAACAGAACGGGGCGCAGCGCGCGGTGGTACGTATCGACGGAACTCACCGCAGCAAGGATGGCGCCAGCATGCTGCCGTTCGTGGTGCGGCTGTATTTCTATCGCGGCTCGGACGCCATCCGCATCGTGCACACGCTGACCTACGACGCGGACCCGAATAAGGCCTTCGTACGCGGTGTCGGACTGCGCTTCCATGTGCCGCTGGCCGGCGCGCCGCATGACCGCCACGTGCGCTTCACCGGCGCCAATGGCGGTGTATTTGCCGAAGCGGTGCGCGGGCTGACCGGCCTGCGGCGCGACGCCGGTGCGGCGGGCGAGGCGCAGCTGGCTGGCGAAGCTGCCGACAAGGTCGCCGGCGGACTGCCCTCGGCCGTCGCCAAGGGGCTGTCCTACATCCCGGCCTTCGGTCAGTACACGCTGCTGCAGGCACACCCGGACGGCTACACCATCAGCAAGCGCACCGGCGGCGGGCGTGGCTGGGTCCATGCGGCCAGTGGCGCCCGGGCCGGCGGCAGCGGCTATCTGGGCACGCCGGACGGTGGCGTCGCCTTCGGCATCCGCAACTTCTGGCAAAGCTATCCCGGCCAGATCGACATCCGCGACGCCGACGCCGACCTGGCCAGCGTCACGCTGTGGCTGTGGGCGCCGCGGGCGCCGGCCATGGATCTGCGCTTCTACCACGACGGCATGGGCGAGAACGACCATGCGAAGCAGCGCGACGCGCTCGATATCACTTACGAAGACTACGAACCGGGTTTCGGCACACCATACGGCGTGGCGCGCACCAGCGAGCTGGAACTGCAATTGCTGCCGGCAACGCCGTGCAACGAAGCCATGGCGGCGATCGGGCGACGCATGCAGACCCCGCCACTGCTGACGGCATCGCCGCAGCGGCTGCACGCCGCCGGCGTGTTCAGCGAGTTTTGGGCGCCGGGAACGCCGGCCGCGCGGAAAGCCGCGCAGCTGGAGCGCCAGCTGGACTGGTGCTTCGATTTCTATCGCAATCAGGTCGAATACCGCCGCTGGTACGGCTACTGGGATTACGGCGATGTGATGCACACCTACGACCGGCAGCGCCACATGTGGCGTTACGATGTCGGCGGCTTCGCCTGGGATAATTCGGAACTCAGCACCGAGGTCTGGCTGTGGCACTACTACCTGCACAGCGGCCGTGCCGACGCCTACCGCATGGCCGAGGCAATGACGCGCCACACCGGCGAGGTGGACGTGCATCACATCGGGCCATTCAGCCCGCTCGGCACGCGCCATGGCGTGCAGCACTGGGGCGACAGCGCCAAGCAGCTGCGCGTGTCGACCGCGATCAACCGCCGCTTCCTGTATTACCTCAGCGCCGACGAGCGCGTCGGCGATCTGCTGCGTGAACAGGTCGACGCCGTGGCGCGGCTGCGCGACATCGTCCCCGGCCGCAAGGTGGGGCAAAAGGCGCCCGACAGCGAACCGGACACCCATGCCAGCGTGGCCTTCGGCACCGACTGGGGCGCGGTGGCGGCGGCCTGGTACACCGAGTGGGAGCGCAGCGGCAAGCCGGAATACCGCGACAAGCTGCTGAACAGCATGGCCAGCATCGCCGCGCAGCCATTGGGATTTCTGGCCGGCGGCGGCGTGATGGATCTGCGCAGCGGCGCGTATCTGATCGATCCGCAGGCAAAGATCAGCGTCTCGCATCTGAGCGCGGTATTCGGTCTGCCGGAAATCTGCAGCGAATTGATACGCACGGTGCCGCAGCCGGCCTTCCGCGACGCCTGGCTGCGTTACTGCCGCCTGTACAACGCCACTCCCGCGCAGCAGAAAGCGGAATTGGGGCAGGATCTGGGCAAGCTGAATCTGGGTCAGGGCCATGCCCGGCTGCTGGGTTACGCGGCGGTGCAGCAGCAGGACGCCGCCATGCTGGCGCGCGCCTGGGCGCAGTTCGAAGAAGGCAAAGCCGGTTTGCGCGACAGGGATCTGGTCGCGCGCCGCGTACAGCCACCCCTGGTGCTCAACGAAGTGGAAGAGGCGCCGACGCTGTCGACCAATGCCGTGGCGCAGTGGGGTTTGGGCGCGCTGGGCATGCTGGCCCTGGACGCGGCGGGCGCGGATGGCGCGGAACTGGTACGCGACGATTTCCGCCGCTTCGATGCGCGCAGCTGGGCGGTGGAGGCGGAAGCGGGCGATGCGCCGTCGGCGGCGAGAGCAGAAGCAGGGGCGCTGCTGCTGGATGCCCGGCGCGGCCTGACGGTCTGGCTGCGGCGGCAGCTGCTCGGGCACTATGAAATCAGTTTTACGCGCACGGTGCTGGCGGACGGCCGCCTGTCCGACCTGAATTTCTTCTGGGAGGCGCAATTGCCGCAAGGGTTTACGCGGTCCGGCAAGCTGGAGGAATACGATCGCCTGAAGCTGTTTTACGCCGGCATAGGCGGCAATAGCAACAGCACCACGCGCTTCCGCTATTACGATGGCAGCGGCGAACGCAAGCTGCTGCGGGAATACACTTCAAGCGAGTATATGCTGAGGGCGGGGCAGGCTTACCGTATCCGCATCGCGGTCGATGCGCGCGGCACGCGGCTGTATGTGGACGACAAGGAGTACTTCAACGCTCCCGGTCCTCTGGCGGGCGGTGGCTACTTCGGCTTGCGCACCACGCAGTCGCGCCAGAAGGTGGAAAACTTCGTGGTACGGCGTATCGCCTGATCCGGCTCAGGCGGCGTTGCGCCACTCGACCCGGTTGCGGCCAGCCTTTTTGGCCTGATACAGGAGGGCGTCGGCTGCGGCGAACAGCTCGGCGCCGGTTTCGCTGGTGTTGGCGCTCAAGGTGGCGCCGCCGGCGCTGACGGTCAGCACCGGCGCCACCGACGACGCCTCGTGCGGAATCTCCAGTTCGGCGATCGCGCAGCAGATGCTGATGACCACCTGGCGCGCCTGCACCGCTTCGGTGTCGGGCAGCAGCAGCACCATCTCTTCGCCGCCGTAGCGCGCCGCCAGGTCGGCCGGACGACGCAGGCCGGCCGACGCCGAACGCGCCACCGCCCGCAGGGCGCGGTCGCCGGCCGGATGGCCGTAGTGGTCGTTGTACTGCTTGAAGGCGTCGATATCCAGCAGTGCCAGCGACAGGGGCCGGCCGCTGCGGCGGCTGCGCTGCCATTCCGCCTCGTATACCTCGTCGAAGCGGCGGCGGTTGGCCAGCTCGGTCAGACCGTCGACGTGCGCCAGATGCTCAAGCATGCGGCGCTGGCGCACCATCTGCAGATGCATGGCGACGCGCGCCATGACCACGGTTTCGTTGAACGGTTTGGAGATATAGTCGGCCGCGCCCATTTTCAGGCCGTTGGCTTCGTCCTCGGGCCGCCCCAGGCCGGAAATGAAGATCACGGTGATGTGCGCGGTCTGGGCGTCGGCGCGCAGGCGGCGCAGCACCTCGTAGCCGTCCATGTCCGGCATGATCACGTCCAGCAGGATCAGGTCCGGCAGGTGGCGCGCGGCGCGCTCCAGCGCCTGCTCGCCGTTCTTGGCCAGCAGCACGGTGTGCTCGGGTTTCAGCAGTTCGGCCAAAACCTGGCGGTTGACGATGTCGTCGTCCGCCACGAGCACCTTTTGGGTTCCAGCGAAATTCATGGGTTTTCTTCCAGTTCGTTTTGCAGGGCGCGCGCCAGAGCGGCCAGCGGCGCCAGCGCGACTTGGTATTCTAAGTCGTCTACGGCGCGCTGGATAGGCTCAATTTTATCGGCGTGGCGCAGAGTGACCGGCAAGACGCGCAATTCGGTCAGCACGTCCTCGGCGCGGGCGTCGTCGGCGCGCAGGTAGGCTTCCAGGCGGGAGATCAGCAGTTCGGCGTCGTCGTCGCGGTAGCGTACCTGCACCGCCGGCTCTCCCAGCTGCGCCAGGCCGTGGATGATGGCGTCCAGTCCGGCCGACAGCTCGTTGGCCGCCACGGCGATCTGGCTCATGTTGATCTCGTTCTGGCTGCCGGCCAGCGCCTGTTCCAGCGCCTCCGCCTGCGCCGCCAGCTTGGCGGCGCCGATGTAGGCGGCGGTGGCCTTGAGGTTGTGTGTCAGGCCATGCAGGGCTTCGCGGTCGCCGACCCGCAGCGCGGTGCGGATGGTCTGCGCGGCCGATCGATACTCGCGCTGGAAGCCGCGCACGCGTTTTTCCAGGCGTCCGCGCTGGCCGTCCACGCTGTTCAGCGCCTGCTGCCAGTCGACGCCGGGAATCAGCGGCAGCGGCGCGCTGGCGCCGATGTAGTCGATCGGCGGCGGCGCTGCCTGTACGGCGGCCTGATTGTGGGCGCGGCGCGCGGCCAGGCGCGACGGCGGTATCCATTTGATCAGGCTGCGGAACAGCTGCTCCGGCACGATCGGCTTGGTGATATGGTCGTTCATGCCGGCCGCCAGGCTGTCGTCGCGGTCGCCGGCCATGGCGTAGGCGGTCATGGCGACGATCGGCAGATGCTTGCAGCGCTCGATGGCGCGGATGCGGCGCGCCGCGGTCAGGCCGTCCACCTCGTTCATCTGCACGTCCATCAGCACCAGGTCGTAGTCGGCCTGTTCGACCATGCGCACGGCGTCGCCGCCATGTTCGGCGACGTCGATCTGCATGCGCGCGGCGGACAGGAAGTCCAGCGCCACCTCGCGGTTGTTGGCGTTGTCCTCGACCAGCAGGATGCGGGCGCCGTCCAGCGCCGACAGGTCGCGCATGGCCAGCCCGCCGCTGTCCGAGCGGCGCAGCGCCCGCGCCGGCTGCTGCGGCGTCACCGGCCAGTCCACCGGCGCGACATTGTCGGCGGCGATGCGCAGCCGCACCACGAAGCTGAAACGGCTGCCGATGCCGGGCGTGCTGCTGACCTGGATGTCGCCGCCCATCAGTTCCACCAGCTGGCGCGAAATCGCCAGTCCCAGGCCGGTGCCGCCGTATTTGCGGGTGGTCGAGCCGCTGGCCTGGTTGAACGACTGGAACAGGTTGGCGATCTGCGAAGGCCGCATGCCGATGCCGGTGTCGCTGACCGAGAAGCGCAGCGCCACGGTGTCCGCCGCCCTGTCCATCAGTTCGACGGCGACGATGATTTCGCCGCGCTCGGTGAACTTGACGGCGTTGCCGGTCAGGTTGATCAGCACCTGGCTCAGACGCAGCGGGTCGCCGATCAGGCGCGCGGGTACGTCGGGATCGATGCGCATCTTGAATTCCACGCGCACCGTGTCGGCCTTGATGATGGTCATGCTGGCCAGATGGTCGAGCATCTCCTGCAGGTCGAACGGCGCCGATTCCAGTCCCAGCTTGCCGGCCTCGATCTTGGAGAAGTCGAGGATGTCGTTGATCACCGCCAGCAGGTGTTCGCCGGCGCCGAGGATCTTGCCCAGGTAATTCTGCAGCTTGGGATTCGGCTCGGTCATCAGCGCCAGGCGGCTCATGCCGATGATGGCGTTCATCGGGGTGCGGATTTCATGGCTCATGTGGGCCAGGAATTCGGATTTGGTGCGGGTTGCTTCCTCGGCGCGCAGCATGGCCGCCTGCATCGACTTGGTGCGCAGGCCCAGGATGCGGGTGAACAGCAGCGCGTCCAGCATGTTCCCGAACTGCAGCGAGTGCATGGTCCAGAAGTTGGCGCCGACCTTGCCGCCGATGACCTGCGACAGCACGGCCGACGACACGAAGCTGATCGCCCAGCCGACCAGGAAATAGATGCCGACCGCGTCGCCGCGGCGCGCGCGCAGGTAGGCGCCCGGCAGGCCGAGCAGCATGGGCATGATGCCCAGCGTGCTGACGATGATCACCAGCGTCTCGACGTCGATGAAATCGGCGATGTAGGCCAGCGCGCCGAGCACGCACAGCGCCGCGCCGGCCTTCATCAGGCGGCTGAAGACGCGGTCCTTGCCGGGACGGGCCAGCGCGTGTTCGACGAACAGGTAGGCGCCGCAGGAGGCGATCAGCGCGAACACGCCGCCGGCGTGCATGCTCATCCAGGCATTGCTTTTCCAGATGTACTGGTTGCCGAGGCCGAAGAACTCCAGCTGGAACAGCGCCATCCCCAGCAGCAGCAGGGCGAATTTGCCGAACAGCGGTTCGCGCAGCGTGATCCACTGGGCCACGCTGTACAGCAGCAGGCAGGTGCTCAGGCCGGCCAGCAGCCCTTGCAGCATCTGCTCATTGAGCGCGGCGGCATGGAAGGCGGGCGGGCGTGAAAAATAAATCGGCAGGATCATGGCGCCGGTGTTCTCGACCCGCAGCAGCACCACCTGTTCCGCGCCGGGCGTCAGATGCAGCACCGCCGCCGGCGCGCGGCCGCGCGGGTCGCCGTCGGCGTCGTTTTGCAGATTGCCGATGACCTGATGGTCGGTGATGCGGCCGGCGGCGGCCACGTAGACGTCGATGCGGTTCAGCACCGCGTAGTCGATACCGAGTATCCATTCGCCGTCGCTCTGGGCCGGCAGCGAAACCGGAATGCGCAGCCACATCACTTCCTTGTGCACGCCCAGCGTGGCGTAGGCGGAGTCGGGGACCGTGTAACGCTCGGCCGCATCCAGCGCTTCCTCCGGCGCCAGCTTGCCGCCGGCGTCGGCCAGCACCCGCACCGCGCGCCAGGCGTCGACGCGCTCGCGCTGCACGTCCAGCAGCAGCGGGCTGACGGCGGTCGCCCAGGCGCCGGGCAGCGATGTCAGCGCAACGATCAGCAGGAGCAGGCGGGCGAGGTATCTCAGCATGGAATCAGATGCGGTAGTCCAGCCGCAGCGAGAAGGTACGCGGATCGCCCGGCACGGCCATGCCGAAGCTGTCGATGCTGATCGGGCGCACCTGGTCCTCGATATTCCTGACGCGCGCGCTCAGGGTCCAGTTGGCGCCGGCCGGGCGGTAGCCCAGCGTGGCGTCGCTTTCGGTATAGGCCGGAATGCGGTACTGCAGCAGCTGGCTTGGCACCGCGATGACCGCGGAAGCGCTGCGGCGTGCACGCACCCCGGCCGCCAGTTCGCCACCCGCCAGGCGGAAGCTGTGTTCATAGCCCAGCGTCAGACTGTGCGCCGGCGAGCGATCGAGCTTGTTGCCGGCCCAGTCATGCACACCGTCGGGGCTGTAGCGCACGTAATGGGCATCCAGCAGCGCCAGCGCGTAGCTGACGCGGTCGCGCGCGGTGGGCGCCAGCTGACCCTCGGCTTCCAGCCCGCGCACGCTGGCCTGGCCGGCATTGGCGGTAACGAAGCGCGGCGCACCCTGAACCATGGCGACACCGGACAGCTGCAGATTGCTGTAATCGTAGTGGAAGACCGACAGATTCAGGCTGCCCTTGCGGTCCCAGTAACGGGTCTTGAGGCCGGCCTCGTAGGATCGCACGGTTTCCGGCCGATAGAACAGGGTTTGGGCGGGCACCGCCAGCGCCGCCGGGCAGCTCATGCCCTGTTGCGTGACGCCGGCCAGACAGCCGTCATTGAAGCCGCCCGCCTTGTAGCCGGTGGCGGCGGCGCCGTACAGCAGCGTCGCCGGCGCCAGATCGTAGTCGGCGCCCAGGCGCCAGGTGGTCTGGCTGCTGTGCAGGCTGGCGGCGTTGAGCAGCCGGACATCGGTGGCCGGATTGAACACGGCGCTCTGCTGGAAGTTGGTCGAGCCCACGTGCGACTTGTCGTCATCGGTATAGCGCGCGCCGGCGGTGGCGCGCAGCCGCTCGCTGACCCGCCAGGTGGCCTGGCCGAAGACGGCCTTGCTGGCGGCTTCGGTCGGGCCGTGCGGGAACACGTAGTAGGGCGGCAGGCCGACCGGTTCCAGGTCGCGGAAGGCGTACAGCTGCGACGACGATTCGCGGAACCAGTACAGGCCCGCCTGCGCGCTGAGCGGACCGCCGCCGCCGGTGGCGACGCGCAGCTCATGGGAGTTCTGCGTATAGTCGCCGCTGAATGTCTGGCGCACGCCGAGCGCCAGCTGCGGTGCCACGCGGTAGTAGAAATTGGCCAGCGCGTCGTGGCGGTAGCCGCGGTGCGCGCCGAGGTAGTACAGCGTGAGCGCGCCCAGGTTCCAGCGCAGGTCGGCGCTGACGCCATCGCCGGTCTTGTGGCTGTATCCCTGTTCCGGCACGGCGTTGGGCGGCACGAAGGCATTGGTCAGCTGGGCGCCGGTGGCGGCGCCGTTCCAGACCGGTTTGCCGCTGGCGACGCCGTTGTAGAAATTGGTGTCGGGGACGAAGCTGTCGTTGTTGTCATCGATGCTGGCGTGATCGTAGCGCAGCAGCAGGCTGGCGTCGCCGCCGAGCAGCAGTCTGGCCGACAGGCGCACCGAGAGGTCGTCGCGATCCTTGCCCAGCGTATGGCTGGTGTGCTGGGCGTTGGTCAGATAGCTGTCATGGCGGTTGTACGACAGCGCGGCGCGCAGCGCCAGCATGTGGTCGACCGGTACGTTGAGCATGACCTCGGCCTTGCGGCTGGCGTAATTGCCGGCTTCCACCGCGGCGGCGGCCTCGAAGCGGTCCACCGGCGCCTTGGCGATGACGTTGACCACGCCGGCCGTGGTATTGCGGCCGTACAGCGTGCCCTGCGGACCGCGCAGCACCTCGACGCGTTCCAGGTCGTAAAAGCTCAGGTTCTGGATCTGCGGACGGGCGATGTAGACGCCGTCCAGCAGGAAGGCGGCGGACGGATCGCCCTTTTCGGTGGCGTCGGCATTGGAAACGCCGCGGATGGTGATGCGCAGGCCGTCGGCGGCGTTATCGAATTCCACGTTCGGCAGGCGCGTACCCAGCCCGGCCGGCGTGTCGATGCCGGCGGCGCTCAGCTGCTCGCCCGACAGCGTGCTCATGGCCACCGGCGTGCGCGACTCCAGCGCGGGTTCGCGTTGCGCTGTCACCGTCACTTCCTGGATCTGCGCACGTGCCAGGCCAGCGAGCACCAAGGACAACGTCATCACCAATAACCGGGGGGCGCCGGGCGCCGGGGCATTCATCATTGCTGTTTTTAAACGATAGTTGCGCGGGAGACGCAAAACATCCGAGTGTAACAGGTTGAATTACACTTTCGTGGAAACTACGGCAACTATCTGAATAAAAAACTACTTTAGAGCAACACTGGATTTCGCTGCCATATCGAATAGCAGAGGCAGGTGGCAAAACTCACCCATAAAATGTAGGGAAGCAGCATGAGCCCCGCCCAGCGGTCGCGCCGGTGGAAGGCGGCGATGGTGGCGGCGATGAACAGCCAGAGCACGATGATTTCGGCGAACGCCAGCCCGCCCAGATGCCAGCCGAAGAACAGCCAGGTCCACAGGGCGTTGAGCGCCAGCTGGACCGTGTACAGCACCAGTGCACGGCGCGCCAGCGGGCTGGCGCAGCGCTGGACGCGCCAGGCGGCGACCGCCATCAGGGCGTACAGGATGCTCCAGACCGGGCCGAACACGTTCGGCGCCGGCGCCCAGTCCGGCCGGTTCAGCTGCAGGTAGAAGCTCTGCGCCTGGATCGAGGCGGCGGCGCCGATGGCGGCAAAGAAGAAGGTGGCAAGCAGCCAGCCGCCCAGCGCGGGCAGGCGCAGGGGGCGGTGCTGTGGGGCGGTAGCATGGGTGTTCATGACGGGCCTCCATGGGTAAATAAGGCGATGATGACGAATATGCGCTTGCTGGTCTGTGCGGAACGGCACTGATCTTCAAGCTGCGGTTGAAGGTGCTTCAAGACATGGCCCAATTATCAACGCTGGCGGCGGCGCGCACAATGCTTTTCATCGACAACCCAGGGAGGGCAGCATGAAAGATCAGATTGTGGTGGTGATAGGCGGCTTGTCCGGCATCGGCCGGGCGGTCGCGGAGCAGGCCGCGGCGGCCGGCGCGCGCGTGATTGCGGCGGGACGCCGCGCGGTGCCGGCGGACTGGCCGGCCCACATCGGGGCGGCGCAGCTGGATGTCACGGACGACGGGGCGGTGCAGCGCTTCTTCGCGGACATCGGCGCGTTCGATCACCTGGTGCTGACTTCCGGCCCGGTGATTCCGTCGGCGCGGCTGGCGGAGCAGGAGGTGGCGGCGGCGATGGCGGCCTTCAACGTCAAGTTCTTCGGCCAACTGCGCGCGGTGAAATACGCGGCGCCGCGGTTGCGCGCCGGCGGCTCGGTGACGCTGACCTCCGGCCTGCTGGCCCGCAAGGCCATGGCCGGCGGTTTGGTGAAGGCCACCATGAACGCGGCGGTGGAGACGATGGGCAAGACGCTGGCCAAGGAACTGGCGCCGCTGCGCGTGAACGTGGTCAGTCCGGGCATGGTGGAAACCGGCATGTGGGGGCCGCTCAGCGATGCCGACCGCAAGGCGATGGCGCAGCGCGCCGGCGCCGGCCTGCCGGTGGGTCGCGTGGGACAGGGCGACGACCTGGCGCAGGTGTACCTGATGCTGATGCAGAACGGTTTCATGACCGGTACGGTGGTGGACGTGGATGGCGGAGGTCTGTTATGAACCAGCAGAATGTGCAGGAGCGCCGCCGTTTTCTGGCGCAGGCGGCCGGTGGCGCGGCCCTGATCGCGGGCGGCGCGGTGGCCGACGCGGCCGACGTGAATGGCGCGGCGCAGGGTGCGGCGGGTGGCGACGGCAAGTTCTGGCCGAACGGCGCGCGGCTGGTGATTTCGGTGTCGATGCAGTTCGAGGCCGGCGGTCAGCCGCCCAAGGGCGCGGATTCGCCGTTCCCCAAGGTCGATTTCCCGGCCAGTATCAAGTCCGACCCGGTCAGCAATACCTGGTTCGCCTACGGCTACCGCGAAGGCGTGCCGCGCATGCTGGACCTGTGGGACAAACACGGCATCAAGGTCACGTCGCACATGATCGGCGAGGCGGCGCAGCGCCATCCCGAGCTGGCGCGCGAGATCGTCAGGCGCGGGCACGAAGCCTCCGGCCACGGTCCGCGCTGGAGCTCGCAGTATGCCATGAGCCGCGCCGAGGAACGCGCGTTCCTGGTCGCCGGCCGCGACATGGTGAAGCAGGTCACGGGCCAGGAGACGCTGGGCTACAACTGCAACTGGCTGCGGCGCGGCCCGAACACGCTGTCGCTGCTGCAGGAGCTGGGCTTCCTGTACCACATCGATGACGTCAGCCGCGACGAGCCGTTCATCGAACAGGTCGACGGCAAGGATTTCGTGGTGGTGCCCTACACCTTGCGCAACAACGACATCCTGCTGATCGAAGGCCGCAACTATTCGCCGCAGCAGTTCCTGGATCAGATCAAGGGTGAATTCGACCAGCTGTACGAGGAAGCCGGCACGCGCCGCCGCATGATGTCGATCAGCGCGCACGACCGCATCAGCGGCACGCCGCAGATGGTACGGGTGTGGGACGAGTTCCTCAGCTATGCGCGCAGCAAGGCCGGCGTGGCGTTCATGCGCAAGGATGATATCGCGCGCTACGCCCTGTCGAGCAAGCTGACGGTGCGCGAGCGCGAGACCATCTGATCGCTAAGTGGCGGCGGCGCGGCGCGTTCCTGTGCGCCGCGCCAGCACTGTTTCGGCGATGCGCCGGCCGGCCAGGAAGGCGTGTTCCGGGGCGTCGGCCGCCGCCGCGCCGTGGCGGCCCGCCAGCAGGATATCGTGGTGCGCCATCCAGTCGCGAATGGTCGTCACGTTGGCGTCGTATGTGTCGTCGTACACCGCGCGGGCGTAGGGCAGGTCCAGCTGACTGGCCGCCAGCACGCGATCGTCGGCACGCAGAAAGCCGGTACGCACGCAGTCTTCCAGGCAGCGGGCGATCAGACCGTCGCCGTCCAGCGGCAGCGGCCGGGCGGGAGAGTACGCAATCTCGCAGGTGAAACCGAAGCCGCCCGGCGCATTGCAGGCGTTGCTGGCAT
This sequence comes from Duganella callida, assembly GCF_004614165.1. Classification (GTDB taxonomy): domain Bacteria; phylum Pseudomonadota; class Gammaproteobacteria; order Burkholderiales; family Burkholderiaceae_D; genus Rugamonas; species Rugamonas callida. Next base: position 712 of record NZ_SPVG01000169.1, on the reverse strand, counting down.
TCCCTTGTACGAAGATGCGCTGGAAGATGGTGTCTTCGGGGTAGTCGATCCAGTGCTTGTCGGTGAGGCCCGGCCGGTCGATGCCCAGGTTCACGCAACGCAGCGAGACATGCCGCAGCGCGCCAGCCGCACGCTTGACGCCGGCGGGCGCCGCGCCGCCGGTCAGCCGCACCAGCTCGGGCAGCGGCACGGTGCTGATCAACTGATCGTATTGCTGGCGGCGGCCGTTGGTCAGCAGCAGGGCATGTTCGGCGGGCAGCACCACGGCGACTTCGGCCCTGAGCTCGACCTTGCCGCGGATATGCGGCAGGAAGCCCGCCATCAACGCCTGCAGGCCGCCGCGCAGCGGGTAGCCGAAGCGGCTGCCGGAATCGGCGTGCGGGGGCTGGTTGGGCGTGTATGCGTGCTGGCCGCAGGTGCCGATCCGGGGTGTCTGCCAGTGCTGGTTGTCGCCCAGCAGTCGCTCGTACATGTGCAGCACATAGGCATCGTCGGAACATGCGATGCGCTCCGGGCGGTCGAAGATGAAGCCCTGGTCGTGCATCGAGCGGCAGCCGCCGCCCACGCTGGCCTGGCGTTCCAGCAGCAGGGTGCCGGCATCAAGATGGTAGGCGGCCGAAAGGCCGGTCGGTCCGGCGCCAATGACGACGCAGCCGGCGGGGACCGGGTTGTCGGCGGCGCGTGGCGTCGGCGCGGCCGAGCCGCCCTGGCG
>NZ_SPVG01000117.1 GCF_004614165.1 Duganella callida | reverse complement strand
AGCGCGCTCAGCGCCAGTTCGGCGCGGGCGCGCAGGCGGTGCAGCCGGTGCGACTTATCCAGCGGCAGCGCGCGCTCGCCGAACATCTCGGCCAGCTCGCCGGCCGCCACGCGGCGCAGCAGGTCCATCTGGAAGAAGCGCTCCTGCGCGTGCACGAAGCCGGTGGCGTAGGCGACGTCGTTGCGGCTGCCGCCGCTGATCACCGGCACGCCATGGGCGTCGCGCGCGATACTGGCGGACGTTTCCAGTCCGGCGGCGCGGCGCGTCCCCTCCAGCTGCGCCAGACTGCCGCGCAAATACAGCCAGGCGCCGGCAACCGCCAGCACCAGCAAAACCAGTACGATCAACAGCAGTCGTTTGGACCAAACCAGCAGCCGGTTGTTCTTTTGCATACCATCCCCGTGGTGTCGACATTGTCAGGATGGCATAGTGCCAGAGAGCCCGCCGCGCGGCAATCGGCCAGCTGCCGTCAGAGCGTCAGCTCCCAGGTTTCGTTGACCATGTCCTGGCCGAAGGCGTGCACCGGCTCCTCGGCCACCAGCACATAGCCCTTGCCGCGGTAGATGTGGCGCGCCTGGCGCTGCTGGTCGGTGGTCCATAGCCGCACCTTGCGGTAACCGGCGGCGTGGGCGAAACGGTGGCACTCGTCGACCAGCCGCGAACCGAGGCCGTAACCGCGCGCCTGCTGCTCCACCAGCAGCAGGCGCAGTTTGGCCACGCCCTCCTCGCCGCTGCGCGCCAGCGCGACCGAGCCGACGCGCCGGCCCTTCATCTCGGCGATCCAGCAGTGCTCGCGGCGCGGATCGAAATCGCGTTCGAAGTCGGCGCAGATGCGCGCCACCAGCGCCTCGAAACTGCGATCCCAGCCCTGCTGGCGCTGATACAGCTCGCCGTGGCGGCGCGCGATCCAGGCCATGTCGCCGGCGCGGTGCGCGCGCAGCACGAAGGGCTGGGCGTACTTCATGCCTTCCTGCCGTTCCAGCAGCGTGCGGATGGTGTCCATCGCCGCCAGCATGCGCAGCTGGTCCGGCTCGTCCAGGCGCGCCAGCAGCTCGCCCACCTCCTCGCGCGAGCGGCGGTCCAGCGGTTCGTACACGGCGCGGCCGTGCCCGGTCAGCCGCAGCAGCTTGGCCCGGCCGTCGGTGGCCGACGGCACCTTGCCGACCAGGCCGGCCCGCTCGAATTTGCTGATGATGCGGCTCAGATAACCGCGGTCCAGCCCGAGGTCGCGGCACAGCGCCGCCGACGGCTGGTCGCCGTGGTTGGCCAGCTCGTACAGCACGCGCATTTCGGTCAGGGTGAAGTCGCTGTGCAGCAGGCTTTCGCGCAGCACGCCGATCTGGCGCGTGAAAAAACGGTTGAACGAACGGACCGCGGCAACGCGGTCGCGTTCGGGCATGGCGGCAACGGGCATGGCGGCTCCGGGCATTCAGATGGCCGGATTGTGCGACAGATCGCTGACTGCGTCAACATTCTGTGGCGCCCCCGCCGCGCAGTGCGCCGCTGGCCGCGGGTTGGTGTTAAAGTCGTAGCAACACGACTCCGCGGCCGCCGCGCCGTCCCCGCCATGCTAGCAGCGCCGATTCCCGACTACGACAGCGAGCGCCTGACCATCTTGCGCGAGATGCTGATCCTGGACACGCCGCCGGAACAGCGTTTCGACCGCATCGTCCAGTTCGCGTCGCGCGAGTTCCTGATGCCGACCGTGCTGATTTCGCTGGTCGACCAGAACCGCCAGTGGTTCAAGGCGCGCGTCGGCCTGGACGTGTGCGAGACCGCGCGCGACATCTCGTTCTGCGGCCATGCGATCGTCCAGCCGGACATCTTCGTGGTCGAGGACGCGCGCGCCGATGCGCGCTTCGCCGACAACCCGCTGGTGACGCAACCGCCCTACATCGTGTTCTATGCCGGCGCGCCGCTGGCCATGCCGTCCGGCTTCGTCATCGGCACGCTGTGCCTGATCGATTACAAGCCGCGCACGCTGGACGCCACCGAGCTGGCGATCCTGGTTTCGCTGCGCGACCTGCTGGTGGAGGAGCTGCTGGCGCCGCCGGAGGGCGCGGATGCCTGAGTCGTTGCACATGCTGCTGGTCGAACCACAACCGCTGCTGCGCAAGACCGTGTCGATGACGGCGCGCTCGCTGGGCCTGGGCACGGTGCACGAGGCGGCCAGCGTGCAGGCGGCCGAGCGCCTGCTGCGCGAACGCGGCTTCGACGGCGCGGTCATCTCGATCGACTGCGCCGACGGCGTCGACCTGGCCCTGCTGGACCGGGTGCGCGCCGGCCAGTCGGCCAGCGACGCCGCCATGCCGATCGCCGTCATGGTCGAGCAGGCGACCACGGAGCTGATGCACGCGCTGCGCGAGCGCAAGGTCAGCCGCGTGATCCTCAAGCCGTTCCGCGCCAAAATCCTGCTGGAAGCGTTCGCGGCCTTGGGCGCCGGCCCGCAAAGATAGTCAACGCACAGTCCCGGCGCCGGCGCCGGCCTAGCATGGGGTTTTCTGAAAGGAGGCCGCCATGGATGCCTTACCCGACATGCAGGACTGTATCGACGCCTGCACCAACTGCCACCAGGCCTGTCTGCAAACCGCCCTCACCCACTGCCTGCGCGTGGGCGGCCGCCACGTCGAACCCGACCATTTCCGGCTGATGATGGATTGCGCCGCCATCTGCGAACTGTCGGCCAATCTGCAGCTGAGCGGCTCGCCGTACGCGCCGCGCCTGTGCGCGCTGTGCGCCGACATCTGCCACGATTGCGCCGTCAGCTGCGCCGAGCTGGACGGCATGGAGGAATGCGCGCGCGCCTGCGAGGCGTGCGAGCACAGCTGCCGCAGGATGGCGGCCTAGCGCATCGCGCGCGCCACTTCGCGCACCGCCTGCAGCAGCAGGCTGGCGCCGGGCGACAGGATGTGGCCGTCCACGGTGATGATGCCGTAGGCGTCCATGCGACACGGCAGTTCGATCGGCAGGATGTTCAGTACCCCCTGCGATTGGTAGTATTGCGCCACCGCGATCGGCATGACGTTCAGCGCGTCGGTCTGTTGCAGCAGCGGCTTGATCAGCAGCACCGCGGTGGTGTCGACCACGTTGACCGGCACCTCCAGGCCGGCGCGGCGGAACATCAGCTCGCAGCGCGCGCGCAGGATGCTGCCCTGGGGCGGCAGGATCCACGGCTGGCTGGCGATGTCACGCAGCTGCAGATTCCTGGCCTGCAGCAGTGGATGGCCGGGCCGCACCACCGCGCACGCCGGCTCGTCGCCTAGTTCCTCGTAGCTCAGCCCCGCGGCGCTTTCGCGCTCGGGGATGCGGCCGATCATGAAATCCAGGCGGCCGCGCTGCAGCTGCTCCAGCAGCACGTTGGACTGCTCCATCTCGACGCCGATGCGCAGCTTGGGCGCCTGCTGCTTGGTACGCGTGATCGCCTGCGGCAGCAGCGCGATCCCCGGCGTCATGATGGTGCCGATGTCGACCTGTCCGGTCAGCCCGGCCTTGATGGCGACGATGTCCTCGTGCGCCAGCGACAGGCTGGTCAGCGCCATGCGCGCGTGCCGTATCATGGTCTCGCCGTAGATGGTCGGCTCCATGCCGCGCGGCAGCCGCTCGAACAGCTGCACGCCCAGCATCTCCTCCAGGTCCTTGAGCTGCTTGGACGCGGCCGGCTGCGTCATGTGCAGTTCCTCGGAGGCGCGGTGGATGTTGCGTTGCTCGTCCAGCGCGATCAGCAGCAGCAGCTGGCGCGTTTTCAGGCGCGCGCGCAGGAACCAATTGGGATTAGTGTCCATGGTCGAATGATATCACGTTCGATATTAATAATTGCACATTACCGGAAAATCGGATATCACTTGCATGCCGCGCCAGGGTTGGCCGCCGGCCCTTCCCTGGTCTGCTGGATGAACGGGATGGTGCCGTCGGCGTTGTACGCGAACTCCTCCACCGCCACCGAGCGCCGGTACTCGCCGCCGCCGGGCAACCTGGCGTTGTGGTAAAAGATGTAGTTCTTGCCGTTGAAGGCGATGATGGCCTGGTGGATGGTCTTCACCTTGGCGTTCTTCGCCATGATCACGCCCTGGTACTTCCACGGGCCGGTGGCGCTGGGACCGGTCATGTACGCGGTCTCCTCGGGGAATTCGCGCGAGTAGGACAGGTAATAGGTGCCGTTATGCTTGTGCAGGTAGGGCGCCTCGGTGTAGCGCTCGACGCCCACCGTGTGGATGGGGCCATCCAGTTCGGTCATGTCGGGTTTCAGCCTGGCCCATTTCAGCACCGAGTTGCCCCAGTAGAGATAGGCCTGGCCGTCGTCGTCCTGGAAGACGGCGGGATCGATGTCGTCCCAGGCGATATTGCTCTCCAGCGTCATGTCGTTGGTGATCAGCGCCGAGCCGCGCGCGTCGACGAACGGGCCTTCCGGCTTGTCCGCCACCGCCACGCCGATGGCGCGGCCGGGAATGCTGGCGTGATCGACGGTGGCGTAGAAGTAGTATTTGCCGTCACGCTTGGCGATGTCGGCGGCCCAGGCGTCCACCTTGCCCTTGGCCCACTTGAAGGCGGACGGCGCGATCGGCACGCCGCGGTCGGTCCAGTGCTGCATGTCGCAGCTGCTGTACAACCGCCATTCCTTCATCACGTAATCCTTGTCCTGCGGCGTGGCCTGGTCGTGGCCGACGTACAGGTAGACCGTGCCGTTGTCGACGAAGGCCGCCGGGTCGGCCGTGAACCTGTTGGGGAACAGCGGGTTGGCCGCTTGCGCGGCGCAAGCCAGCAGGCCGGCCGCGGCGGCGATCAGACGCGTTTTCAAGATACTCTCCAGTGTTTATCGATTTATTTTTTATTACCGCGCATGGTCATCACGCGCTGGACCACGCAGAAGATGAACAGCAGCGCGCCGATGACGATCTTGGTCCACCAGGAGCTCAGGGTGCCGTCGAAGGCGATCAGCGTCTGGATCGCGCCCAGCACCAGCACGCCGGTCAGCGCGCCCGCGACGTAGCCGTAGCCGCCGCTCAGCAGCGTGCCGCCGATGACCACCGCGGCGATCGCATCGAGCTCGGTGCCCTGCGCGTGCAGGCCGTAACCGGACAGCATGTAAAACGAGAACAGCACGCCGGCCAGCGCGGCGCAGAAGCCGCTGAAGGCGTAGATCAGCACCTTGGTGCGCGCCACCCGCAGGCCCATCATCAGCGCCGACTGCTCGTTGCCGCCGATGGCGTAGATGGCGCGGCCGAAGGGCGTGCAGTGCGCCACGTAAATGGCGATGACCAGCGTGACCAGCGCGATCAGCGCGCCGGGCGAGATGAAGCAATCGCCGATCGGCAGCTGCGTCTGCGACAGGGCGACGAAGAACGGATCTTCGATGGTGATCGAGTTGATGCTGATCAGGTAGCACAGGCCGCGCGCCAGGAACATGCCGGCCAGCGTGACGATGAAGGGCTGCAGCTTGAAGTAGTGGATCATCGCGCCCATGGCGGCGCCGAACAGCGCGCCCACTGCCAGCGCGATGCCGATCACCAGCAGCGGGGGCAGATGCCAGGTCTGCAGCATGTAGGCGCAGATCATGGTGGTCAGCGCCAGCACCGAACCGACCGACAGGTCGATGCCGCCGGACAGGATCACGAAACTCATGCCGACCGCGATCACCAGCAGGAAGGCGTTGTCGATCAACAGGTTGAACATCACCTGCAGCGACAGGAAACCGGGATAGGCCGCGCCGCCCGCGCCCAGCAGCATCGCCAGCAGCAGCACGGTGATCAGCGGAGTAAAGTATGGCGACGAGGTGATCGGACGCGCCGGCAGGCCGCTGGTGTTCACTACGGTACTCATGATGCGTTTCCCTTGGGGCGGGCCGGGAAGGCGCGGCGCCACATGTTCTTGAACTCCGGCGACTGCGACACACAGACCAGGAAGACGACCACCGATTTCACCACCATGTTCACTTCCGGCGGCAGGCCGATGGAATAGATGGTGTAGGTCAGGGTCTGGATGATCAGCGCGCCGACCACGCTCCCGGCCAGGCTGAATTTGCCGCCGGCCAGCGAGGTGCCGCCCAGCGTCACGGCGAGGATGGCGTCCAGTTCCAGCAGCAAACCGGCGTTGTTGGCGTCGGCGCTCTTGATATTGGAGGTGATCATCAGGCCGGCCACACCGGCGCAGGCGCTGCAGAACACGTAGACCAGGAAGATCAGCACCGCCGTCCTGATGCCGGCCAGCCGCGCCGCCACCGGGTTGATGCCGACCGACTGGATGAACAGGCCCAGCGCGGTCCTGCGCAGCATCAGCGCGGTGACGATGAACACTGCGGCCACAATGAACAGCGAGAACGGCAGGCCAAGCAGGTAGCCGCTGCCGATGAAGAAGAACGGCTGATAGTAGACGGTGATGATCTGGCCGTCGGTCAGCAGCTGCGCCAGGCCGCGTCCCGCCACCATCAGGATCAGGGTGGCGACGATCGGTTGCAGGCCCAGGCCCGCCACCAGCGCGCCGTTCCAGGCGCCGCACACCAGCGCCGCGCCCATGGCGGCGGCCAGCGCGAGCCACATCGGCGTATTGGCGACGTATGCGGGTGTCCCGTTCTGCATCACCATGGTGCCGCCGATCAGCATCGCCGCGACGGTGCCGCTGATGGCCACCGTGGCGCCGACCGAAATGTCGATGCCGCGCGTGGCGATCACCAGCGTCATGCCGATGGCCGCCAGGATCAGTGGAGCGGCGCGGTTGGCGATGTCGATCAGGGCGCCGTACAGATGGCCGTCCTTGAGTTCGAGGTGGAAGAAACCGGGAATCATGAACAGGTCGATCAGCAGCAGGATCGCCAGCGCCGCCAGTGGACGGAATAAGGAATGTTGCACAAGCATGGGCAGATTGGTTCCGGTTGGCGCCGCGACGCGCGCGGACGGGCTATGCATGCTGGTCTCCCGCCGCGATCACGTGCAGCACGGTGGTGTCGTCCAGCGCGCCGCGCGGGTATTCGCCGCAGGCCTTGCGGTCGCGCATGACGACGATGCGGTCGCTCACGCGCAGCACTTCCGGCAGCTCCGACGAGATAAACAGGATGGACATCCCCTTGCGGCACAACGCCGCCACGTAATCCATGATCTCCTGCTTGGCGCGCACGTCGATGCCGCGCGTCGGTTCGTCGAGGATCAGCAGCTTGGGATCGGTCACCAGCCAGCGCGCCAGCAGCACCTTCTGCTGGTTGCCGCCGGAGAGCGAGCCGATGGGCGTCTCGATGCTGGCGGTCTTGATGCCCAGCGCCTTGACGTATTCCTGCGCCAGTTGCTGCTGGCGTTTCATGGGGATGGCCTGCATGATGCCGCCGCGGGCCTGCAAGGCCAGGATCAGGTTTTCGCGCACCGAAAGGTCGAGAATCGCGCCTTCGTGCTTGCGGTCTTCCGAGCAGAAGCCGATGCCGGCGGCGATGGCGTCGCGCGGCGAGGTGAAGGAGCGCTCCTTGCCGTCCACCGTGATCTTGCCGCCATCCGCCTTGTCCGCGCCGAACAGCAGGCGCGCCGCCTCGGTGCGGCCGGAGCCCAGCAGGCCGGCAAGGCCCAGCAGCTCGCCCTGGCGGATCTCCAGATCCAGCGGCTGCAAGGCGCCCTTGCGGCTCAGACCCACGGCGCGCAGGAAGGTCTGGAAGCGCGATGGCGCGGCCGATGCCTCCGCAGTGCCATCGCCGGCGGAAACCGCAGTCGCCGGTTCGGTGGCAGCCGTCGCCTCCTGGGCCGCGACGGCGTCCGGCGCTGCGCCCGTGGCCGCACCGGCGCCACTGATGGCCGGCGCGCCGACCATCTTGTTGACGAGGTCAACGCGCGACAGTTCGCTGGCCAGGTACTCGCCTTCGCGCTCGCCGTTGCGCATCACGGTGATGCGGTCCGAGATCGCGTACGTCTGATCCAGGAAGTGGGTCACAAACAGGATCGCCATGCCCTGCTCGCGCAGACCGCGCAGGACGCTGAACAGCAGATCGACTTCCTTCTCATCCAACGACGACGTCGGCTCGTCGAGGATCAGGACCTTGGCCGACACCAGCAGCGAGCGCGAAATCGCCACCATCTGCTGGATCGCCAGCGGATACTGCGCCAGCGGCGCGCCGACGTCGATGCGGACCTGCATGCGCTCCAGCAGCCCGGCCGCCTGCCGCCGCATGGCACTCCAGTCGATGCGGCCGAACTTGCGCGGATAGCGACCGATGAAGATATTCTCCGCCACCGACAGGTTCGGGCACAGGTTCACTTCCTGATACACCGTGCTGATCCCGTGATGCTGCGCCTCCAGCGTCGATTGCGGCTGGATCGGCTGACCGGCCAGCAGAATCTGGCCGCTGTCCGGCATATGGACGCCGGTCAGCACCTTGATCAGCGTCGACTTGCCGGCGCCGTTCTGGCCCATCAGCGTATGCACCTCGCCCGGGTACAGATCGAGCGACACGCTGTTCAAGGCCTGGACCCCGGTGAACGCCTTGCTGATCCCGCGCAGCTCCAGCACAGGACTGGAAGAAGTCGTCGTCATCGTGATCAGTATTTACGGTTCGGGAATTCCTTGGCCGCGACTTCGGCCGGGAACACGCTTTCCTGCGTCACCACGCGCTTGGGCACGGGCTTGCCGGCGGCGACATCCCTGGCGATCTGCATCAGCTGGGGACCGAGCAGCGGATTGCACTCCACGGTCACGTTCAGCTTCCCGGCGATCATGGCTTCAAACGCGCCCTTCACACCGTCGATCGAAATCACCAGGATATCCTTGCCCGGTTTCAGGCCGGCTTCCTCGATGGCCTGGATCGCGCCGATGGCCATGTCGTCATTGTGCGCGTACAGCACGTTGATCTTCTTGCCTTCCGCTTTGAGGAAAGCCTCCATCACTTCCTTGCCCTTGGCGCGGGTGAAGTCGCCGGTCTGCGAGCGCAGCATCTTCAGCTTCGAATTGCCGGCGATGACTTCCTCGAAGCCCTTCTTGCGGTCCAGCGCCGGGGCCGAGCCGACCGTCCCTTGCAACTCAACGATATTCAAAACGGCATCGGGGGTTTTCTTCTGGCGCTCCACCAGCCAGCGGCCGGCGCGGCGGCCCTCTTCCACGAAGTCCGAGCCGAGGAAGCTGACGTACAGCGACGGATCGCTGACATTGACGGCGCGGTCGGTCAGGATCACCGGAATGTTGGCGCGCTTGGCTTCGCGCAGCACGGTGTCCCAGCCCGATTCCACCACCGGCGAAAACGCGATCACGTCTACACGCTGGGCGATGAAGGAGCGGATCGCCTTGACCTGGCTTTCCTGCTTCTGCTGGGCGTCGGCGAATTTCAGCGTGATGCCTTCCTTTTTGGCCGCGTCCTTGATCGACACGGTGTTCGCGGTGCGCCACTCGCTCTCGGCGCCGACCTGCGAAAAGCCGATCACCAGCGGCTTGGCGGCGAAGGCGGGAAGATTCAGGGTGAAAGCGGCGGCGAATGCGGCCGCCAGGAAGGTTCTGCGATTGCAATTCATAGCAAGTCTCCGTGGAATTTTGTAGTATTTGCTATCGCCCAGTCTATGAGAAATAGAAATATCTAACCAATGATATTTTTGATTAATGCGATATCGTTTTTAGTATGTCATCGTAGCAGACGCAGGCCGTACAGGCCGCCCGCCACCGAGCCATCGCGCGCGATAAACTTGACCACCAGCTTGCCATCCGGGGCGGCGCCCGCGGGAATCGGGTAATCGCGGGTGTACAGCTCCGACGGCGCGCCGGCGTCCAGACGCACTTCGGCCAGCAGCCGGCCATTGATCAGGATATCGAAACGCCGTCCGGCATCGCGTTTCGAATATGTCAGGCGCAGGGCTCGTCCTTCGCCATTCTTGTCGGTCAGGTCGTAGCTGAACCACCCGGTGGCATGGCGCCAACGCTTGCCCTTGTTGATGCCGGCGTCCGCGCCCTCCGCCTTGAAGAAGTGGTCGGACTCGGGCTGCTGCTCGCCCGGCGCGACCTGGTCGATGGTGCGGGCGTCCAGTGCCAGGCGCTCGGCTTCCTCGTGCGCGGCGCGGGCGCGGCGCTCGGCCAAGCCCTGCGGCGTCGCATACGGCCAGTAGACCACATAGCGTGCGTCGTGGACGCGGAAGAACGGCACAAAAGTCGTAGGCCCGGCACTTGGCGCCTGCACCAGTCCCGGCGCGGTGAACGTCAGCGGCATGCCGGGCACCGGCCGGAAACGGTCGGCAAAGGCGGTGCTCGCGCTGACCAGCACCGGCGCCTGCTCCAGTGGACATACCGGGCCGCTGGCGATATGGCCCATGCGCGAGTCGTCGGCAAAGTAGTTGAGCTTTTCGCCTGCGAAAGGATTGGTCTTTGCCGCCAGCACGACAGGGCCATGCAGGACAGCGTAATAGTCCGATTTGTCGGGCATCTGCTCCAGACGGGTGGTCATCGGCAAACGGATTTCCACCTGGTCGCCGTCGCGCCACTGACGACGCACGCTGACGTAGCGATCGGCGCCGATGGCCGCCGAAACCCGTCTGCCGTTGACGGCGATGCGCAGAGCGCCCTGCTTCACCCATTCCGGATAGCGGATTTTCAGCGTGAAGGTCTTGTTGCCCTTGATGGTCAGCGTGCTGCGGTCTTCGTCAGGGAAGCGGTTGGACTGGCGTATCTGCACGCCCTGCTCGCGCCACTCCAGGGTGGACGGGATGAACAGATTGACATACAGCTGGTCGCCGCGATGGGCATAGATGAATTCCCCGTACCTGGCGTGGTTCTCCAGGCCGGAGCCGACGCAGCACCACATCGCCTGCTGCGGCTGCGAATAGACGCGGTAGTGATTCGGCCGCATCGGCGTGAAGTAGACGAAGCCGCCGCTGCCCGGCCGCTGCGAGGACAGTATGTGGTTGTACAGCGCGCGCTCGTAGTAGTCGGCGTAGCTGCCCTTCGCCTCGCCTAGGAACAGCAGCGCGGTGAGCTTGAGCATGTTGTAGGTGTTGCAGGTCTCCGGGCCTTCCACCTCCTCGATCATGGACGAAAAATCCTTATCGTCATGGAAGTGCTCCTTGACGCTGTTGCCGCCGATGGCCACGGTGCGGTGGTCGTGGACGGTCTGCCAGAAGAACTGCGCCGCCCTCTGCCAGTCGGCGCGCGCGGTCAGGTCGCCGATGCGCCTGAAGCCGATCACCTTGGGAATCTGGGTATTGGCGTGCAGGCCGGTGAGCTGGTCCTTGCCGTCCTCCAGCGGGCGCAGCAGGGCCTGGTGCGAGAAGCGTATCGCCAGGTCCATGTATTTCCGCTGCCCCGTCATTTGCGAGACGTCGGCCAGAACTTCGTTCATGCCGCCCTGCTCGCAGCGCAGCATGGATTGCATCTGTTCTTCGCTCAGGTGCGAGGTCAGTTGCAGGGTCCAGTCGCACAGCGCGATCAGCATGGTGCGGGCATCCTGGCTGCCGGCATGGACGTAGGCGTCGCGCAGGCCGGCGAAGGTCTTGTGCAGGTTGTACCACGGCACCCATTTGCCGTTGACCGAGAAGTTATCGGCTTGCAGTCTGCCCTGGGCGATGTCGCGCCAGGCGGCAGCGCCGCCGGGAACGCCGCCGATGTAGCCGTCGCCGTTGGCCTGCTGGCAGCGCTTCAATTCCGCCACGTAGTAATTCAGGCGCTGGAAGACTTCCGCGTCGCCGGTGGCGGCATGCATCAGGGCCAGCGCCGACAGGTAGTGGCCGCCCATGTGGCCATCGAGGCCGGTCGATTCCCAGTTGCCGTAACCGGGCTGCTTCGGTGGCAGGCCGGCTTCGCGCAGGAATGGCGACAACAGCCGGTCGGCGTCCAGCGACAGGATGTAGCGCAGGTCGGTCTGCTGGGCTTCCAGAAAGGGGCTCGGGCCGAGACGAACCGCGTTTAATGGGAACAGCGCAAGCGCGCCCCCGGCGGCCGGGGCGGTGCCCGCGTCGGCAGCGGCACGCGCTGTGCCAGGCAGAGCCGTTGCCGCCGCCGCGCCGGCCGCCAGTTTCAGCACCCGTCTCCTTGCTACCGCCGGCGCGGCCATTATTTCGCCGGCAGCTGATAGCTGCGGTATTTGTTCAGGTCTGCCTGCTCCACCGTCGGCCAGCCGGCGGCGTCGAATTTCATGTCCATGATCTTCAGCTTCTGCAAATAATTGTCGGCCGTCTCATAAGCGTGCAGCACCAGGTAGTCCTTGCCATCGATGGTGTAGGCGCTGTTATGGCCCAGGCCTTTCCAGTCCATGTCGCCGGCGATCACTAGCGAGCCACCGCCCTTCATCATGTCGACGCCATTCTTGTCGAGATACGGCCCGGTCACCCCCTTCGCGCGGCCGACTACCACGTGATAGGTGCTGTCGCCCTTGCGGCAGCACAGCCCGAACGACGCGAACAGGTAATAATAGTCGCCTTTTTTGAAGATGAAAGGCGCTTCGATCTCGCCAGGCCCCGCCTTCTCGCCCGCGCCGGAGGCGCCGTTGGTGCGGCTGGCGATCGCATGCCACTCCTGCGGCTCGGCCAGGCCGGTCCAGTCTTTATTCAGCTTGACCAGTTTCAGCCCGCTCCAGAAGGAGCCAAAGGCCATCCATGCGTTGCCCTTGCCGTCTTCGATCACATTCGGATCGATGGCATTCCAGTCGTCGCGGTTGGGCACCGACTGCAGCACCATGCCCTGGTCTTCCCACTTGTAGTCGGGCGAATGCGGATTCAGGGTCTTATTGACGGTGACGCCGATGCCGGAGGTGTTCTTGCCGAAGTCCGACACGGAATAATACAAATAGTATTTACCGTTATGGAACTGCACGTCCGGCGCCCATATATGGTCGTCGAAGGTGGGCGCCGCCTTCCTCGCCCACACCGGCTGGCCCGCGAACACGCGGCCTTCCGGCGTCCAGTTCCGCATGTCCTTCGAACTGTAGAAGGTGATGCCCGGCCCCGTGCTGAACACGTACCAGGTATCGCCTTCCTTGGCCATCACAGGATCGTGCACACTGACTTCCCTGGCCGACGCACCGGCAACCGCCAGCGCCAGCATCACCGCCGATAAAACATGCTTCATTTGAACCTCGCTTAATTACCTGTCCGTGCGCCCCAGATGGACACGCCGTCCACCGACTGCGCCGTCCATGTCACCACGAATGCGCTGGCGTTGGTATTCCATTGGCGCGACAGCACGCCGCTGAAGGTGCCGGTACTGCCCAGCGTCAGCGTGATCCTGTTGTTGCCGTCGTGCTTCCAGACGCCGCTGGCCGCGCCCGACACCGTGCCATCGGCCGCAAGCACCACATTGGCGGACGCCTTGATGGTGGTCGAAATATCCTTGCCATGGTTGATCATCTTGTACGTACCCGCCGCATCGGCCGCCGTCACCTCGGCCGCCAAGGCGGTCGCGTTCCTGCTGAGCGGCGCGTAACGGAACGGCGACACCACCGGCCAGCCATCGGCATTGATGAAGAATTCATGCACGCGGAGCTGATGCAGCTCGCCCTGATTCGGGAAACGGGTATGGAAGATCAGGAAGTGCTGCCCCGTCGCCGCGTCGTAGTACGCCGAATTGTGGCCCGGCGAAACGTAGCCAAGCGGCGTGCCGCTCTCGCCGGCAGCCAGCGCGAACTGGTGATTCCCCATCAGCTTCTGCCCATATGGCGCGATCGAGGCATCGTCGAATAGCGGCAGCGCCGGATTGGCCTTCACGTTCGCCATCTCGTTGCCCTTGGCGTCCAGGTACGGACCATCCGGATTCAGCGAACGCGAAACGCGGATGTTGTAGCCGCCGGTCGAATCCAGCCCGCCGAACGAGACGAACATGTAGTAGTACCTGGACACTGGGCTGTACAGCACATACGAGCCTTCGATGCGCGCGTGATTGCCGCCCATCAGATGCTTGCCGTAACCCTGACCCGGCTTCTGCACGCCCGTGGACGGGTCCATCTCCAGGATGAAGACGCCGCCCGAATAAGAGCCATAAATCATCCACAGCTTGCCGCTCTGGTCGAAAAACGTGTTCGGATCGACCACGTTCGGCATGGTCAGCGCATCGTAGACGTGCACGCCGTCTTCGCTGGTCTGGCCCCACATGCCGGACTTGAGCAGGATCTGCTTGTTGACGTAAGGGCCTTCCACCTTGTCCGCCACCGCCACGCCCAGCGCCGATACCGGCGAGTCGCCCTTGCAGGCGCAATAGTAATGATAGAACTTGCCGTCCGCGAGCTTGACCACGTCCGGCGCCCACAAGTCCGTTACCTGCGCCCAGGCGAAGGTATCGGCCAACGCGGTGACGACGTTGTTGAACAGCGGGTTGGACGGGTTGACGCCATCGGCAATCCTGGTCCAGTTCATCAGGTCCGTCGACTTGGCGGCGGCCAGGTGCGAGCCGAACACGTAGAACGTGCCGTCCACCTTGATCACCGACGGATCGTGTACCGACGCATCGGTGAAGGTGATGCTGGTCGGCGCCGGCGTCGGCGTCGGGGCTGGCGTTGGGGTTGGAGTCGGCGCGGGCGTCGGGGTCGGTGTCGGCGACGGCGTCGGCGTGGTGCTGACGACGGCCGTGCCGCCGCCACCACCACCACCACCACCGCAGCCGGCGAACAGCAAAGCGACGCCACCCGCAATGGCCTTGCGGCGTGAAGTCATGACGTCGTCCACGCTTACTCCACTGCGACCACGATCACGGCCTTGGCCGGCACCTTGACGCTCAACTTGCCATCCGCACCGGCGGCTGCGGTGAATGGCGCCGGTTTGATCGCATTCGGCGCCTGGAACGTGTTATGCGTATCCATCGCCGCCGCGGTCAGCACATTCCCCTTCAGCGACCTGACGGTCTGGCCCGGGATATTCAGCGCCACATCGGCTTCCTTGTTCGGGTTGGTGTTGACCAGCGCCAAATACAGCTTGCCATCGGCGCCGCGTGCGGCCGACGCGCTGATCTCCGGGATCTTGAATTCTCCCGCGGTGTAGTCCGGGTTGTTCTGCAGCGTCACCGGCAGCGAGGTGGCGTTCTGGAATGGCACATACATCTGGTAAGCATAATAGGTCGGCGTCAGCACCATCTTGTCCTTGTCGGTAATGATCATGGACTGCAGCACGTTGACCATTTGCGCGATGTTCGTCATGCGCACGCGGTCCGCATGAGCGTGGAAGATATTGAAGTTAAGTGCCGCCACCACCGCGTCGCGCAGGGTATTCTGCTGGAACAGGAAGCCCGGATTGGTACCCTTCTCGACGTCGTACCAGGTGCCCCACTCGTCAACCAGCAGGCCCAGTTTTTTCTCCGGGTCGTTCTTGTCCATGGCTGCGCTGTTACGCCTGATGTGGTCCTCCATGCGCAGCGTACGGGCCATGGTCGAAATCCACTCGTTTTCAGCAAAACCGGTCGAGGCGCCCTTGCCCTCCCATTTGCCGGTCGGGATGGTGTAATAGTGGAAGCTGATACCGTAAGTCTGCTTCTTCAGTTCCTTGCTCAGCACCTCGGACCAGGCGACATCGTTGTCGTTGCCGCCGCTGGCGATGATCTTGGGGCGATACTGTTTGGGCGCGCGCAGGAAGGTTTCGACCTGGCGATACAGGTCCGAGTAGTACTGCGGACTCATATTGCCGCCACAGCCCCAGGCCTCGTTACCGACCGCGAAGTAAGCCACCTTGAACGGCTTGTCGCGGCCATTCTTGCGGCGCAGGTTGGCCAGCGTCGATTTGCTGTCGGATGTCATGTACTCGATCCACTCCGACATCTCCTGCGCGCTGCCGGTGCCCAGATTGCCGTTGACGTAGGCGTCGGCGCCCAGCTGCTCGACCAGGTCGAAAAATTCATGCGTGCCGACGGCGTTCGGCTCATCGACGCCGCCCCAGTTGGTGTTGACCTTGACGGGACGCTTCTCGCGCGGGCCGACGCCGTCCTTCCAGTGGTATTCATCGGCGAAGCAGCCGCCTGGCCAGCGCACCAACGGCACGTGGATATCCTTCAGCGCGCCGACCACGTCGTTGCGCCAGCCGCGCGTATTCGGAATCTTCGACTTCGGCCCGACCCACATGCCTTCGTAGATGCCGGTGCCCAGGTGTTCGGCGAACTGGCCGTAGATATCCTTGTTGATCACCGCGCCGGGTTTGGCGGTATCGATGGTCAGGCTGATCGCGTCAGCGGCAAAGGCGCCGCCGGAAGCCAGCAGGCACAGTGCGAGTACGCCGCGTTTGATTGGGTTCATATCTTCAGTCTCCTTTTTATAGTTGGATTACAAAGCCGCCGTGCGGCTTGACGGTTACTGCGGTTTTTTTGCCTGCGGCGACGCCGCGCTGGATGAAGCTGCGCGCGCTGTCGCCATCGGTGATGATCACGCCCTGCTTGTTGCCGGCGAAGGACAGGTCCAGCATCAGCGTCTTGTCGCTTTCGGTGGCGTTGATGCCGGCGATGTACCAGGTGTCGCCGGCGCGGCGGGCGATGACGGCGTACCGTCCCGGATAGCCATCGACGTAGCGGCTGTCATCCCAGCTGCGCGGCAGCTCTTGCAGGAAGTGTTTGACGTAGTCCGGCGCGGTGGCCATGCCTTGCGGCGTTTCGGCGAAGTGCTGGATGCCGGACAGGTACAGCACCGAGGTCGCCAGTTCGAAACCATTGGTGCTGGCGCGCTTGATATTGGGGATGTCGCCGAACACCATCGGCGTGAAGTCCATCGGGTCGAACAGGTTGCGCGTGAACGGCAGCATGGCGGCGTGGGTCGGCATCGCGTCCTGGTCCTTCTGCTCGAAGGTGGTGAACTCGAAGCCGCGTATCGCTTCCATCGTCATCAGGTTGGGCCAGGTGCGTGCCCAGCCGCGCGGCAGCGTGGCGCCGTGGAAGTTGATCAGCAGGCCGGCATCGGCGGCATCGCGCAGAATGTCGTTGTAGTAGGCGATGAACGACTGGCCGTCGCCGCCGAAAAAGTCGATCTTCAGGCCCTTGACGCCGATGTCGCTCAGGCGTTTGAATTCCTGTGCGCGCTGCTCATGCGTCAGCAGTTTGCTCTTCGGCGTGTACTCGGTCTTGTTCCAGTCGCCGGATGAGTTGTACCAGAGGATAAGGCCGACGTTTTTCTTCGCCGCGTAGTCGGCCAGCTCCCTGATCTTGTCGTAGCCGATGTTGCGGTCCCAGTTGACGTCGATCAGGGTGTAATCCCAGTGCATGTCGGCCGCGTAGTCGATGAACCGCTTCTGCACATCGTAGACGATGGAATCGTCTTTCAGGATGGCCCAGCTCCAGGATGCGTGACCGGGCTTGATCTTGTCCTGATCGAAGGCGATGGCCGGCGCGGCCAGGTCGGTGCCCAGCGTCGAGTTGGTGACGGTGGCCAGCGAGCCCAACGCGATCAGGCGCCACGGCGTGGTCAGGGTGCCGTCGGTCTCGGCCAGCAGTTTGCCGTTGGTGTAGACCTCGGCCGGCATCGGATTGCCGATGCGGTATCTGCCGCCGCTGGAGTCCGGCGCCAGGCGCGACGCCTGGTAGCTGCCGTTCATGTCCGCTTCCGAGATGGCCAGCCAGTCGGCGCCGGTCTTGAACAGGGCCGGGAATACCCATCCGGCTTCGGTCGGCGACTTGGTGCCGACCGGGATGGCCATCCGGTAGTGTTCTTCATAGGATGGGTTGGTGTTGGACCAGCCGGTCTGCGCGACTGACATCGGCTGCAACCACGCCAGCGCGCCGGACGGCATGGCGAAGCTGGTGGTTTCCTGTATCAGCTTCTTGTGCGGCAGCGAGGGGTCGGCGATGATGTAGCGGAAGGCGACACCGTCGTCCGATACGCGGAACACGATATCCATCTTTTGCCGGCGCGGGTTCTGCACGGTCCAGCTTTGCTCGTTGGCGCGGTAAGTGATGTCGCGGCGTTTGCCGACCGCCATCCGGTAGTGGTCCTCGATGGCGCGCGGCGCACTGGATGTCAGCACGGACAAACCGCTGCTGAGGTCCGCGCCTTCCAGCCGCATGCCCAGATCGGAGGCCTGCAGCACCGGCTTGCCATCACGGGCGATCGCATAAGTCAGCTTGCCGCCAGCGGCGCGCAGCGTGACCGAGATGTGCCGATCGGGGCTGCGCAGCGTCTGCGAGGCAGGAGCCGATCCAGCGGAGGATGCGGCGGCGCCCGATCCGACGGCGGTCGCTGGCGCGACCGCGCCAAGCAGGCCCGCCACGAACGCGGCGGCGCTGGCCGCCGCCGGGACGATGATTGTCTTCACCATGTTCTACACCATTTAAGATGGTTGATCTACCCCGCCGCATCGTAGTGCGGTGTCTCCGGGGGCGAACGGTGCTACTGCGGACGGCTTATACCCAGCCCGCGTCGACGATAAATTCCTGCGCGGTGCACATGGCGCCGTCGTCGGCGGCCAGGAACAGCACCATGGACGCCACATGCTGTGGCATCAGCTTGTTTTGCAAGCACTGATTGCGCTTGATGTCCTCTTCACCCGCGTCATCCAGCCACAGGTCGATCTGGCGCTGGGTCATCACCCAACCCGGCGTCACGGTGTTGACGCGGATGCCATGGGCGCCGAACTCGCGCGCCAGGCCACGGGTCAGGCCATGCGTCGCGGCCTTGGTGGTGGCATAGGCCGGATAGCCGGCGTTCTTGACGTGCCAGGAGATGGAGCCGACATTGATGATGGCGCCGGCGCCCTTCTTTTTCATGCCCTCCAGGACCGCCTGACAGGTGAAGAACATCGGGCGCTGGTTGACGGCGATGCACTTGTCCCAGTATTCGGGCGTGACTTCGGCGGTGTCGTGGCGCTGGTCGTTGGCGGCGTTGTTGACCAAAATGTCGAAGTCGCCGATCAGGCCGGACAGTTCGGCCATGGTGGACTTCAGGGCCGGGATGTCGGTAATGTCGCATGGTCGGAACAGCGGCTCCGGCCAGCCGGCTTCCTTCACACGCCGGACCAGGGCCACGCTGGCGTCGCGGGCGATATCGACGAAGGCGACTTGCGCGCCCTGCTCAGCGAAGGAGATCACCATCGCTTCGCCGATGCCGGTGCCGCCACCCGTGATGAAAACGCGCTTGCCCCGCAAGCTGCCGAACTTGGCCAGTTGTGTCATGTAGTCTCCGTTTATTATTGTGAGCCCCGCATGTCATTCCCGCTTGCGCGGGAATGACACATCAGGCGTTGCGTGTCAGTTCGCCGTCGCGGCGCAGCCACCTGGCCGAGCCGCCATCGCGCAGAACTTCAGGCAGCAGGGCCTGCGACAGGTTCTGATAGCACACCGGACGCAGGAAGCGCGTGATCGCGCCCGTGCCCACCGACGTGCTGCGGCCATCCGAGGTGGCCGGGAACGGCCCGCCATGCACCATGGCGCTGCACACTTCCACACCGGTCGGATAACCGTTGGCCAGAATGCGGCCCACCTTGCGCTCCAACACCGGCAGCAGCGCCTGCGCCGCTTCCAGATCGCCCTCGTCCATCTGCAGCGTGGCGGTCAGCTGGCCTTCCAGCGTCTCCGTGACCTGGCGCAGTTCCGCAACGTCCTTGCACACCACCACCAGCGACGCCGGGCCGAAAACCTCTTCCTGCAATGCGTGCTGCGACAGGAAGGACGCCGCGCTGGCCACGAACAGCGCCGGTGCGCCCTTGCCTTCCGCCTGCGGCGCCAGCGCCAGCGTCTTCACCTCCGCATGTTCGGCCAGCTGATTCACGCCGCGCGCAAAATTGCCGGCGATCCCCGGCGACAGCATGGCGTGCGCCGCGCCGCCCACCAGCGCCTGCGAGGCGGCGGCGGTAAAACGCTGCAGATCCGGGCTGTCGAGCGCCACGATCAGACCAGGATTGGTGCACAACTGGCCCACGCCCATGGTCAGCGAGGCGGCGAAACCGGCGGCGATATCCTCGGCGCGGTTCTTCAACGCCTGCGGCATCAGGAACACGGGATTGATCGAGCTCATTTCCGCATACACGGGAATCGGCACCGGGCGCGCCGCGGCCGCGGCCACCAGCGCCATGCCGCCGCCGCGCGAGCCGGTGAAACCGACCGCCTTGATGGCCGGATGGCGCACCAGCGCGATACCGAGATCATTGCCAATACCGGTCAGCAGCGAGAACACGCCGGCCGGCAGTCCGCAGATCTCCACCGCCTTGGCCACGGCGCGGCCCACCAGCTCCGAGGTGCCCGGATGGGCGAAGTGCGCCTTCAACACCACCGGGCAGCCCGCGGCAAGCGCCGACGCGGTGTCGCCACCGGCGACAGAAAAAGCCAACGGGAAGTTACTGGCCGCGAAAACAGCCACAGGGCCAAGGCCGATCATGCGCATGCGCAGGTCGGGGCGCGGCGGCGTCCGTTCCGGCAGCGCCTTGTCGAAGCGCACGTCGTGCCACGAGCCTTCGCGCAGCAGGTTGGCAAACATTTTCAGCTGGCCGACGGTGCGCGCGCGCTCACCCTCGATGCGTGGACGCGGCAGGGCCGTTTCCGCCATCACGCGCTCCACCAGCACATCGCCGAGCGCCATGATCTGGTCGCCGATGGTTTCCAGGAAGACGGCGCGCCGCTCGTCGCTCAGCTCACGGAAGGTATCGAAGGCTTCTTCGGCCAGACGGCAGGCCTGGTCGATCTGTGCCGCGTCCACCGTGCGGAATTCCGGCTCGATCACGGCCTGCAGCGCCGGATTGTAGGCACGCACGCCGGCGCCCGTACCCTTGACGGCCTGGCCGCCGATCAGTGCATCACCCGTAATCATCATAATGTTTTCACCTTGGCGACTTCAGTCTTGAACACGGACAGCCTGTTGCGCAGCGCCGGACCGAATTGCGGCGCGTCGATCTCGAAAGTCTCGCCCGGCTGCACCACGATGTTGTCGGCCACGCTCAGGGTGGCGGTGCCGAAGAAGTGGATGTGCACGTCGCCCGGACGCTTGAACAGCGGGTACTTGAAGTGGTGGTGCTCCAGGTTGGCGATGGTGTGCGACATATTCTGTTCGCCGCTGAAGAACGGCTTCTCCCAGCGCACCTTGCCTTCCTGGTCGTAGATGCGCGAGGTGCCTTCGATGCTGACCGGCGCCTCGCCGATCAGCAGCGCCGGTCCCAGACCGCAGGCGCGCAGCTTGGAGTGGGCCAGGTACAGGTAGTTCTGGCGCTCGGTCACGTGGTCGGAGAACTCGTTGCCGATGGCGTAGCCGACGCGGTAAGGCTGGCCGTCATCGCCGATCACGTACAGGCCGGCCACCTCCGGCTCTTCGCCGCCGTCGAGCGCGAAGTCCGGCATGCTCAGCGCCTGACCGCTGGCGGCGACGATGGAGCCGTCGCCCTTGTAGAACCACTCCGGCTGCACGCCGGCCTGGCCGGCGGCCGGTTTGCCGCCTTCCACGCCCATGCGGAACATCTTCATCGAGTCGCTCAGCGATTCGACGTCGCCGCCGATTTTCTTGTGCATGGCGTCGCGGGTGTCGGCCGAACCCAGGTGGGTCAGGCCGGTGCCGGTGACATAGGTGTGGGCGTCATCCGGATGGTCGATCGGCGACAGCAGGCGGCCGGCGGCGGCCACCGCGTCGAACGAGACGGTGGCGGCGCCGACCGATTTCTTGGCCAGCGCCGCCAGGCCCACCGATTTGCGGATCGCATCCTGGGCCAGCGCATAGGTGCTGCCGTAGCCCTCGATGATGTGGATGGTGTCCTGTTCCAGCACGCCGACCTGGCGCGCGCCTTGTTCGTTCTTGAATTGTACGAGCAGCATGAGGATGTCTCCGGAATTAGTGGGAATGACGTGGCACGGCCGAACCGCGCTTACCGACCAGGAAGTCGAAGTCGCAACCTTGGTCCGCCTGCAGCACGTGTTCGATGTACAGTTGCTGGTAACCGGTCTTCGGTCCCGGCGCGCTGCCCGGCACGCGGGCGGCCTGTCGCGCCGCCATCTCCTCGTCGGAAATCTCCAGATTCAGCAGACCGCCGGCGCAATCCAGCGTGATCCAGTCGCCATCCTGCACGATGCCCAGCGGACCGCCGGCCATCGCTTCCGGCGCCACGTGCAGCACCACGGTGCCGTAGGCGGTGCCGCTCATGCGCGCGTCCGAAATGCGCACCATGTCCTTGATGCCTGCTGCCAGCAGCTTGGGCGGCAGGCCCATGTTGCCCACTTCCGCCATGCCCGGATATCCTTTCGGGCCGCAGTTCTTCATCACCAGCACCGAATCCTTGTCCACGTCCAGGTCCGGATCCATGATGCGCGATTTGTAATGCTCGAAGTCCTCGAACACCACCGCCTTGCCGCGATGCTGCATCAGTTCCGGCGTCGCGGCCGACGGCTTCAGCACCGCGCCGCGCGGCGCCAGATTGCCGCGCAGGATACAGATGCCGCCGTCCTTGCGGATCGGGTTGTCCAGCGTGCGGATCACTTCCTCGTCGTAGATCGGCGCATCCTGGCAGTTTTCCCACAGGGTCTTGCCGTTGACGGTCAGCGCGTTCGGGTGCGGCAGGATGCTGCCGTCGCCCATGCGGCGGATCACGCCCGGCAGGCCGCCGGCGTAATAGAACTCTTCCATCAGGAAGCGGCCCGACGGCAGCAGGTCGACGATGGTCGGCGTGCCGCGGCCGACGCGGGTCCAGTCTTCCAGCTCCAGATCGACGCCGATGCGGCCGGCGATGGCCTTCAGGTGGATCACGGCATTGGTCGAACCGCCGATGGCGGCGTTGACGCGGATGGCGTTTTCAAAATTCTCTTTGGTCAGGATCTTCGACAGCTTCAGGTCTTCCTTGACCATCTCGACGATGCGGATGCCCGACATGTGGGCCAGCACGTAGCGGCGCGCGTCCACCGCCGGAATCGCGGCATTGTGCGGCAGCGAGGTGCCCAGCGACTCGGCCATGCAGGCCATGGTCGATGCGGTGCCCATGGTGTTGCAGGTGCCGGCCGAGCGCGAATGGCCCGCTTCCGCGGCGATGAAGTCGTGCATGGAGATTTCGCCGGCCTTGACCTGCTCGTGCAGCTGCCAGACAGCGGTGCCGGAGCCGATGTTCTTGCCGTTCAATTTACCGTTCAGCATCGGGCCGCCGGTAACGACGATGGTCGGGATATCGACCGAGGCGGCGCCCATCAACAGCGCCGGGGTGGTCTTGTCGCAGCCGACCAGCAGCACCACGCCGTCCATCGGGTTGCCGCGGATCGATTCTTCCACGTCCATCGAGGCCAGGTTACGGGTCAGCATGGCGGTCGGACGCAGGTTGGATTCACCGTTGGAGAAGACCGGGAATTCGACCGGGAAGCCGCCGGCTTCCAGAATGCCGCGCTTGACGTGCTCCGCCAGCTTGCGGAAGTGAGCGTTGCATGGGGTCAGTTCAGACCAGGTATTGCAGATGCCGATGATGGGCTTGCCCTGGAATTCGTGATCGGGAATGCCCTGATTCTTCATCCAGCTGCGGTACATGAAGCCGTTCTTGTCCTGGGTACCGAACCACTCGGCCGAACGCAGCTTCACCTTCTTGTCATTCTCAGACATGCAATTCTCCTCAGTATTTTCCTGTGCGGGGACGTGGGTGTCATGCCCCCGCATCGATAAGGCATACTAAGTTGTACCGAGATAACTTTCCAATAAATTATTGTTCGACTTCGATACCAAAAACGATATGGCTAGGCCGTGGTGAAACGGTAAGCCATCACCGTCGAGTATTCCTCGTTGGGGCGCAGGATCGTCGAAGGGAAGTCGGGCCGGTTGGGCGAGTCGGGGAAATGCTGTGGTTCCAGGCAGAAGCCGCTGCGATAACCGTAAATGCGTCCTTTTCCACTAATCGAGTCGTTCAGGAAATTGCCGCTGTAGAACTGGATGCCGGGCTCCTGCGACCACACCTCCAGCACCCGGCCGGAGACCGGTTCCATCACGCGGGCCGACAACTCGAACGCCCCCGTCGCGCCTTTATTCAGCACGAAATTGTGGTCGTAGCCCGAGCCATGGCCCAATTGCTCATCTTTTTGATCGATACGCGCGCCGATCGCGTGCGGCGCGCGGAAATCGAACGGCGTACCGGCGACCGGAGCGATCGGCCCGGTCGGAATCAGACCGGCGCCGACCGGCGTGTACCCGTCTGCGGGGATGGTCAGCTGGTGGCCCAGAATATCGCCCTGCCCCGCCAGGTTGAAATACGCATGGTTGGTCAGGTTGATCGGCGTGGCTTTGTCGCTGATGGCGTGGAAAGCGATACGCAATTCGTTATCGGCCCGCAGCTCGTAGATCGCCGTCACTTCGGCGCGGCCGGGGTAGCCCTGGTCGCCGTCGCGGCTGACGTGGGTCAGGATCAGGCCCGCAGATTGCGGCGTGTAGAAGGTTTCAGCTTCCCACAGCTGGCGGTGGAAACCGTCCGTGCCGCCGTGCAGGTGGTTGGCGCCGTCGTTCAGGTCCAGCTGATGGATCACGCCGTCCAGCTCGAAGCGGCCATTGGCGATGCGGTTGCCATAGCGGCCGATCAGTGCACCGAAGTATTCCGACGCGCCGCCGGCATAGCGCTCGACCGTGTCGTAGCCGTGGCAGACGTCGGCCAGCACGCCGTTGCGGTCCGGGACATGGATTTCCTTGATCACGCCGCCCAGGTCACTGATCTTCGCCACCATGCCGTTGGCATTGGTCAGCGTGTACAGCGTGGCTTCGCGGCCGTCCGGCAGCGTGCCGAACGGGGTTCCAGTGATAGTGTGTTGCGACATTCGTTTTGGCTCTCTGATAGCAAGACGGCCGAGAGGTTACCCTGCTCGGCCGCCGAATTAGCTGGAAGCTGTCGCGCTTACGCGATAGACGGCTTTCCGAAAACGGGCATGCCCTGCGCGTCCCACTTCAGCGGTTTGACGAAAGTGTGACGGTCCGGATTCCACAGCGGGTCGCCGATAATCTCGGTGTAGGTGCGTGCATGATAAACCAACATGACAGTTTCGCCATCGTCCGCCACGGTGAAACTGTTGTGGCCCGGTCCGTAAATCTTGTGCTCGAAGCAGGTTTGCAGCACCGGCTGCGGCGATTTGGTCCACGACGCCGGGTCCAGCAGGTCGGCGTTTTCGTCCGCCCACAACAGGCCCATGGCGTAGTTCTCATCGGTGGCGCTGGCCGAATAGCTGATGAAGATCTTGCCGTTCTTCTTCAGCACCGACGGGCCTTCATTCACCCAGAAGCCGCGGATTTCCCAGTCAAATTCCGGTTTGCTCAGCATCACCGGCTTGCCGCCCAGCTGCCACGGGGTCTTCATCGGCGCGATGTAGAGGTTGGAATTGCCTTCGATGTCGACATCCTTCTGCGCCCAGACGTAGTACAGCTGCCCCTTGTGGGTGAAAGTGGTGGCATCCAGGCAGAAGGTATCGATGCCGGTGTCGACCTGGCCCATGAACTCCCACTCGCCTTCCAGCGGATTGGCATTCTGGTTGCGGATCGCGTACATGCGGTGCTGGAACAGCTTGTACTTGATCTCGCGGCTCGGCGCGGCGGCGAAGTAGACGTACCAGGCGCCGTCGTTGTAGTGCAGCTCGGGCGCCCACACCAGTTCACTGCAGGCGCCGGTATCCGGCTTGCGCCAGACGTCGACCTTTTCGGCATCCACCAGGCCGGCGATGGTTTTCGCGCGACGCAGCTCGATGCGGTCATACTGCGGCACCGAGGCAGTGAAGTAGTAATAGCCGTCCGTGTGGCGGTAGATATGGGGATCGGCGCGCTGCTCGATCAGCGGGGTGAGGATGTTTTCCATTTCAAGTTCCAAAAAATTAGACTGCCACATAGCCTTTGACGCCCATCGCCTGCTTGACCTGCGCGTAGTAGTCGTCGTTCAGACGGTACTTGAACATCAGCAGACCCATGATGGTATGGAAGAAGCCGGGGATCAGGGTCAGCATCAGCACGATGCCGTGCAGCGCGAACGGCGTCTGCTCGACGTTGGGCTGGTACTGGAAATACGACAGCAGGAAGCCGACCAGCGCGCCGGCGATGCCCATGCCCGCCTTCTGGCAAACAGAGATGCCGCCGAAGGCAAAGCCGGACACGCGCTTGCCGGTCTTGACCACGCCGTAATCGATGGTCTCGGCGATGGCCGACCAGAACACCGGCGCATGCAGGTCCACCACGAAGGACAGCAGGAAATACAGCACGAACGCCAGCGCCGTATCGCCGGGCTTGACGACGAAGTAGATTGCCGCGCTGATCACGCCGACGCCAATCTGGGTCCAGCGGAACAGCTTGATCTTGCAATAGAATTTGGTGATCCAGGTCGAAGCGACCATGGACAGGATGGCCGCCGCCACGCCGGTGGACAGGAAGGCCGAGATGGTGGCCGCGTCGGCGTGCAGATAGTATTTGGCGTAGTAGATCGCGACCGAGCCGCGCACCACGTAGCCGATGGTGCCGGTGACGCAGACGGCGCACAGGATCAGCCACTGGTCGTTCTTCATCAGCACCTTGACCTGCTCCAGCAGCGGCTGACGCTTGATGTCATGCTTGACGCGCTCGTTGGTGGTGGCGAACGAGAACAGGAACAGCAGCACGCCCATGGCCGCCATCAGCGCCATCGCGGCCTGATAGCCGGCGGCCGGATTGCCGGCGCCCCAGCGCTCGGACAGCAGCGGCACCACGACGGTCACCATGAAGGCGCCAACCTTGGCCAGGAACAGACGATAGCCGTTGGCCGACAGGACTTCCTGCGGATCCTTCGACAACACGCTGGGCAGCGAGATGTACGACACGCCGACACCCGACGTCATCAGGGTCATGATGATGTAGGTCGAATACGCCCATAGCAGCTTGGCGCTGTAGCCCCAGTCGGGGGTGGTGAAGACGAAGAACACGCTGACGCCATACGGCACGGCCAGCAGCAGCAGCCACGGACGATAACGTCCCCAGCGCATGGTGACGCGGTCGGTGATCTGCCCCATGATCAGGTCGGCGATGGCGCCGACGATCTTCACCAGGCCGAACAGCAGCGCCAGGTCGGTGGTCTTCAGCCCGTAGATATCGGTGTAGAAGAAGGTAATCATCAACATCATCGACGAGATGACCACATTCAGCGCCATGTCGCCGGCGCCGAAACCGATTTTTTCAAACACCGACATTTTTTGATTCGACATCTTGATTACCTCAAAGTGCGAGGCCGCGCCCTCGCTCAGGCGGGGGACGCGGCCGGGTTGCTGCTACAGGCTCAGATCTTCCAGTTCACGAACAGGCCAACCGAACGATCATAGCGGCGCGTATCGCGAGGGTACAGGCCCTTGTTGGTCCAGTAGTCGGTGTACTTGAAGTTCAACAGATTGGTGCCGGTCAGCGTGACGGTCGTATTCTCGTTGATCTTGTAGCCCAGCGAGCCATCCAGGGAAGACATCGGCGAAGCCCACAGATCCTTGCCGTCGCCGGTGTCATTGTAGACCTGCACAAACTTCGAACGCCAGTTGTACGCCAGGCGGCCCGAGATACCATACTTTTCATACAGCGCGACCACGTTGTACGACCATTTCGACATGCCGGCGAATGCCTTGCCGTTGGCCGCGTTGCCGTCCACCGAGGACGAAGTGGTCTGGCCTTCGGTGTAGGTCGCATTCGCCTCCAGACCGAAGCCGCTCATCCAGCCCGGCAGCTTGTCGAAGAAGGTGCGGTAGGCGATCTCGCCGCCCTGCAGATAGCCGTCGTCGGTGTTGAACGGACGGGTGGTGTCGTAGCTCACGCCGTTGAAGGTCTCCTTCACCACCTTGTTCATGATGTAGCCCTTGAACTCGTGGCGGAACAGCGCCAGGCTGGCCATGCCGGTCGACGAGAAGTAGTACTCGAGCGACGCATCGTAGTTACGCGCGGTGAACGGCTTCAGGTCCGGATTGCCGCCCGAGGCCGTGGCCTGGGTGGTGGTGCCGTTGGCGTTGACGTAGGCCGTGCCGGGATTCAGCTGGGCGAAATCCGGACGGGTCAGGGTCTTCGACAGCGACAGGCGGGCAATCACGTCATCACGCAGCGACGCCTTGAAGTTGGCGCTCGGCAGATAGGTCTTGTCGCTGGAGCTTTTCACGGTCGGCACATAAGTGGTGCCCACCAGCGAATTGCCCAGCAGGTCCGAATCGGTCTTGGTCACGCGCATGCCCAGCACACCGTCGATCGGGATGCCGGCGGTTTCCCAGCCCACGTGCGCCTTGCCGTACAGGGCGTAGTTCTTTTCCTGGTCTTCGAAGAACGATCCCGGATCCAGCGCCTTGGCCACACTGCTGCCGGTGACGGCCTTGCGCACATCGGCGGTGTTCGAGATCAGATAGCTGGCGCAAGGCGTGTACCACGAGGTCGTGCCCCAGTCGTTCTGCATCTGCGAATTGCAGGTCATGCCCGGCAGCGTGCTCACGCCCACGCCGGTCGGCGCCAGCACCGAGCCTTCGAACGATTTGATCGAAGCCGCGGTACGCTTGTTGGCGCGCACACCGAAACCGAAGTCCTTGAAGAAGCCGTCGTCCTGCAGCGTGTAGGTGCCGTCGGCGTGCCAGTCGGTCGAGGAACCGTGGTCACGGCCGTAGCGGTCGAACAGCTGGTCCAGCGTGTAGTTCTTCGGATCGTTCAGATCCTCGCCGCCATACACCAGGTGCGCGGTGCCGCCGACGTTGGTGTTGACCGTGGCGTTGGGCACATTGGTGATGGTGTCCAGGATCGGGTTCTGCCAGTCGTAATCCGACAGCGTGCGCGCCAGTTCGGTGCTCAGGCGCAGGCCAGGCGCGGCGTTCCAGCGGCCGCCGATGGCGTGCTGCTGGGTGACATTGCTGGCGCGGTTGGCCTGGGTCGACATGATGGTGTTGACGTTGTGCGAGGTCAGCGTCTGCAACTGGTTCGAGCCCGGGATCTTGGTGCCGCTCATCAGCTCACCGGGACCCCACCAGGGCAGGCCGACGAAGAAGTCGGTTTCGAAGTTGTTCAGGTAGTGGGTGCCCAGACCTTCGGCGTACAGCTCGACGTCCTTGTTCGGCTTCCACTGCAGCGCATAGTTGGTGGCGATGCGGCGGCGGTCGCCCTTGATGTTCTCCAGGCCCATCAGGTCAGGACCGGTGAGGTTAGGCAGCAGCCAGCTCTTGTCGATCGGCTTGGTGTTGAACACGCGCTCTTCCGAGTAGTGGTTGCGCACATACGACACGCCGAACAGCGCGCCGACTTCGCCGAAGTCGGTCTTCCAGCGATTGGAAATCATGCCGCTGACGTTGGGGTCAGTGCGCTCGGCCTGCGAGTTGTTGGTGGCGCCACCATTCACCACAGCGGTGAAGCCCTTGAAGTCGAACGGACGGTTGGTGCGCACGTCGATCACGCCGGCGATACCGCCCTCGTTCAAATCGGCGCTCTGCGATTTGTACACGTCCACGCGCTGCAGCATGGTGGACGGGAGGTCGGCCAGCTGGATATAGCGGCCGGTGGTGGTGAACAGTTCGCGACCGTTCAGCAGCGTGGCGATACCGGGCAAGCCGCGGATCAGCACCGTGTTGGCTTCGCCGCCATCGCGACGCACCTGCACGCCGGTGACGCGCGCCAGCGTTTCGGCCACGTTGGTGTCCGGGAATTTGCCGATATCGTCAGCGACGATGGAGTCGATGACGTTATCGGCGTCTTTCTTGATCTTTTGGGCAGTCTCCGCGGCGCGCCGCACGCCGGTCACGGTCACGGTGTTTTCTGGATTGTCCTGCGCTGCGGGAGCTTCCTGCGCCAGCACCGGGAAAGCGCTCAGCAGGCCGGCGGCGGCCATCACGGCGACACCGGATTTCAGGACGAGACGATGCTTAACCTGGGACGCAGGCGTCCCGGAAATGATGTGTTTCATAAGTCTCCAGTATGATCTAATTGTTCTAGAGAAAGCCTTGGGGCAGCTGTCTGAGGCAAATGTTAGGTGCTGGAGAACAAACAAACCAATCAATTTTTCGGGGTTTTCGATACCGAAAAAAGTATCGAAGCGAACGAGCGTTCGGCTGCCCAGGATGAAAAAGCCCGCAATCTTGCGGACTTGGTGGAGGTAAGCGTTTACCGTGGCTTTACACAGTTTTACGGTCGGATCGAGGCTCGATGGCGATTTATGCTACCGAAATGTCGTTTAATCTCCACTGGCAGTTGCGCAAAACTTGCAACACCTTGCCGTCAATCTTCCCAGCCCCGCAGAATTTCCAGCACGTCCAGTCTGGATAATTGCCGTGCCTTTAAGATGCTCACCAATTCGCTGCGGCTGACCGGATAACTATGGAGCAGCTTGGGTAGCTCTTCCGCTTCAACGGTCCGCAGCCAGATTGGATCGATGCCGGTGGCGGCCACCTCCGTCGCCTTGAGCTCGCCTTTGAAATGGAAGTACACATGATAAGTGCCATGGCCTTCATCCCAGTTCCGGTCGTAGTAAAGAACAGTCCCCTGCGGCAGTATGGAATAGCTGCCTTGTGCTTGTCCTTCGATCAAAAGAGGCTCGTCCAGACGGAATGCTCTCTTGAACCTGGAGTGCGCGATTCCCGTTTCTGAGAGGACTATACCTAAAAAAGTCGATATCACAGCTGTCAGCACCAGCAGCGAAAAGAGTGTGCGTTGCCTCATAAATATGTTTTGTTCCGCTAAAGTTCCGGCCGACGACGCAAGCTGGATGAAATCTTGTCCCACAGCGCCAACGCCTCGGAGTCAGTCAAACTTGAGTTCACCGGAGCGCCCGGCTTGCCTAAACCAGTACTGAGCTCTAAAGTTAATGATGGTAGGAAAATATCCTCGGTACTACCAGAGGATTCCCACATGAAGTTATGTCCTTTCACCCCGTTTAACTCATCTACCCGCTGAAGAACTTCCTCCCCCGGAACGCCATTTATTGCCCTTGCGCCTATCCGTAAGTCATGAAAATGTGATGCATATTCCCGCTGGATTACACTAGCTTCATTCCGCTGAAGTAACGATGAAGATGGGCGAACTCCGGCAGTAGTACTCAATGAAATTGCCAGATCAGGATTGCTTTTGATCCCCAAAAAAATCGACACGTGCTCATGATAATTGATTGGGACTGGATCACGAAGCATGCCATGATCGAAACAAAACCCGCCATGTCGACTA
Organism: Duganella callida; assembly: GCF_004614165.1. Classification (GTDB taxonomy): domain Bacteria; phylum Pseudomonadota; class Gammaproteobacteria; order Burkholderiales; family Burkholderiaceae_D; genus Rugamonas; species Rugamonas callida. The sequence goes on along the minus strand of NZ_SPVG01000117.1, from coordinate 26,707 downwards.
CTTTCGGAATCCTGAAGGATTTCCAATTGATTCAAAATCTCTTTTAGACGATCGAAATCGTCAGCACTTCGCAACTCAGAGGTAAAATCATAACTTAACTCTTTCGACCTAACTGATGCGTCGATCGATACAGATTCCGTCACTGTTTTATTACCGTTTTTATAATAATCAAGCCGTTGTCGATTGTACAAAAATATCTTGCCCGTTAGTTCATTTGTTTTAATATCGTACGAAATCTCAAGTGACTTTCCGTTATGTTCATTTTTTTCGGATAGAAGCCTATCTTCTTTGTTTTTAATGCGTATATAGAAAGCTTCATTCGTTTCCTCGATAGTAGAAATATCCCATCCGTTTACAGTAGCTTGACGATAGGTCACAACATAATTTTTTGGCACATCAATAGTAAATCGACCAACACAAACTCGCTTCATAAGTAAAGCTTTACTTTGCTCATCCACTTTTAATCTCCAGATAATATATTTTTCTTTAAATTCAAATAATGTCAAGATTGAAAGCAGCAAAAAGAATAATACTCTAAACGTATTTTTTTTCATGCGAAACCTTGAAGGAGCTTTACGATGAGGTGCTGTGTCAACTTTAGCATTCCCTCATTGTTATATGAGCCTTGGTGATCGTAGCCTTTGGTCTTGAATATATGGGAAATTTTTCCCGAAGGACCTTCTCCAGATTGTAATGGCACGGTACCATCACCAGCCTGATCTTGATCACTCGGCTCAAAAAATAATCTCGGCCCTTTGGTAATAACTACATTCCGTGCTCCACTAAATGTATTGCTTTCGACCACACCATTCTGCAATACAGTAGGTGACACTGCAGTGGAAGTTGTACTTAACCATCGAAAACTCCCAAAAGCGCGTTGTTGAGTATCTGCACAATAGAAAGCTGCACTATTAGGATGGTAATATGTATCAAGTAACTCTCTATGAAATTTCTCTGCCTGATTTAAAGCTCTAACCACCTTCTTATGTGTATTTCCAGCCATTTTTTTTGCCGGATCAACCAAGCTAAGATCGATGGCGCGGTACCAACACTCAAAATCTTTGTAAAATTGATAGGGATTATTCTCGTGAAAATTCAATCCAACAGAATATGGATGCTGAGGAATATTGATTTGGGCGAATAGCCAGCTTGGATAAAGATGGTTAGGCAATAGTTCCAACGGTCCAGGAGCCACTGCTAGAACGGGCGTAGTTTCTTCCGCGGTCCTTCCGGCGATTTCGGCAAATTTTCCCATTGCTATGGTATCGATCGTTCCTTTGCCAGGACTGGTAGCTTCGGTACCACAGCTTAGCCTTCGATAACAAGCCGGGGCGCCCCAGGCAGGCATGACGCCATGCACAACCGCTGCAATCTTATCGGCCATTTGTTTTGCACACGCCCGCGCGACGAGACCGCCCATGGAATGGGTTACCAAAACGACGTGATGACACTGATGTTGCGCCGTCACCCACGACGTGATGATCGATTCGATTCTACGTTGTAACGAAGCTGCGGACTCCTCATTGGATTGAAGCCAGTTGTAGCCGAAGCCATATACTGGGTAATAATAAGATCCAAATTTTTTTAATTCACCCTCAGTTATTATCGATCCAATCCCGTCCGGAGACGTACCCCATTCTTCTCGATCAAATTTGTTTATCTCAACCCAGACCGGATGCATTTCGGTTTTTTCAGAAGATACTTTGAATGTGCTATTCAGGTTTTTCTGGAGTGTGGCTAATAAGCCACCGTAGCTATCTGCATGGATTTCTCCCCATCCGCGAGCCCTACAAATTTCCACGTCAAGATGATCTGGAATATCAGTGATTTCACCTGTGGGATCGACTTCCAGCATATCCCCGTTCAAAATCCTCTGGCGGATTTCTGGTGTTCGCAGAGTCCATTTTTTGGCTTCGGCTAACCCTGCCTTCTTTCCATTCGGAGGGCGCCATGCCGCCTCGCCAGGGTTCAGTGTCGTGTCATTTTTCGAAGCCGATATGCGAGTTCTCAGATTGCTGCCCATAATTCCGGCTATCACGATGACCGGCATGATTTTTCTTGGCGGGACTGCGATGCTCGCCCTTGTTGTATTTGCTTTCGGAGAAAGAGACGTATTGGCTTTCAGATTGCCCACGGCATCCGTTACTGCAGACACTGGGCGAGTCGGTTCGTTAAGACGTGCGGTAGTCATTGTCAACTCCAAGCGTCATGAATCTTCTGGAAAAATGGTCACTTCGATATCACCTATTTCCTTACCTGTCGCGAGCTCGGTCTGCCCTTTTTGATTAGTCACACCTTCGATGATGCTACCATCCGGCAAAATCATGCGATATCGACGCGCGACTACCGGTTCTCCGGTTTGCGCATGATGGAGTACAACACGCTCGTCGGTTTGGATTTCAGTGGCAGGAAATTTGATATCGCCTACTTCGCCATCGCCTCCTGACGTGTGGACAAACTTCGAAGACTTAACGAAGTGTCCACCTTTACTTTGCTGGGTAATCTCGCTATTTCCTATGTTGATTTGTGAGCCCGTCCCAATAATTTTTACCTCAGGAGCAATGATCTCAACGGCCTTGCCGGCGTTAATTCTTATGCAGCCGGTCGCTGTCATTTCGATATCACCGTTATGAGCCTGCATCATTACGTTGCCTTTCGCGGCTACCAGTTTAAGACCAAGTTCATGCGCAAATAGGCTTACGCTCTGCAATGCACGAATGAATATGTTTTTCCCGCTAGATATCAGTGCATCTTTTGCCGCGATCAAATCAATATCTGTCTCTGCCCCTATCGCTATATTCTTATCACTACCGAGGAACATGCCGTCAGGTGCACTACCGGCAATAACCCCCAGCTTTTTCCCGGCATTCCAATTTTTTACGCGGTTGACTAAATCGGCTAGTTGAAGACCTGTATCTGGATCGGCCGTATGAATCTTTGCCAGATATGCCAGCTGATCCGCAATACTGCTCAGAAGTTCAGCCGTGCCCAACAACTCGGTTCTCTCCAACTGCGATGATGAATCGTGTGGAGTTGCGGATAGCAATATCCCGTTTTGTGCTCTGATCGCAATTGACTCTGTGGTAACTAGCTCGCCCCCCTCCCCTCTCGCGGTGGCTACCTCGCCCGTTCCGGATTCAGTTAGAAAACCTAAGTTCAGCTGAGTATTGGCGTGATCGCTAGACAGTTGCGCGCTGATTTCTCCGTTTGTGTCATCGAATCGCAACTTGTTTGCACGACGGCCCTTGATTTCGCGGCTCTTGATGCCGGAGAGGTAGCGGTTGTCGGGCAAAATACCAGCGCTACTCAAAGCAGCAGGTCGAGCCTGTTCGTTGTAGAGCTGGCCGACGATCACCGGTTTGTCGGGGTCGCCGCCAAGAAAATTGACCAGGACTTCCGTGCCTATCCGCGGAAGGCCAATGGCGCCGCATTGCTGGTGCGAGCCCGGGCCATTGCCGGCCCAATTGGAGGCGACGCGCACCCAGGCGGAATCAGCCTCCGTGTCGGATGCGCCGGCACCGGCCGCATGATCCTCCGGTCGTGTGCCGGGAAAACGTATCTTTACACGGCCCAGCTCGTCGCAATACACTTCCTCCCCTTCCGGGCCAACGACAACCGCGCTTTGCATCTGCGCCTGCGGCACGTCGATGCGAGGATCGAACGCCGGCACGATCGGCACTGTGCGACGTACCGCCGTGAACTGTATGTGCATCCGCAACGGCCCATCCGCCACCTTGCCGCCCAGCTCGCGCTGCATTTGCATTTCGTGGCCTTCTTGCGCCCAACGGCTGCGGGTGAACAGCCCCTCCACGCGTGCCGCCAGCGCTTTCGGCAAATTGTTTTGTGCCGCTACCCGCAACGCCGTGACCACGAAATCGCGCTCTTCCGCCGGATGCTTGTCGATTTCAGGATGCTCGGCCAGCCGGAAGTATTCACCGGCGCACAGATCGCGCACACTGCCTTCGCCATGGAAGCATTTCGACTCGTAGTCGTGCCGCTTCAAGCGCAGCTGGCCCATGCGGAACAGATCTTCGTTGTCGTTGCCAGCGTGCGGCGGCAGGATCTGGTAGTCGTCCAGGCTGGCGGCCATTTCATTGCCGTTCGGTCCCTGGTTATTGCTGCCGTCGGTCTGCGCCGACATGAAATCACGCCCTTCGGGATTGCGGTAATCCCAGCTGTGCCGCGTCACCACGCCCGGTTGCAGGCTGCGCACCGCGCTCCAGCGCGTGATGGTGTCGCGTTGCTCGGTGGCGCTGTCGCGGTGGTAGCGCACGGTGCCAGCGGCGTTCTGGCGCAGGGTGTCGCTGCGGTTGAACAGGACCAGCGTGTGGCTGTCGCCGTTCGCCCGCACATACCAGCCGATGCCACGCCGCTTCAGCAACCTACGGATGAAGTGTGCATCCGACTCGTTGTGCTGCATGGTGAATTCACGCTTGGGGTAGGTGCGCAGTTCGAACGCTTCGCACAGCTCGTGCTTGAAGCAGACGCCAAGCACGGAATTCTTGTGCCGCCATTCGTTCAGGATGCGCTGGACGATTTCCACTTCGTCCATGTTGCGGAACACGCGGGTGTTGGTGCGTTTTTCCAGGATGGCCAGGGCGTCGCGCAGCACCAGTTGGTAGCTGGCCAGGCCGCCGTCGCTATCGCCGGAGCTGGCTTCGGTGACGATGCCGCACACGCTGCGCAGCGCGCCGCGGTCGGTGACGATTTCCAGCGTGGCCGGCACGGCGATCATTTGCTTCAGCGGCAGTTGCACCTCGCCGGAGAAGCACAGTATGCGGTATTCGATGCCGCCGCAGATGTGCTCGGTGCCGTACACGCGCTGCGGCAGCAACAGGTCGTCGTTGAAGCCGCCGGGCAGTTCGAGCCGCAGCCGCAGCGGCCGGTTGCTGGTGACCAGTTCCCTGGCCGCCGTCATAAAGCTGAAAAAGTCGCCGCTTTCCACGATCGCTCCTTAGGGATACCTAAGTCGCCGATCATGTCACCATCAGCAAAATTCCTTTTGAGAAAGCACAATTCAGGCCGCTTTAGCCCGAGCGCCTTTACTGGAACGCCACCTCCGTAAAACTGCGCAGCTTGCGCGAATGTAGCTTGTCCACGCCCAGCGCCCTCAGCAGTTCCATCGCGCGCATGCCGATCCGCAGGTGCTGGTCGACGCGGTCGCGGTAAAACTGGTTGGCCATGCCGGGCAGCTTGATCTCGCCGTGCATCGGCTTGTCGCTGACGCACAGCAGCGTACCGTACGGGACGCGGAAGCGGAAGCCGTTGGCGGCGATGGTGGCGCTTTCCATGTCCAGCGCAATCGCCCTGCTCTGGCTGAAACGACGTTCCGGCGTCCGCTGCGGCAGCAGTTCCCAGTTACGGTTGTCGGTGCTGGCCACGGTCCCGGTGCGCATCACGCGCTTGAGGTCGTGCCCGGTCAGTTGCGTCACTTCGGCCACCGCCGCCTCGATCGCCACCTGCACCTCGGCCAGCGGCGGGATCGGCACCCACAGCGGCAGATCCTCATCCAGCACGTGGTCTTCGCGCACGTAGCCGTGGGCCAGCACGTAGTCGCCCAATTCCTGGGTGTTGCGCAGCCCCGCGCAGTGGCCCAGCATCAGCCAGACATGCGGACGCAGCACGGCGATGTGGTCGGTGATGGTCTTGGCGTTGGCCGGGCCGACGCCGATGTTAACCATGGAAATGCCGGTGCCGTCGGCGCGGATCAGGTGATAGCCCGGCATCTGCGGCAGGCGCGGCGGCGGCGCGCCGTGTGCGTCGCCTGGCACCGACGCCTGGCCGACACGGCGCATCACCAGATTGCCCGGTTCGACAAAAGCGATGTAGTCATCCCCCGGCGACGCCGACGGACTGGCCATCAATTCATGCCCGAGCTTGATGAATTCATCGATATAGAACTGGTAGTTGGTGAACAACACGAATTTCTGGAAGTGTTCGCACGAGGTGCCGGTATAGTGTCGCAGCCGCTGTAGCGAGTAATCCACGCGCGGCGCGGTGAACAGCGACAGCGGCTGGGCCTCGCCCGGCATAGGCTCGTGGGTGCCGTTGGCGATGCCGTCGTCCATCGCCGCCAGATTGGGCAGGTCGAACACGTCGCGCATCAGCAGGCGGCGCTCGGCCGACAGGGTGCCTTCGATGTGCTCATGCTCGGCGAACGAAAAGTGAATCGGTATCGGCTGGCCGCTGACGCCCACTTCCAGCTTGACGTGGCGATTGCTGTGATTCTTCAGCAGCAGCTTAAATTGCTGCAAATAGTAGCGGGCGAACAGGTCGGGCCGGGTCAGCGTGGTTTCATAGGTGCCGGGACCGGCCACAAAGCCGAACGCCAGCCGCGAATCGGCGCGCGCCACGGTGTCGGTATGCACGCGGACATACGGATAGCAGGCGCGCACATGCTCGCCGACGTCCTCGCCGGCGACGAAGCGCTTCATGGCATCACGCAGATAGCCGATGTTGGCGTCGTAAATCGCCACCACCTGCGCATAGGCCGCCTGGGCGTCGTCAAACTGTTGAGGGGCGATGGATGGGCGTTTCGTAATCATGCTGCTCCTTCAGTTTTAGCTCGTATTTCCTATTGTAAAGGCTGTAAGCAGAACTTGCATTTACACTCTATGGCAACCACTTGGCGTACCGTACAATGACGCCTGAATCCGAATAAAGTTTCCGCATGAACGAACCACTCAGCCAGCATCTTTCGCAACCGCATCCGGACATCCTGTACGGACCGCCGCAAGAGGCCCTGCTGCGCGACGAGATCCTTGCCGATCTGCTGGAAGCCACCGCCGCGCGCAGTCCCGACCAGACTGCGCTCATGTTCGGCGAGCGCGCGCTGACTTACCGCGAATTGAACGCCCAGGCCGACCTGGTGGCGTCGCGGCTGATCGCGGCCGGCGTGCAGCCGGGCCAGATGGTCGGCCTGTGGCTGCCGCGCGGGATCGAGCTGCTGATACTGCAGGCCGGCATCGCCAAGGCTGGCGCCGCCTGGCTGCCGGTGGACGAGGATACGCCGGTCGAACGGTTGCAGATCTGCCTCGATGACGCCGCCGGCGTCGGCGTGCTGACCGCCGCCGCGCTGGCGCCGCGCCTGGCCGCGCTGGACGGTTTCGACCGTCCGGTCTGGACCGCCGAGGCCCTGCTGGCCGCGCCGGCCGCCGGCGAAACGCTGCTGCGCCGCGGCGCCGTCTCGCCGGACGTGCCGGCCTATGTGATCTACACCTCCGGCTCGACCGGCAAGCCGAAGGGCATCCTGATCACCCAGCGCAGCATCTGCCACTTCCTGCGCAGTGAAAACCAGGTGCTGGGGGTGCAGGCCTCGGACAAGGTATACCAGGGCTTCTCGGTCGCCTTTGACATGTCGTTCGAAGAAATCTGGATCGCCTATCTGGTCGGCGCCACGCTGTGGATAGGCCCGAAAGAGATCAGCGGCGACCCGGAAACCCTGCCGCGCATGCTCGAGCAGAACCACGTCACCGTGCTGCACGCGGTGCCTACCCTGCTGGCCCTGTTCAACCAGGAAGTCCCCAGCCTGCGCCTGATCAACCTGGGCGGCGAGGCCTGCCCGGAATCGCTGGTGCAGCGCTGGTCGCGCCCCGGCCGGCAGATGTTCAACACTTACGGCCCGACCGAGGCGACGGTGTCGGCCAGCCTGGCGCGCCTGCAGCCGGGCCATCCCGTCACCATCGGCACGCCGCTGCCCAACTACGGCCTGCTGGTGATCGACACCAATACCGAACCCGCCATCGCCGCGGCCGCGGTGGCGGAAGGCCCGACCGCGCCGGCCGGCGCCGATCCGGACAACCCGCTGGCGCAAGCGTCGGCGGTGCCGCACGAACCGGCGCTGCGCCTGCTCAAGCGCGGCGAAGTCGGCGAATTGTGCATCACCGGTCCCGGTCTGGCCGCCGGCTACCTGGGACGCCCCGACCTGACCGCCGAAAAATTCCTGATCAATCCCTGGTCCAGCGGCCCGCATGACGCCCGCCTGTACCGCACCGGCGACCTGGCGCGCATCGGCGCCGACGGCGAGGTGGTGTGCCTGGGCCGCGCCGACGACCAGGTGAAAATCCGCGGCTTCCGCGTCGAACTGGGCGAGATCGAAGCGCTGCTGGCGCAGCAGCCCGGCATCGGCACGGTGGCGGTCCTGCTGCGCAAGGACGACGGCATCGACCAGCTGGTGGCGTATCTGGTGGCCGAAGGCGGCGCCGCACCCGATCCGCGCGAACTGCGCGCCGCGCTGGCGGCCAAGCTGCCGCCCTACATGGTCCCCGGCCGCTACGAGATGCTGGATGCCATGCCGCGCCTCACCTCCGGCAAGATCGATCGCAAGACACTGAAAGCCCGACCGCTCGGCGCCGCGCCGGCCGGCAGCGCCGAGGATTCCGACCTGCCCGAAACACCGGCCGAGCAAGCGCTGTTCGCCGCGCTGGCCGCGCTGTTCCCCGGCCAGCCGATCTTGCGCCACGCCGATTTCTTCAGCGACCTGGGCGGACACTCGTTCTTCGCCGCGCGCCTCGCCTCCTCCCTGCGCACCGATCCGCGTTTCGCCCATGTCACCGTGCGCGACATCTACCAGCAGCGCCAGATCGGCAAGATCGCCCAGGCCATGGCCGAAGGCGCCGACACCGGCGTGCAGGAACAGGACTGGACGCCGCCCTCGCGCCTCAAGCGCTGGGTGTGCGGCATCGCCCAGGCGGCCGCGATGCCGCCGCTGGTCACGTTGCGCATGGCGCAGTGGCTGGCGCCGTTCTTCACCTACCACTTCTTCACCGGCGATCCGGGCGACTCGGTGCCGCGCGCGGTTGCCGCCTCGGTGGGCGTGTTCCTGCTGGCGACCATCATGGAGTTCGTCATCGCCGTCGCCGGCAAGTGGCTGATCGCCGGCCGTCTGCAGGCCGGCACGTATCCGCTGTGGGGTCTCACCTATTACCGCTGGTGGCTGGCCGACCGGCTGGTCGAAGCGGCGCCGGCCTACCTGCTCAGCGGCTCGTCGCTCAACGCCTGGTGGCTGCGCGCGCTGGGCGCGAAAGTCGGCAAGGAAGTGACCATCGGTTCGATGACCCTGCGTTCGCCCGACCTGCTGGAGATCGGCGATCAGGTCAGCATCGGCAACGCCGTCAACTTCGAAAACGCCCGCGTCGAGCGCGGCCGGCTGCACCTCGGCCGCATCGTGCTGGAACGAGACGCTTACGTCAGCTCCTTCGCCATTCTGGAAGGGAATACCCGTGTGGAGGCGCTGGGCCACCTGGAAGGCCAGTCGGCGCTGGCCGATGGCGGCGTGGTGCCGGCCGGCCGCGTCTGGGCCGGTTCGCCGGCGCGCGACGTCGGCGCCTTCGATACCGGCAAACTGCCGCCGCGCCCTCCGGTGACGGCGGCACGCCGCGGCGCCGAAGCGCTGTTCTTCATTCTCGGCATTCTGGGTGTGGTCACGCTGTTCTTCATGCCGGTGTTCCCCAGCTTCGTGCTGATCGACTGGTTCGACGAGGCCAACTGGCTGCCTTGGATACAGGGCGACGACATGCGCATCCGCCTGCTGCGCTACTTCCTGCTGGCCTTCCCGGCCAGCGCGGTGCTGATTATCCTGACCGCGCTGGTGTCGGCCGGCATCCGCTGGAGCGCCCTGCCGCGCCTCAAGCCCGGCCGCTTCGCGGTGCACAGCGACACCTACTGCGCCAAGTGGCTGGTCAGCCAGATCCAGGAATCGAGCCTGAACGTCCTGCACGGCATTTACGCCACCGTCTACGCGCCCTACTGGTATCGCCTGCTCGGCGCCAAAGTCGGCAAGGACGCCGAAATCTCCACCGCGCTCGGCGTGGTGCCGGACATGCTGACGCTGGGCGACGAAACCTTCATCGCCGACGCGGTGATGCTGGGCGACGAGGAAATCGACGGCGGCTGGATGGTGATGGAGCCCACCGTGATCTCGCACCGCAGCTTCGTCGGCAATGGCGCATACATCCCGGACGGCACGGTGCTGCCGGAGCATGTGCTGATCGGCGTGCATTCGCGCGCGCCGGACAATGCACACGTGAAGCAGGGCGACACCTGGCTGGGTTCTCCGCCGATCAACCTGCCGGCGCGCGAGCAGACCAGTGGTTATCCCGAACATCTGACCTTCCATCCGTCGCCGCTGCGCCGGATGGGTCGGGGCCTGATCGAAGCCTTCCGCATCGTCGCGCCGCATGCGCTGGTGATCGCGGTCGGCTACACGCTGGTGCTGGCGGTGATGCCAGCCGCCGGCGCCGGCCGCTGGGGCGAGGTGATCTGGGATCTGACGCTGGCGGGCCTGGTCTACGGCATCGGCAACTACGTGTTCGTGGTGCTGTTGAAATGGTTGCTGATCGGGCGCTATCGCAAGCAATCGGAGCCGATGTGGACGCCGTTCGTGTGGCTGTCCGAAGGCGTGACCAACCTGTATGAAGGCATCGCGGTACCGAACTTCATGCGCTATCTGCGCGGCACGCCGTGGCTGCCGCTGGCCTTCAACCTGCTCGGCTGCCGCATCGGCAAGAACGTCTACATGGACACCACCGATATCACCGAATTCGATTGCGTGCAGATCGGCGACAACAGCGAGCTGAATGCGTTGAGCTGCCCGCAGACCCATTTGTTCGAGGACCGCGTGATGAAGATCGACCACGTGGTGATCGGCGAACGGGTCTACATGGGACCGCGCGCGGCGGTGCTGTACAGCGCCGCCGTCGGCGACAACGCCCGTCTCGGCCCGCTGACGCTGGTGATGAAGGGCGAGCATATTCCGGCCAACGGCAACTGGGCCGGCTGCCCCGCCGCGCCAGCGCGCAAATGACCCCACTGGCCGTCCACACGTGGCCCGACCCCGCGCCGGCGCGCGCGGACGGCCACGACGGACTCCTCGCAGTCCTGATCAAGACTGGCGATGCGTCTGCCGCGAATGCCGCCGCCATGGCGGATGCCGACGTCACCACGTCGGGGAAGGCGCGTGGCGGTGCCACGCAGCCCGGCGGCGCCAGCCAGGCCGCAGGGCCGCAACGCGACGCCGCGCGTCACCTCATACGCGCGGCCGCGCGCCAAGCATTGGCAGCCATGCTTGCCGTCGCGCCCGAGACGATCTCCATCACTTCGACGCCCGGCTCGCCGCCGCGCGTCCTGCTGGCAGGCCGCCCGCAAACCATCGGCATCTCCATCTCCCACGAAGGCGACTACGCACTGGCGGCCATCAACCTGCATGGTCCCGTCGGCGCCGACATCATGCATATCCAGGACATTCCCGACTGGCAGAGGGTCGCCCGCGATTATCTCGGCCCCGCTGCTGCTGCCGCGCTGGCGGCCATACCGGCCGAACGACGCGCCTCCTCCTTCACATCGGCATGGACACAGCGCGAAGCCGCGCTAAAATGTCACGGATTAGAACTAGGCGAATGGCAAACCGAGCTTCCCGGCCGGTCCATATCGCTGGCCCTGCCGGTCGCCGGCCTGCTGGGCCACATCCACATAGGAGACAACACCGCATGAGACTGACCGTCACCAGCGCCTTCGTCCTGGCCGCCCTGAGCGCCGCAACCGCCACCGCGGCCGAATGCGGCCCCGAAAAATTGGGCACCGCCCGCACATTGATGCTGAAGCGTGAAGGCGCCGCCTACGGCACCAACCAGCATTCCGCGCTGCCGCTGGCCAAAGGCGAAGTGGTGCTGACTTTCGATGACGGTCCCTCTCCCGACAACACCCCGCTGGTCCTGAAAGCGTTGGCCGATCAATGCGCCAAGGCCACCTTCTTCATGGAAGGCCAGCAATTGCGCGCCTATCCTGACCTGGCCCGCCGCGCCATCGCCGAAGGCCACTCAGCCGGCATCCACAGCGACACCCATCCGCACATGCAGGCGCTGAGCGCGCAGCAGCAACTGGACGACCTGAAACTCAGCCGCGCCGCCTACCACGCCGCCTTCGGCCAGGAGCCGCCGGCCTACCGTTTCCCGTTCCTCGAGGAGACGCCTACCCTGCTGGAAGCGCTGAAACAAGCCAACATCACCGTCGCCTCCATCGATCTGGCTATCAACGACTGGATACCCGAAGACACCACCGCCGTGCTGGCCGACCGCCTGCGCGCGAGCCTCGACAAGGCCGGCGGCGGCATCATCCTGATGCACGACGCGAACGGCCCCACCGCCAAGGCCCTGCCCACCCTGCTGCAAGTCCTGAAAGACAAAGGCTACAAAGTCGTTCATCTCGAATGGGAGCGCGCAAAATGAGCGACAAGGTGGATGCTTTCCTGAGCCGCGCGAAAAACTGGCAGGAGGAATTCCGCGCGCTGCGCGAGATTCTCCAATCCTGCGATCTGAGCGAAGACTTCAAATGGGGCCAGCCCTGCTATACCCTGGATGGCCGCAATGTCGTGCTGATGCACGGCTTCAAGGAATATTGCGCGCTGCTGTTCTTCAAGGGCGCGCTGATGAAAGACCCTAAAAACATCCTGGTTCAGCAGACCGAAAACGTGCAGGCCGCGCGCCAGATCCGCTTCACTGCCCTGGAGCAGATTACGAAACAGGCGAAGACGCTGAAAAGCTACATCCAGCAGGCCATCGACCTGGAAAAGTCGGGCGCCAAAGTCGGATTCAAAAAGACCGTCGAATTCGACTTTCCGGAAGAACTGGAACGCAAGATGGACGACGTGCCGGCGCTGCGCGCCGCCTTCGAGGAACTGACGCCAGGCCGCCAGCGCGCCTACCTGTTGCACTTCTCGTCCGCCAAGCAAGCCAAAACCCGCGAAGCGCGCATCGACAAGAACGTGCAGCGCATCCTGGATGGCAAAGGCCTGGACGACTGAAGCGACGCTCAGCCGGCGCAAGCGCAATCAGGCTGTCCGCCACTCCATTTTCTGCACCCGAATCTCGGGATGGCTTTCCAATGCTTCCCATTCGGGCAGGAAGACGAAGCCCTGTTTTCGGTAGAACGTCGATGCCGGCAGATTTTCCGGCGAGACGTCCAGCAGCAGCCGTCGGCGATGTTGGGCGATGGCGCAGGCCTTCACGGCATCGACCAGTTGCGCGGCGATGGAGGTGCCGCGCCAGTCCGGCGCGACCCACATGGCGATCAGGTTGAGGTCCGTCTCGGCCGCCGGCACATGGGCGACGATGCCGACCGCTTCTGCCCCGGGAAACGCCAGAATGTAGCGCGCCGGACCGCGTCCGGCGGCGCGATCCCGCCATTGCGCGTCCGTATATGCGGCCGCCGATGCATGGCTGACGCCGAACGCCGTCGGCGCGTCCAGCAGCGCGGCGAGACGCACCTGCTTCAGCGCCGCCCAATCCGCCTCCGTTGTCTGGCGGATGACCACTCCGCCACCTTCGTGCTCGACGCGCTCGTCCATCATCGGAATGCCTCGATCACGATTTTGGCGACTTCGCCGTGCACCTCCGGGTGCGCCTTGTCGTCCTTGCCGGGCTGGGTGACATACACCGCCAGCACGATCGGCGCCTTCCCCGGCGGCCACAGGATGGCGATGTCGTTGACCGTGCCGTAATCGCCGGCGCCGGTCTTGTCGGCCACCGGCCAGCCGGACGGCACACCGGCGCGGATGCGCGCGGCGCCGGTGGTGTTCCCCAGCATCCAGTCCTTGAGCTGCTTGCGCGCCGGCGGCGGCAACGCGTCGCCCAGCACCAGCTTGTGCAGCGACTTCGCCATCGCCAGCGGCGTGGTGGTGTCGCGCGGATCGCCGGGGATGGCGGAGTTCAGTTCCGTCTCCCAGCGCTCGAGCCGGAAATCCGTGTCGCCGATGCCGCGCGCGAAGGCGGTGACGGCGGCTGGCCCGCCCAGTTCCTTCATCAGCAGATTGGCGGCGGGATTGTCGCTGTACTGCAGCGTCGCTTCGCACAGCTCCGCCACCGTCATGCCTTCGCCCACATGCTTGCCGGTCACCGGCGCGTGCGGCACCAGATCGGCCTTGTCGTAGCGGATGCGTTTTTTCAGCAGCGCCGGATCGCGCGCCAGCACGGCGGCCGACGCCATCATCTTGAAGGTGCTGCACATCGGGAAGCGCTCGTCGGCGCGGTGCAGCAGCTGGCGGCCGTCGCCCGTGTTCAGCGCCGCCACGCCCAGCCGCCCGCCGCACTCCTGCTCCAGCCGCGCCAACAGGGCGGTCGGCGACAACGGCGTGGACGTCGGCGACTGGTCCAGGTAATCGGCCGCGCGTGCCAACGGCGCGGCGGCCAGCGCCAGCATCAGCGTGCGGCGGGTAGCGAGATGTTTCATCGACAGTAGCAACGTTAAACAAAAATAAACATATCATATCAGCGCCGGCGCTCGACGGGGGACTTCGTTGTACTCAATTGCGCGCTACGCATTCCACCGCGGTTGTAGACTGCATCATGGCCACCCAGGTACTCATCGTCGGCGCCGGCCCCACCGGCCTAGTGCTCGCCATTGCGCTGGCGAGACGCGGTGTCGCGGTCCGCATCATCGACAAGAACAGCGGTCCGGGCCAGGCCTCGCGCGCGATGGCGGTGCATGCGCGCACGCTGGAGTTCTACCATCAGTTGGGTTTCGCCGGGCCGGTGATCAATCTCGGCATCAGGATCGATGCCATTCATCTGCGCGAAAACGGCGAGGACATTGCCGAGCTGCCGCTCAGGGATATCGGCAGCGGCCTCAGTCCCTATCCCTTCGTGCTGGCCTTCCCGCAGGACGACCATGAGCGCTTTCTGGTGGCGCAGTTGCAGGCCGAGGGCGTGGCGGTCGAGTGGAACACCGAGCTGGAATCCTTCACCCAGGACGAGTGGGGCGTGCGCGCCGTGCTGGAACAGGATGGCGACCGCATCACCGCCAGCTGCACCTACCTGTGCGGCTGCGACGGCGCCCGCAGCCGCGTGCGCGAATCGCTGAAGCTCGATTTCAGCGGCGGCACCTACGACCATCTGTATTACGTGGCCGACGTCCATCCGGAAGGCCCGCCCAATCAGGACCTGGTCGCCCACCTCGGCGCAAACACGTTTGCGCTGATGCTGCCGGTGCGCTCGCGCGGCATGCAGCGGCTGATCGGCATCATGCCCGACGGCGCGCCCGAACACGCGACTTTCGAACACGTGCGTCCCGTGCTGGAACCGCTGCTGGGCATCCGGGTGGAGCAGGTCAACTGGTTCTCGACCTACCGCGTGCACCACCGCGTGGCCGCTCACTTCCGCATCGGGCGCTGCTTCCTGGCCGGCGATGCGGCCCATATCCACAGCCCGGCCGGCGGCCAGGGCATGAACACCGGCATCGGCGACGCCATCAACCTGGCCTGGAAGCTGGCCCACGTGCTGCAGGGCCGCGCCAGCCTGGCGCTGCTCGACACCTATGAGGCGGAGCGCATCGTCTTCGCGCGCAAGCTGGTGATCACCACCGACCGCGCCTTCCAGCTGATCGTCTCCCAGGGCACCGGCGGCCAACTGCTGCGCAGCTGGCTGCTGCCGCACGTGTTCCCGGTGCTGAGCGGCTTCGCGGCGGCGCGGCGCACCCTGTTCAAGACGCTGTCGCAGGTGCTGATCCACTATCCCGACAGTCCGCTCAGCGGCGGCCGCGCCGGCGACATCATCGGCGGCGACCGGCTGCCGTGGCTGCAAGTGCGCGAGGACGCGTTGGATAACTTTCAAGCGCTGCAATCCATGGACTGGCAGTTGCACGTCTACGGCAACACCGGCCCGCAGCTGGCCGCCGCCGCGCAGGCGCTGCACCTGCCGCTGCACGCCTTTCCGTGGAGCGAAGCCGCAGCCGAAGCGGGCCTGCTCGAAGACGCGGCCTACCTGGTGCGCCCCGACATGCACGTGGCGCTGGCCATGCCGCGCCAGGAAACCGACGTGCTGCACGATCTGGCCGCGCGCCTGCATCTGCGCTTCGCCGCCTGAAAAGGCATTGACACCGGTTCACGGTAGGCGCTAAGGTCAGCGTCGCGCTGATTCTTTCCCTTATCTGAAACAAGGATGCCATGAACAATACCCGCCGCGAGCTGCTGCTGGCCGCCCTCTCCGCCACTGCCGTCAACGCCATTCCCGGCCTGTCGCTTGCCGCCGCAAGCACCTCGCCGGCCGATGCCCGCTTCGCCAGACTGCTGGACGACATCGCCGAAGAAGTCCTGCGCCTGTCGCCGACCGGCGCCACCGGCCTGGGCCTGGACAAGGACAAGCGCGCCGCGCTGAAATCGCAGCTGGAAGACGTCTCGCCGGCCGGCGACGCAGCCTGGGCGAACGAAGTCAAATCGATCCAGACGCGCCTGAAAGCCATCAAGCGCACAGACCTGAGCCCGACCGCGCAGACCCGCTACGACACCATCGCCTACGCCGCCGAATCGGGCGTGCAGGGCTTGCGCTTCCCGTTCGGCGGCGCCGCCAGCGGCTTCAATGGCGGCACCGCGCCCTTCCCCGTCACGCAGCAGGACGGCGCCCTGACGCGCATTCCGGAATTCCTCGATTCGCAGCACCAGATCGGCAATGCCGCCGACGCCGAAGCCTATCTGGCGCGTCTGGGAGGCATGGCGAAAATGCTGGATCAGGAAACCGCGCGCATCGCCGAGCAGGCGAGCAAGGGCATCATGCCGCCGGACTTCATCTGCCGCACCGCGCTGGGCCAGCTGCAGAACTTTCGCAAGACGCCGGCGGCCGAACAGAAACTGGTCACCTCGATCACCGACCGCACGCACAAGCAGAACATCGCCGGCGACTGGCATGCGCGGGCCATGAAACTGGTGGAGGGCTCGGTGTATCCGGCGCTGGAGCGCCAGATCGCCACCTTCGGCAAAGCCGCCGGGAAAGCCACCAATGTCGCCGGCGTGCACCGCCTGCCGGACGGCGCGGCCTACTATCAATGGGCGCTGCGCCTGGGCACCTCGACCACCCACAGCGCGAAAGAGATCCACGCCATCGGCCTGGAACAGAACAAGCAGCTGCAATCGCGCATCGACGCCATCCTGAAAGCGCAGGGCATCACCCAGGGCACGGTGGGCGAACGCCTGCTGGCGCTGTCGAAGGACCCGCAGCGCTTCTACGCCGACAACGACCAGGGCCGCGAACAACTGATCGCCTACTGCAACGAGCGGGTGGAGGCGGTACGCAAGCTGATGCCGCAGATCTCGCACCTGGGCCTGAAGGTGCCGCTGCAGATCAAGCGCGTGCCGACCGACATCGAGGCCGGCGCGCCGCTCGGCTACATGAACTTCGCCTCGCTGGACGGTTCGCGGCCGGCGATCTACTACATCAACCTGAAGTCGACCACGCTGTGGCCGAAATCGGAAATCGCCACCCTGACCGCGCACGAAGGCATCCCCGGCCACGCCTGGCAAGGCGCCTACCTGGCCGAGCACCACGACGAGCTGCCGCTAATTTCCTCGCTGATCGGCTTCAACGCCTTTATCGAAGGCTGGGCGCTGTATGCGGAACAGCTGGTCGATGAATTCGGCCTGTACGCCAACGATCCGTTCAGCCAGATCGGCTACCTGCAGGCGCAGCAGTTCCGCGCCTGCCGCCTGGTGGTGGACACCGGCATGCATGAGATGAAGTGGACGCGCGAGCAGGCGATCCGCTTCCTGGTCGAGAACACCGGCCGCGGCCAGCAGGCCATGACCAGCGAGATCGACCGCTACACGGTGTCGCCGGGGCAGGCCTGCGGCTACAAGATGGGTCACAACGAAATCCTGCGCCAGCGCGAACGCGCCAAGGCCGCGCTGGGCGCGAAGTTCGACCTGGCCGCTTACAACGACGCGCTGGTGCAGAGCTGCGGCGTACCGCTGACGGTGCTGCCGACCGTGATCGACCGCTATATCGCAAAACAACAGCGCGCATAAAGAAGTTTGAGCGGCCATGGTTTTCTTGTAAACTTTATCGTCCATCATGAAAACCATCGCCATCATCGGCGGCGGCGTTACCGGTGTAACGACCGCCTACGCGCTTGCCAAGCGCGGCTTCAATGTCACCCTGCTCGAGCGGCATCGCTACGCGGGGATGGAAACCTCGTACGCCAACGGTGGTCAGCTGTCGGCCTCCCATGCGGAAGTCTGGAACCACCGCGCCACCGTGTTCAAGGCGCTGCAATGGCTGACGCGGCGCGATGCGCCGCTGCTGGTGCATGCGCATCCGACCTGGCACAAGCTGTCCTGGTTCGCCGAGTTCATCTCGGCCATGCAGTACTACCACGACCACACCATCGCGCTGGCGCGCATGGCGGTGACGGCGCGCGAACACCTGTTCCGCTGGGCCGCCGATGAGCGGATCGAATTCGACCTGAAGCGCGCCGGCATCCTGCACATCCATCGCGACAAGGCCGAATTCGAGCACGCGGTCGCCGTCAGCAAGCTGCTCGAGCGCGGCGGCGTGCCGCGCCGCGCGGTCACGCCGGCCGAGATGCGCGCGATCGAACCAGCGCTGCGCGGCGAGTTCTACGCTGGCCATTACACCGACAGCGACAGCAGCGGCGACATCCACAAGTTCACCACCGGCCTGGCGCAGGCGGCGCAGCGGCTGGGCGCGGAACTGCGCTTCAACCAGCAGGTGGTCAGGCTGGAGCCGGCCATGGACGGCGTCGACGTCACCGTGCTGCAGGGCGACGGCGCCGACACCACGCGCTACGACGCGGTGGTGATCTGCGCCGGCGCCGCCAGCCGCGAACTGGCGATGCAGGTGGGCGACCACGTCAACGTCTACCCGGTCAAGGGCTATTCGATCACCGTGCAGCTCGACGATGCGGCCAGCCGCGCCGCCGCGCCGCAGGTCAGCGTGGTGGACGACGCCGTCAAGCTGGTCAGCAGCCGGCTGGGCGAGCAGCGCCTGCGCGTGGCCGGCACCGCCGAGTTCCACGGCTTCAACCGCGACATCCGCGCCGACCGCATCGCTCCGCTGATCAATTGGGTGCAGCGCCACTTCCCCGACGTCAGCACGCGCAGCGTGACGCCCTGGGCCGGGCTGCGGCCCATGATGCCGGACCTGATGCCGCGCGTCGGCCCCGGCAAGGCGCCGGGCGTTTTCTACAACACCGGCCACGGCCACCTGGGCTGGACGCTGGCGGCGGCCACGGCGGACATGGTGGCCGCCAATATCGCCTCTTCCTTCGGTTCAGTGCTGCAACGCACGACCAGCCCCTTGAAATTGGCGTAAACTGCCATTATCTAAGCGCTGTCTCAACCAGGAGGTAACCCATGACGGCTAAATCTATCGCACGTATCACCATGCTGGCCGGCGCTCTGGCGCTGGCGGCCCCTGTATTTGCCGCCGAACCCACCATCCACGACGTCTATGTGGCTGCGGAAGCGGGCAAATACGCCGAGGCTCAGGCCATGATGGACGAGGTGCTGAAAGCGCACCCCAACAGCGCCACCGCTTACTTCGTCGAAGCCGAGCTGCAGGCCAAGCAGGGTCAGTTCGATTCCGCCCGCGCATCGCTGGCCAAGGCCGAGCAACTGTCGCCCGGTCTGCCCAAGGTCAAGCCGGAAGCGGTGACCAAGCTGCGCGCGCTGCTTAACCAGGGCAGCAAGGCCAGCTATGCCCAGCAACCTGCGCGCAGTAACGGCAGCGGCTACGGCAGCGGCGGTTATGCCAGGGCGCCTGAAAGCAGCGGGTTTTCCTGGGGCGGCATCCTGATCATCGGCCTCGGTCTTGCCGGCTTCATCTGGCTGGCCACCCGTTTCATGCAGCGCCGCCAGCAACAGCAGGCGCCTGACGCTTACAACCCGTCCGGCTACAACCCGGGCGGGCAGCAGCCGGGCTACGCGCCGGGCGCTTATCCGCAGCAGGGCTACGGTCCGGGCTATGGCCAGCCGGGCTATCCGCAACCGCAGCAGCCTGGCATGGGTTCGCGCATCATGGGCGGCCTGGCGACCGGCGCCGCGGTGGGCGCCGGTATTGTCGCCGGCGAGGCGATCGCGCGCAGCTTCACCGGAGACCACGGCAGCTCGGCCGGCCATGACCAGCAGCGCAACGACATCGTCTACGACGACCCGTCCTCGCGCGACGAACTGCTGCGCCGCGACGACATGGGCGGCAACGACTTCGGCGTCAGCGGCGGCGGCTGGGTTGATGGCGGCGGAGGCGGCGGCGACAGCGGTGGCGGCGGCGACTGGGACTAATCCTTCACCGCCGGTCTGATCCTCACGGGGCGCGGCGTCCGCCCGCCCCGGCGGCCTCCATCGCCAGATCCCAATACGCGGGGTCGCCGAAATACTCCCTCAAATGCCGTATCAGCAGCTGTGCCCTGGTCTGGTTCGACCGGCCCGGCATGTAGACCGCATGGATCGCCGCATCGTCCGGTCCGCGCCGTGGCGCGATCGCGCCGCGCTCCAGCGGCGGCATCGGAAACACCGACACCAACTGTCCCGCCACGATGGCGTCGCTGACCAGCCAGTTGGCCAGGTGGACAATGCCGGCGCCGCTGATGGCCGCGTGCAGCAGCGTGTCGGTGTCGTCGCAGCGCAGGTTACCCTTCACCGGCAAGGGCTGGTTGCCGTTCACCCCCTCGAAGCGCCACCAGCCGCGCGGCGCGCCGCGGCCGCTGACGCTCAGGCACTGGTGCTTGAGCAAATCTTCCGGTCGGCGCGGCCAGCCATGCTTTTCCAGATAGGCCGGACTGGCGCTGACCACCCGGTGCATGCCGGCCAGCCGCGTCGCCACCAGATCGCTGGATGACAGCACGCCGGCGCGCACCGCCACATCCACGCGGCGCGCCGACAGATCCACCACGTCGTCGCTGACGTGCAGATCGACTTCGATCAGCGGATGGCGTTGCAGGAACGCCGCCACCGCCGGCGCCACGTGCAGGCGGCCAAAGGCCGCCGGCGCCGTCACCGTCAACAGGCCGCGCGGCTCGCTGTCCGCTTCCCGCAGCTCGCTTTTACCTTCCGCCAATTCGGCCAGGATGCTGCGCGCGCGCGGCAGAAAGCGCTCGCCGGCGTCGGTCAGTAACAGTTGCCGCGAACCGCGCAGCAGCAGCCGGGCGCCCAGGTCGGCCTCCAGCGCGTCCAGCTTGCGCGATACCGACGACACCGCGACCTCCAGCTGCCGCGCCGCCCTCGACAGGCTGTTCGCTTCCACTACAGCAACGAAGCATTCCAAAGCGTCAATCATCATCTTCCCCATGCCGGCCAGTTTTGCGCAAACGGCAAAGATCATTTGCCTTTATGCATATTGTGCCATTTTTTGCAAAGCCGCATACTTCGTCCTACCGTTGAATTATTAAGGACAACAATAATGAAGTTCACATCTTTGGCGGCCGCACTGGCCCTTGCCCTCAGCACCTGCGCCATGGCCGCCGCGCCGCTGGCCCACACCAATGCCCCCGGCTTCCATCGCATCATGCTGGGCGACATCGAAGTAACCGCGCTCAGCGACGGCACCGTCGACCTGCCGATGGACAAGCTGCTGCACCAGCCGGCCGATGTCACCATCAAGGCCCTGGCGCGCAACTACCAGAGCGCGCCGACCGAGACCTCGGTCAACGCTTTCCTGCTCAACACTGGCGGCAAGCTGATCCTGATCGACACCGGCGCCGGCAGCCTGTTCGGCCCGACCCTGGGCAAGCTGCTGGCCAACCTGAAAGCTTCCGGCTATCAGCCCGAGCAGATCGATGAAATTTACATCACCCACTTGCACCCCGACCACGTCGGCGGCTTGAGCGCCAACAGCCAGAGCGTGTTCCCCAACGCTGTGGTGCGCGCCGACCAGCGCGATACCGACTTCTGGCTAAGCCAGGCCAACCTGGACAAGGCGCCGGCCGACAGCAAGGGCTTCTTCCAGGGCGCCATGGCGTCGCTGGCACCCTACGGCGGCGGCCAGCACCTGAAACCGTTCAGCGGCGACACCGAACTGGCGCCCGGCATCCGTGCCACCAGCGCCTATGGCCACACGCCCGGCCATACCGTCTATACTGTTGAAAGCAAGGGACAAAAACTGGTGCTGATCGGCGACCTGATCCACGTTGCCGCGGTCCAGTTCAGCCATCCGGAAGTGACCATCGGCTTCGACAGCGACAGCAAGACGGCGCAGGCCGCGCGTGCCAAGGTGTTCCAGGCCGTGGCCAAAGATGGCGCGCTGATCGGCGCCAGCCATCTGTCGTTCCCGGGCCTGGGCCACGTGCGCGCCGTCGGCAAGAGCTACGAGTGGGTGCCGGTCAGCTATACGCAGTTGCGCTGAGCCGGTCAGCCTGATGTCAGCATTCTTCGCAAGAATAGTGGTATTCCACGCTTTAGAGAGTCTTCTAACATGGATATGAGCAGCACTCCGCGCCCCATCACCGTGCTCGTTGTCGACGACCACCCGCTGCTGCGCGCCGGCCTGGGCGAGGCCATCTCCAGTCAGACCGACATGCGCCTGGTCGGCGAAGCCTGCAACGGCATCGAAGCGATACAACGCTACAAGGAGCTGCGGCCGGACGTCACCATCATGGACATTGCCATGCCCGAGATGGACGGCGTCACGGCGCTGCTCGAAATCCGCCGCGAATGCAACAACGCGCGCGTGGTCATGCTCACCACCTACAAGGGCGATGCGCAGATCCTGCGCGCGGTGCAGGGCGGCGCGGTCGGCTTCATGTTGAAAAGCACGCTGCGCAAGGAACTGCTGGACACCGTGCGCGGTGTGCACACCGGCCAGCGCCGCATCCCGCCGGAGATCGCGATGGAACTGGCCCAGCACATGGGTCAGGGGCCGTTAAGCAGCCGCGAGATGGAAGTACTGAATTATGCGGCCAGCGGACACTCCAACCGCCGCATCGCGGAGCGCCTGACGATTTCCGAGGAAACCGTCAAGGCGCATATGAAGAACGTGCTGGCCAAGCTGGCCGCGAACGATCGTACCCACGCGGTGACGATCGCCCTCAGGCGCGGCATCATCACCATCTGATCGCGCGCCGATCTAGTCGCGCGCCGTGGCGGCCAGCCAGGCCAGGATCGCGGCCGGCAGCAGCAGGCCGTGGAAACCGACATTGACGAAGGCCACGGCGCCGCCCATGCAGCCGACGCCGAACGCCACCACCGGCCAGGCCAGCTTGCGGCAGCGGCCCAGCGCCTCCCGGTCGCCGCGCATGGCATCGACCGCCTCGATCACCAGCGTGGTGACGTTGCCGGTCATGACCGTGGTGGCCGCGGTTTTCCCCAGCAGCAGCTTGCCGTAGCAGTTCTGCACCGCCATGGCGCCGGCGCACAGCATGCCGGTCAACAGCGTCAGCGGCGCGGACGCCTCCACCACCGGCGCCGCCTGCCAGGCGCAGGCCACCGTCGCCAGCAGCAGCGCCAGCTGGAACAGGAAACTGTTGCGCAGGGTCCTGGCGCCGCCGCGGTCCCAGTGCAGGATCGCCAGCCGCGCCAGCGCGACGAACAGGATAAACACCGGGAACACCAGCAGCTTGATGGCCACCGCCTGCGTCGGTTCGATCAGCGCGCGGCCGATCAGCACGAAGTTGCCGGTCACGTGGGCCGTGAACAGGCCGAACAGCCCGACAAAACCCAGCGTGTCCACATACCCAGCCAGAAAACCCAGGGCCACGCCCTGCTTCAAATCACCGCGTTCCATCCTCGCCTTTCTGTAAATCGAGCCAGGCCACCAGCAGGAAGGCGCCGGTCAGGCCCAGGTGCTCATAAAAACTGTTGGCGGTCATGAAGCGCTCATGACCCGCCGCCATGTCCCAGTAGCGGTTGGCGACGAAGGTGGCCATCAGCGTGAACACGCCGAGGAAACCCGCGCCCAGCCAGCGGTACCAGCCGCTGACCACGGCCACCGAGGCGCCCAGCTCCAGCGCGATCACCAGCGCCGCCAGCGGCCCCGCCGGCGCCAGGCCGAAATGCTGCATCTCGGCGATGGCCGAACCGAAGTCGGTCAGCTTGTTGAAGCCGCCCTGCAGGTAGGCGGCGCACAACAGCAGCAGGCACAGACGGTGCATCCACGGCGTATGGCGCGCCGCCGTCGTGGCGATGGCAGGCGCCCGCATCACACCGCCCAGCAGGCGCAACCCAGCGCGCCCCAGAAGCTTTTCAGATCGGAGATCGGCAGCTTGCTGCCCCACGCATTGGCGTGCTGGTGGCCGTGCACATTGCAGTTGCTGGCGCAGCCGCAGGACGCCGCCTGTTGCTGGCGCAGCTTGTTCTGCTCCAGGCGCCGGCGTTCCAGCTCCTTCATGGCGGCGCGGCTGGTGCCGACGTTTTCGCCCCAGGCGGCATAACCGCCGTAACGGCGCACCGGCGACCAGTCGGGCATGGCCGGCGGCGGCGGCGTGTCGTGGCTGGCGAACGGGCCGGCGGCGTACACCACCTTGCCGCCGACCACGGTCAGCTGCGAGCTCAGATCCCAGATTTCGCTTTCGGCGCAGGCGAAGAAGTCCTTGTCCGGCACGATCAGGTCGGCCAGCTGGCCCTGCTGGATGCGGCCCTTCTTGCCTTCCTCGTTGGAGAACCAGGTGGTGTTCTCGGTCCACATGCGCAGCGCGCCCTCGCGGTCCAGGCAGTTGGCGCGCGGGTACAGCTGGGCGCCGCTGACGGTTTTACCGGTGATCAGCCAGGCCAGCGAGACCCACGGGTTGTACGAGGCGACGCGGGTGGCGTCGGTGCCGGCCGAGGTTTTCACCCCCGCTTCGATGATTTTCTTCACCGGCGGTGTGGCTTCGGCGGCGCCGTGGCCATAGCGTTCGATGAAGTATTCGCCCTGGTAGGCCATGCGGTGCTGCACGGCGACGCCGCCGCCCAGCGCGGCGATGCGGTCGATCGAACGGTCCGAAATCGTCTCGGCGTGGTCGAAGAACCAGTTCAGGCCTTCCAGCGGGATGTCCTGGTTGACGCGCTCGAACACGTCCAGCGCGCGGCTGATGGTCTCGTCGTAGGTGGCGTGCATGCGCCACGGCCAGCGGTTCTGCGCCAGCACGCGCACCACGCCTTCCAGGTCGTCCTCCATGTTGGCCGGCATGTCGGGACGCGGCTGGCGGAAGTCCTCGAAGTCGGCGGCCGAGAAGGTCAGCATCTCGCCCGCGCCGTTGTGGCGGAAGTAATCGTCGCCCTGCTGGTACTTGACGCTCTGCGTCCAGTTGAGGAAGTCTTCCTTCTCCTGCTTGGGCTTCTGGGTGAACAGGTTATAGGCCATGCGGATGGTCAGCTGCTTGGCGTCGGCCAGCTGCTGCACCACTTCATAGTCGTCCGGGTAGTTCTGGAAGCCGCCGCCGGCGTCGATCACGCCGGTCACGCCCAGGCGGTTCAGTTCACGCATGAAGTGGCGGGTCGAGTTGACCTGGTATTCGAGCGGCAGCTTCGGGCCCTTGGCCAGGGTGGCGTACAGGATGGCCGCATTCGGCTTGGCCAGCAGCAGGCCGGTCGGATTGCCGGCGCCGTCGCGCAGGATTTCGCCGCCCGGCGGTTCCGGCGTGTCCTTGGTGTAGCCGACGGCGCGCAGCGCGGCGCCGTTCAGCAGCGCGCGGTCGTACAGGTGCAGGATGAACACCGGCGTGTCCGGCGCCACCGCGTTCAGTTCCTCGATGGTCGGCAGGCGCTTTTCCGCGAACTGGTGCTCGGTGAAGCCGCCCACCACGCGCACCCACTGCGGCGCCGGGGTGATCGCCACCTGCGCCTTCAGCATCGCCATGGCGTCGGCCAGGCTGCGCACGCCGTCCCAGCGCAGTTCGAGGTTGAAATTCAGGCCGCCGCGGATGATGTGGCAGTGGTTGTCGATCAGGCCGGGCAGCACGCGCTTGCCCTGCAGGTCGATGATTTGGGTTTCCGGGCCGGCCAGCGGCATGATCTCGTCGGCGCGGCCGACGCGCAGGAAACGGCCATCCTTGATGGCCACCGCTTCGGCGTGCGGATTGCTGCGGTCCAGGGTGGTGAACAGGCCGCGGTGCAGGATCAGGTCAGGGGTCGGGGTCATAGAGGTCATCAGGTGCTCCTGGTTTCATCGGTCTTCTGCGCGCCGGGCAGTTGGCCGAAACAATGGGGTTTGACGTGGTCTTCGAGCCACGACACTTTGGCTTCGGTCTGCGACGGCTGCCACAGCTGGCGCAGCAGCGGCGGCAGTTGTTCGCCCAGCAGGATACCGAGCAGGCCGACCAGCGCGATCACCGGCGGCGCCGGCGAGCGCACATTGAGAAAGCCGTATATGAGGCCGACCAGCAGGCCGACAGCCAGGGATACGATATACATTTTCATGATGGGACAATGCTCCGGTTGTAGTCGTGCGCATAGTGTAGGGAGACGCGTGTGGTTTGCCATCACTGGTATTGATCGTTTTGCGCCCTCTCTTTTGGCGGAGGCGCCGACTTCGGTTTCAATAGGTGCTAAAATGAGCTTGCTCCCTCCACCGCCAAGACCATGACGACTGCACGCGCTCCACTGCTCCTGCACGCCGCGGCCGCCGCATTGTGCGGCATGCTGTGGTGCGCCCCGGCGCCGCGGGCTGCGGCCCAGCAGCCGCCGGCGCGCCTGCTGGAACAATACACCCATACCGCCTGGGGTGCGCTGGACGGCGCGCCGGTCGATGTGCTGAGCATCGCCCAGACCCGCGACGGCTGGCTGTGGCTTGCCGCCGGCACCGGTTTGTATCGCTTCGACGGCCGCCGCTATGAGCGCGTCGACAGCATCGAGGGGCAGCCGCTGCTGTCCTCCAATGTCCGCACCCTGTACGCGCCGCCCGAAGGCGGGCTGTGGGTCGGCTACCGCATGGGCGGCGGCGTCAGCTACTTCGGCAACGGCCGCGCGCGCGCCCAGCTGGAGAAGGAAGAGGTGAATATCCTGCGCGGCATCGCCCGC
>NZ_SPVG01000210.1 GCF_004614165.1 Duganella callida | reverse complement strand
CGGCGCCGGCCGCGCGCAAGGCCGCCGACACGCCCGCCGCCACCCGGCAGCAATGATGGCCCGGCTGTTCAGCAAACTGCTGGCGCTGCTGCTGACCGCCCTGCTGGTCGGCGCCGCCGCCGTCTATCCGGCCGACAAGCGTCTGCTGGCCGGGCTGCTGCTGGCGGTCGGCGCCGTATTGCTGTACCGCCCCGGCCTGTGGCTGCTGCTGGCGCCGGCGCTGCTGCCGCTGCTGGACTTCGCGCCCTGGACCGGTTCGATCTTTCTGGAAGACCTGGACCTGCTGCTGCTGCTGTGCGCGGCCGTCGGCTACTGGCGGCTCGACACCCGGCCGCCGCTGCTGGCGCTGCCGCCGTGGCAGCGTGGCCTGCTGGTGCTGCTGATGCTGTGCGTCGCCATCAGCACGTGGATCGGCCTGCAGCCGCTGCCGCCGCTGGACGCCAACGCCTTCACCAACTACAACAGCCCTTACAACAGCCTGCGCACCGCCAAGGGCTATCTGTGGGCGCTCGTCCTGCTGCCGCTGATGCGTCGCAGCGCCGCCCGCGATCCCGACTGGCTGATGCGCTACTTCGTGCCGGGCATGCTGATCGGGCTGGCGGGCACCTGCCTGGCCGTGCTGTGGGAACGCAACACCTTCCCCGGCCTGCTGAACTTTTCCGCCGACTACCGCCCGACCGCGCCATTTTCCGCCATGCACACCGGCGGCGCCGCGCTGGACGCCTACCTCGCCATCAGCCTGCCGTTCGTCCTGTTCTGGCTGCACGACGCCCGCAGCCATGCCGACCAGCATCGCGCGCGCACGCGGCTGGTGTCGGGACTGCTATTGCTGGCCCTGGGCAGCTTCGCCGGCTTCGCCCTGTTCTCGCGCGACATCTATCTGGCCTATGGCGGCGCGCTGGCCGTGGTGGCGCTGCTGTCCTTCGGCCATCGGCTGCGCGGCGACAGGATCAACTGGCGCACGGTACTGGGCGCGGCCGTGGTGCTGACCGTGATCAGCTTTGCGCTATACCGCGTGTTTGCCACCGGCGGCTACCGTGGCCTGGCGGCGGCGCTGATCGTGCTGGCGGCCGCGCTGGTGCTGGCCGGCACGCCGGAACGGCCGAGACTGTCCGCCGCCGTGATCGGTTTCACGGTGCTGCTTTGCGGCATCGATCTGGCGCTGACGTATGGCGGTGTGGTCAAGGGCGCCTACCTGGCGTTCGGGCTGTCCGCCACGCTATCTGGCCTCGGCGCCGTCCTGCTGTTCAGCGCCGTCCCGGCGCTGCGTTCGCGCGGCATGGCGCTGGCGATGGCCGCGGCACCGTCGCTGGGTTTGAGCGCGGTGCTGGTGGCGGTCCACTGGGGCGGCGTGCGGGCGGCGCCGGACAGCGTGCTGCTGGTCGCCATCGCCGCCGGCCTGGTGCTGCTCAACCGCGGCGGCGCCGGTCCGCTGCTGCGCCTGGATCGCCAGACCACGACCGCCGCCCTGTTCAGCGGCATCGTGCTGGCGATGCTGATTCCGATCACCAGCAGCTACTACTTCACCGAGCGCTTCGCCACCGTCGGCGCGGACGCCGGCGTGCGCCTGCGCCACTGGAATGAAGCGGTGCTGATGATGCAGCCCGACCTGGCCACCACCGCCTTCGGCATGGGTCTGGGCGCCTACCCGCGCACCTATTTCTGGAAAAACCTGCATGGCGAAATCCCCGGCAGCTACAGCTATCAGGACGAGCAAACCGAACACGGGCGCTACCTGCGGCTGGGCACGGCGCGCTACGAAGCGGGCTACGGCGAAGTGCTGCGCATGTTGCAGCATGTGCCGGCGCGCACCGGCGGCCGTTACAGCCTCAGCTTCGACCTGCGGCGCAGCAGCGCCGACGCCGTTTTCTTTGCCGGCGTCTGCGCGCGCTGGCTGCTGTACCCCGAAAACTGCGCCTACCCAAAACTCAAACTGCGCGCGCCCGATGGCCAGTGGCAGCATTACGAGGTGGCGCTGAATGGCCAGATCTGGCCGGCCGCCACGCCGACCCAGTTCGAAATGGCGGTCGATGGCAAACAGGGCTACGCCGACGTCGACAACCTCAGCCTGCGCGACCTCGACAGCGGCGCGGAACTGCTCAGTAACGGTGGCTTCTCGGCCACCAGCAATCACTGGTTCTTCAGCAGCGACCGGAACCACTTCCCCTGGCACATCAAGAATTTCTATGTCAACAGCTATTTCGAGTTGGGCGCGGTCGGCGCCGCAGCCCTGGGACTGTTGTTATCGGCCAGCTTCGCCAGCCTCGCCATGCGCGGCCTGAATGGCGACAGCACCGCGACGATCGCGCTGGCCGCCATGGCGGGTTTTCTGCTGGTCGGCCTGTTCGACAGCCTGTTCGACGTGCCGCGCCTGACGCTGGTGTTCTTCATGGTGCTGTACGCCGCCAGCCTGCGACCGCAACGTGCGATGGCCGCGTCGCCGCGGCGGTCGCGCCAGCGCCGGCGGCTGCACGTGGAAGCCGCGGCCGATACATGATTTCGGGAATGACCATGATGCCCATCGACTATCTGGAAGGAACCGCGGCCGCCGCGCTGCTGGAAGATGCCGGCTTCCGCGCGGAATGGCGGCAACTGCACGCGCGCGTGCCCGAGGCCAGCGGTTTTCAGACGCCGGGATTTGCCCTTGCCTGGTACCGCAGCTACGCCGCCGACTGGCGCCCGGTGCTGCTGCTGCAACGCGCGGCGGACGGCACACTGGCCGCGCTGTGGCCGCTGGCGCATGACGGCGACGGCGCACTGGTCCATGCGGGTCAGCATCAGGCCGAATATCACGGCTGGCTGTGCCTGCCGGAACTGGAAGCCGGATTCGTCGCCGCCGCCTGGCGCTGCCTGTGCGCGCGCCTGTCCTTCGTCTCCCTGCGCTTCAAATACCTGCGCAGCGCGCGCGCGGCGGCCCTGCTGCGGGACGCCATCGGCGCCGATCGCGTGCTGGCGCGCGGCTGCCCGCGCCCGCTGATGCGGCTCGATGCCGCCGAAATCGCCGCCTCGGCCGCCAAGAAAAGCAACAAAAGCCGCTTCAACCGCCTGAAAAAATTGGGCGAGCTGAGCTTCCGGCGCATCACCGACATCGCCGAGCTGGAGCGGATTTTCGACGAGCTGATACGCTATTACGATTTCCGCCAGTCCGCCATCAACCAGACCGCGCCTTTCCGCGAGGATCCGCACAAGCGCGCCTTTCATCTGGCGCAGTTCGCGCTGGCCGGCGACCAGTTGTGCGTCACCGCCAGCTATCTGGATCAGCAGCCGATCGCCGCCTTCTGGGGCACGCTGAGCGGCAAGACGGTGCACCTCGGCATGCTGATTTCCTCGCCCTTCCTGGCCGAACACTCGCCCGGCAAGCTGCACCTGATGCAGCTGTCGGACTATCTGGTCCGGCAAGGCGTCGAAATGCTGGACCTGACGCCAGGTGGCGACGCCTGGAAAGAGCGCTTCGCCAACAGCCATGACGAAGTGTTCGACCTGATGCTGTACCGTCAGGCCGGCGCGCGCCGCAGCGCGGTGGCGAAGCAGGTCATCGCGGCCCGTTTGAAAGCGGGCTTGGGTCAGGTCGGCATCACGCCGGCGCAGGTGCGCGCCTGGCGCGACCGGCTAAGCCGCATCAATGTGGGCAGCATCCGCCGCAAGCTGCAAAGCCGGCGCGACTTCACGCGCGAATACCGGGTCTACCGTGCCGAGCGCAGCCTGGTCGATGCCCTGGCGGCGGATGGCCAGGTGCGCGTCAACGCCATCGACGATCTGCTCTGTTTCGAACCGGGAGAGAGCTGGCAATCGCGCGACGCCTATCTGTCGAGCGCGCTGGAGCGGCTGGAAGCCGGCACCCAGGCCTACACCATTTGCGTCGACGGCCAGCTGGCGCACAGCGGCTGGATGTCGCGCCAGAGCGCGTCCTATATGACGGAAGTCAAGCAGCAGATCGAGCTGCCGGAAGGCAGCGTCACGCTGTACGATTTTTATTCGCATCCCGACTGGCGCGGCCGCGGCTACTACCGCCTGACGCTGAGCCGCATGCTGCGCGACGCCTTCGCCAGTCCGGCCACGCAATATGCCTACATCATGGTACTGGCCGACAACGGCCCGTCGCGCCACGTCATCGAGAAGCTGGGCTTCGCCTTCCAGGCCGCGTATTTCCTCGAGCGCCGCGGGGGCCAGGAGCGCACCTGGCGGCAGCCGGCCTGAGCCGCTCCCGCGCTCAGGCGATCGCGGGGGCCGGGGCGGTTGCGCGCGCGCCGCGACGGCGCAGCGCCCGCAGCCACTCCAGCACCCCGCTCATTTCCGCCTCGAATTCGATCATGGCGACATCGCCGCCATCCAGGAAGCGCGGCAGGTAATAGCGGCTGCGCTCGTCCACCGTGCGCACCAGGCCGGGCTTGCAGGTGGTCGCGGAGCTGAGGCCGGCCCGGCGCAGCGTCTCGTGCGCCGCGCCATCGTATTCCCCGCTCGGATAGCAGTAATGGCGCGGCGCGGGCAGGCCGAGCGCCAGCACGTGGTCATGACACAGCGCGATGTCGGCCGCATTGCGTACGGCATCGCCCGGCTGGTAGCAATGCGCGTGACCGTGCGACTCCACCGCCATGCCGTATTCGCGCACCGCCATCAGTTCCTCGGGACGCATCAGGTGGAACCGGCGCGATGCCAGGTCCAGCTGCTTGCGCGGGACGCCGATAGCGGCGGCAAAGCGTTCGATTTCGGCCGGCAGCTGCGCCGGCGCGGGCGCGGATGCCTTCAGCCAGCGGTCGCCGGCGTCTGCCAGCCGGCGCTTGCCATCGGCCGTGCGCAGATCGTAATCGCCGTCCAGCTCGCTGCTGAAGCCTTGCAGGTGCACCGGCGCCACCGGCGCCTTCCACACCGCGTAGCGCAGGCTGACGTCGGCCACCGGCACGCCCTCGCTGAACATCTTGGTGACCAGGTATAGCACCGGCGTGTGGCGGTATTGCTGCATCAGCGGAATCAGCCTGGCGCCGCTCGAATACCAGCCGTCGTCCAGCGTGATCGTGACCGGAATCCCGGCAACGCGTGTGCCTGGCGGCGTGACGATCGCATCCAGCGAGCTCGGCACGAAACCCTTGCGCTGCAGCCAATCCAGGCGCCGGGCCAGATGATGGGTGGTACAGAACAGCTTGGGATTGAACAGGTGTTCGTCGCCAATGCTGCCGCCGTGGTAGCACAGGATGCGGTGAGCGTCGCGCGTCATCACCCGTCCGAGCGCGAACAGGCCACAGAATTTCATCGCATGCAGGACCAGCCGTTTCAGATTCATTGCTTCAACCCTTGCTTGGTGGTGGGAACGGTGACCGTCTGTCGCCAGCTGCGCCAGCGCTGCAACCACAGCTTGGCATTACGCGCCGCAATCTCGCGCGCCAGCCCGATCAGGCCGCGCGGCGAGCGCGGATTGTAGGCAATGATGCCCCAGCGTTCGCGACGGTGCGCCATCCAGGTCTTCTTGTACGCATCATCGCCGATCAGATAGTCGATTTCCTTGACGCGATCGACATCGATCACCTGTTCCATCAGCAGCGCGGTCACCAGCGTGCCGGCCGCATACTGTTTGTAGTCTTCGTGATACGCGACCTTGTAGATCGCCGCCCGGCCGTGCGCCACGATCCACACCTGCGCCGCCACCGGCACGCCCTTCAGCCGCGCCAGCCCCAGCCGCAACTGCCCCTGACGCGCACAACTGCGGATCAGGCCCGGCATGAAGCCGGCATACGGCTCCGGCCGTTTCCAGCTGCCGGCGTAGACCTGCTGGTAGGCCTGAATCGCCTGCTCCAGCGTCGGGCCCGCCGTCACCAGTTCCAGCACGCCGCCGTCGGCCGCGAATTTCTTGCCCATGCGCTTGACCGTGCTGCGCAGCGAACCCGAGCGCGCGGCCAGATATTCCGCCCAGCTCGGCTCGGCCAGATGGTACCAGTTGCCGTGGCAGAAAAATTCATAGGGCAGCCAACCGGCCAGGCGCAGCGCGCCCAGCAAGATGCGGTATGGATGGCCGTCGAGATCCATTGGCGACAGGTTGAAACTGCCCAGCCAGGGAAACTCGCGCCGCAGGGTATGCAGCAGCGGCAGCAGGTCCGCGGCTTGCAGCGTCGGGTCCATCACCGGCTGATACAGCGTCGTGTAGAAGTTGCTGAGGCTGTACAACTGCCAGCCGCCCGGCGCACGGCGCGCCAGCAGCGGCAGCACCGCGCGCACCGTGCTGTCGGTACGCAGTACGTAAAAGCGCACGCCGGCATCGCCGCTGAACACCGTCTGGCACAGATTGTCGTACCAGGCCGAGCCGAATTCGACGTTGTCCTGCTCGGCGCGGTCGAGGAAGGCGCGCACGTCGGCCGGCAGCAACGCCGCCGACGCCAGTACCTGTACTTGATGCGCAACGCTCACGACAGCACCCGCGCAACAGTCGAAGTCAGCCATGTCATCTGCTCCGCGCTTAAACCCTGGTGACACGGCAGATGCAGCAGGCTCAGGCGATAGCGGGCGCCGACCGGGCAGTCGGACAGCGCCATGTTGTCCCAGCGCCAGACCGGTACACCCGCGCGTTTCAGCGCATAAAACTGCGGTTCCGGATCGGCCAGCAGCAAGGGAAACATGTAAGGCGCGCAATCGTCCGCCAGCGTGGGGTGCGGCGCGCGCGCAGCGGCCAGGTGCTGCACCGCCTGCAGCCATTGCCGATAATGCTGGCGGCGTGCCTGTGCCACCTGTTCGACGTCGGTGCGGCGCATGATCCAGCGCGACAGCCGCAACCCGCCGACGCCTTCCAACTCCGGCCGATACTGCGCCGACGGCCGCTGCCGTCGCTCGACGCTGTGCACACCTCGGCCCCCGCCTGTCGCGTCGCCGCCCACAGCCGTGGCTTTGCCAGTCATGGCCTTGGCAGCACCGTACACGGCCACTGGCGCACGATGCGCGGCCCGGTTGCGGACCCAGGCGTCGCGCAGCCCGCGCAGCTCATCTCTCCACGGCAAGGCGCGTGGCGCCAGCCCCGCCAGCCGCGCCGGCGGTCCCCACAAGATGCCGCCATCTTCGCACGCAAAGAATTTGTACGGACTGCCGACCAGCAGCACACCGTCGGCCACGCCCGCGCGCACGCGCCGCGCCGCCACCTGCCAGGCGTGCGAACAATCCTCAATCAGCGTGGCGCCGTGCGAGCGGCACAGCGCCAATAGCTGCGCCATCACGGCGGGCGGTTGTTCGATGCCGAAATAATGCGGCACCAGCACCGCCTTCACCGCGCCGTCGGCGGCGTCCAGCAGCGCGCGCACCTGCGCCAGGTCCGGCACCAGATGCTCATCCGTGCCGTAACACCGGAAGCCGGCGCCCAGCGCCAGCGCCGGATCGACCATGGTCAGGCAATGATAGGCTGGCGCCAGCAGGACAGCGCCCTGCCCCACGCCGGACGCCTCCAGCGCCGCATGCAGCGCGTAGCGTCCACGGCTGTAGTGACGTACGCCGGGACCGTCGAGCAGCTCCGATTCGCCAGCCGGCGACCAATGCAGATCGGCCCCGCGCCAGGCCGGCAGCACCGGCGCGCCGGGGATGGGAAAATGGCACGGTGTCGGATCGAAATGGTGAAAGTCAGCCATGAGCAATCAGTCAGCCGGTTTTAACGCGTGCCGCGCCATCAGGTCGTACAGGGTCGGGCGGCTGATGCCCAGCAGTTCGGCGGCGCGCACGATGTTGCCTTCGACCCGCGCCAGCGCCTTGACGATGGCCTTGCACTCGGCATCGTCGCGCACCTGGCGCAGATTGAACGGTTCCTCCGGCAAGCCGTCGGTAGCCAGGCCCAGGTCTTCCGCCACGATCTGGTTGGCGTCAGCCATGATCACCGCGCGCTTGATGCAGTTTTCCATTTCGCGCACATTGCCCGGCCACGGATGGGCCTCGATCAGCGCCAGCGCATCCTGGCTGAACTGCAGCGGCGGCCGGTTTTCCTGGGCGCAGAATTTGTTCTTGAAGTGGTGCGCCAGCAGCGCCGCATCGCCTACGCGCTGGCGCAGTGGCGGGATGTTGATGACGATCTCGGACAGCCGGTAATACAAGTCCTCGCGGAAGCGGCCGCTGTTGGCCAGCTCCTTCAGATTCTGGTGCGTGGCGCAGACGATGCGCACATCGACCGGAATTTCCTCGTGGCCGCCGACCCGCTCGATCACGCGCTCCTGCAAAAAGCGCAGCAGCTTGGCCTGCAAGGCCATCGGCAGATCGCCGACCTCGTCGAGGAAGAAGGTGCCGCCGTGGGCCAGTTCGACCTTGCCCTTGGTCTGCTTGGCGGCGCCGGTGAAGGCGCCCTTTTCGTAGCCGAACAGTTCGCTTTCGAGCAGGGTGTCGGGAATCGCGGCGCAGTTGATGGCCATGAAACGCTGACCGGCGCGCGGACTGAGCTGGTGCAATGCGCGCGCCAGCACTTCCTTGCCGGTGCCGCTCTCGCCCAGCAGCATCACGGAGGCCGAGGTCGGCGCCACCTTTTCCACGCTGCGGCACAGCTTCTGCATGCCGGGATCGCGCGTCAGCAGGCCGGCCAGCGGCGATTCGCCGTGGCTCAGCTGCATGCGGCGGTTTTCCTGTTGCAAGCCATGCAGGAACAACGCGCGCTGGATCACCAGGTTCAGCACTTCCGGATCGGCCGGCTTCTGATGGAAATCGTAAGCGCCCAGCGCAATCGCCTGCAGCGCATGACGATGGTCCTGGTTGCCGGTCAGGACGATCACCTTGGTGTCCGGCGCCAGGCTGAGAATCTGTTGCAGCGTGGCCAGGCCCTCGGTGGCGCCGTCCGGATCGGGCGGCAGGCCGAGGTCGCAGGTCACCACCGCCGGCTCGTGGCGGCGCAGCTGCGCCAGCGCGGCGTCGCGGTCGCCCGCCACCACCACGTCATACGCGTCGAAACTCCAGCGCAGCTGCTTTTGCAGGCCGGGGTCATCCTCAACAATCAACAATTTCGGTTTGCTTGGGGTCACAGCTTTCCTTGGTCCGTCATGCGGCCTGATCTACGGTTTGCATCATCTGCCGGTGTAGCGGCAGTATGACGCGGAAGGTGGTGCCGGCCAGCGGCCGGCTGCTGACATCGAGCCGGCCGCCCAGCTCGTGGATGTACTGGCGGCTCTCGAACGCGCCTATGCCCATGCCGGCCGACTTGGTGGAATCGAACGGCTTGAACAGACGCTCGCGCATAAATTCCTCGCTCATGCCCTGACCGGTGTCGCTGATTTCGACCAGCACCGCGTCCGCTTCGGCATGCAGCCGGATCCGCACCTGGCCGTCTTTCGGCGTGGCTTCGATGGCGTTCTGGATCAGGTGGCCGAGCACACGTTCGAGGCGCTCGCGGTCGGCCAGCACGGTCAGCCCCGGCTCGGCGATGTCCAGTATCGGGCGCGGCTCGAACGCGGCCTTCAGCGCCACCGCCTGCTGCACCACCTGGTCGATGGCCAGCGGCAGCGGCCGTTCGGCGGCCGGCACCCGGCCCAGCTTTTGCAGCAGCAGCTTCATCTTTTGCACCGAGTAGCCGACGGTTTCCACCATGTCGCGCTGGAACTCGGGATTGTCGCGGTGCTTTTCCGCGTTCAGGCTCAGCAGCGACAGCTGCGACACCAGGTTCTTCAGGTCATGCACCACGAAGGTCGACATGCGGTTGAACGATTCGAACTGGCGCGCGAACATCAGCGCATTGGCCGCCTCCTGTTGCGCCAGGTAGCTGGCGGCCTGGCTGCCGGCGATTTTCAGCAGGTCGATCACTTCCCAGTTGAGCACGATCCTGCTGCGCGGCTGGATCAGCATCACGAAGCCGAACAGACGCCCCTGCAAAATCAGCGGCACGATCAGGCGCCCGCGCGCGAAGTGGCGCAATGATTCGGGCATCTCGACATTGCCGTACAGTTCGGGCTTGTCGGCGTATTCGGCCAGGTCGATCACCCACTGCTTGCTTTCCAGGTAGAGGCTGAACGGTGAATTGGCCGGCTCGCTGAAACTGGGCGGCGGAATGTGCCAGTGCGCGGCCGGCTCGCACAGGCCCGATTCGCGCCGTATCCACAGCGCGCCGCCGGGGCTTTCCACCAGCTCGGCCACGGCCTGGATGCTGCGCTCGCCCAGGTTCGGGCCTTCCATCGACAGCGTGCGCGTAAAGCGCAGCCATTCTTCGCGATAGTCGTAGTTATAGCTGTAAAAATGCTTGCTGATGAAAACCTTGAGCCAGGCGCGCACGGTGCCGGAAAACAGGATGCCGGCCAGCAGCGCGGTGGCGGCCGACAGGAAAGCCACCTGCATCACCATGCCCCATTCGCCGCCGAAGTAGCGCAGGTAGTAGCCTGCCGACCCCATCAGCAGCAGATACGCGGCCGAACCCAGCAGCGCGGCCGAATGGAACAGCACCCGGCGCGACACCGCGATTTCCGACGACCATGAGGCGCTGCGCGCGGCCGACACCGCAATCAGCGGCACCGTCAGCGCGTTGACCAGGCCGCGCGCGGCCCAGATCTCGGGATCCATGCCGCGGAACAGCAGCGCGTGGCTGTACAGGTAAAAATCGAACACGAACATGCCGCCGATGCCGAGGCAGGCGAACTTGATGGCCCAGCGCTCGTGCAGCGGCTTGTTGCGGTACAGTTGCTCGACCAGCAGCATGCCCAGCACCGCCAGGCCGACGCGCGTGGTGACCAGCGCCAGCAGGCCGATGGCGTCGAACGGCGGTACCCCGAGCGTATCGAGCACGAGGATGACAAGGAACAGCGCGTGCACGGCGCCCACCAGCCAGGGCAGCGGGCGCAGTCCGCGTTCGCGTTTCAGATGGCCGAGCAGCATCAGCAGAAAAGCCGACCAGGCGCCGTTACGCACGGTTTCCAGCAGCGCCAGCAGCAGCGGCTGCGCGCGGGTGCCGGCATACCAGACGCTGGCCGCGCTCCACAGCACGGTGGCGGCGCACGCCAAGGCCAGCGGCAGACCGTGGGCACGGCCGCGCCAGCTGGTCAACAGCAAGACGCACAACAGCAGGAAGGCCAGCGTGGCGATCCCATAACTCACGGCTGCGACATTGTTCAGCATGTGCACGCCTTTTCCGGCTTCAGCTCCGGCATCGACTGCGCGGCGTCATCGGCCGCCCCGGAACATCACCACTTTCAGGGTGTCGATGAGTATCAGGAAATCGAGGAACAGGCTGTTGTTCTTGACGTAGTACAGATCGTATTGCAGCTTCTGTACCGCGTCCTCCACCGAGGCGCCATAGCCGTAACGCACCTGCGCCCAGCCGGTGATGCCCGGCTTGATGCTGTGGCGTGCGTTGTAGTACGGTACCTCCTGGTTCAGCTGCTCGACGAAGTACGGCCGTTCCGGACGCGGGCCGACAAAGCTCATCTCGCCCTTGAACACGTTCAGCAGCTGCGGCAGCTCGTCGATCCGCAGCTTGCGGATGACATTGCCCACGCGGGTGATGCGCGGATCGTTGGCCTGGGCCCACTGCGGCTTGCCGGCCTGCTCGGCGGCGATGCCCATGCTGCGGAACTTCAGCACCTTGAAGGTGACGCCGTTCTTGCCCACCCGCTCCTGCTGGTAAAACACCGGACCGCCATCCTCGGCCGCCACGCACAATGCCGTCACCAGCATCAGCGGCAGGGTCAGCACCATGATCACGGCGCTGACGGTCAGGTCGAAGCCGCGCTTCATCAGGCGGCGCAGCATGCCCTGATCGAAGCCGCGGTTGAACACCAGCCAGCTGGGCTGCACCGACTCGACCCGGATCTGGCAGGTTTCGCGCTCGAAGAAATCGGAGGTATCCGTCACCTTCAGGCCGTGCAGCTTGAACTCCAGCAGTTCGCGGATCGGCAGCACGCCGCCGCGGCGGTTCTGTACCGACACCACGATCTCGCTGACGCGCAGGTTCTGCGCCAGCTGCAGCAAGGTCTGGCCGGGCGCGAGCTCGATCACGCGGTTGGCCGGCACGCACACCTCTTCGGACGCCATCGGCAAATAGCCGACCACCTTGTATTTGCGGTAGCCGCTGCCGCTCTGCGCCAGTTCGCCGCACTTGGCCGCCAGCTGGCCGGTGCCCATCACCAGGATGCGCGACTCCAGCAACGGCGATTGCGACGTGCGCAGGAAGGTGGCACGCGCCAGCACGATGCCGCCGGCGGAAAACGCGAACACCAGCGGCAGCGTGCTGCGATCGATGTACAGCGTCGGCGCCAGGAAGCAGGCCAGCATGATCAGGCAGAAGCCCATGAAGAACGATGGCAGCAGCCACAGCAGCACCGGCATGCGTTTGTCGACTTCAAAATCGAGTTGGTACATGCCCAGCGCGCTCATGCTGAACACGATGATGCCGGCAAATACCAGCGACGACGCCAGCAAGCGCGCCGGCTCCGGCAGGATCAAGGTGCCGCGATCGAAGAAGGTCAGATCGGCGCCGGCGTAGAACGCGCCGATGAGGATGAAGAACTCCAGGAACAGCAGCAAGACCACCACTTTGGACACGTAATGATTCGCAATCTTAAACATTGCAGACCCCGTTTTTTTTTCGTTGTGGCCGAGAGCACGCCGCAGGCGGCGCGCGCTCGGGAATTTTTTATGACTACCGCCGGGACTGTGGACGCCAGTCCCTCATTTCTGCCGCCATATAAGCGCGTGTGCCCCCCCGCCCTGGCGGGTACCTTCCACGGTCTGGATTATTTACCGGCAGATCGTCTGCCGCGCGGCCTTGCCCTGTGATCAGCCGGACGGCACAGTAACTCGGCAGGTCCGCCATCGGTGACGCCGGGCGAACGGGCCTGGAGTATGTCTCCTACAGGTTGCTACCACCGCAACTTCATGCACGCTGCTCATAACGGTATGTCCCTGCCAATAGAATTGTTTTTCTTTCATCTTGCAGACTCAAAAATATCTCATTACACGCCGATATGCAATGCTCTAATTTGTTGCCAATAGAACACTTTATATTCTCCACAGGGAAACCGGTAGTTGTTACTAAATTGAAATTTTTTTTCGTTGTCGAAATACTACAGCTCGCCACTAAATCCCAAACGAAAAGTTAATTGAATGCTATTCTCGGCAGGTCTCTCGACTGCATACCCGCCGCGCTCATGCTGTTCAACTCATTCCCTTTCCTGCTGGGCTACCTGCCGGTCACGCTGCTGCTGTTCTTTGCGCTGGCGCGGCGTTCGCAGGCGTGGGCGGCGGCATGGCTGGCGCTGGCGTCGCTGGTGTTTTACGGCTGGTGGGATTACCGCTATATTCCGCTGCTGCTGGCTTCGGTGGGATTTAATTATGTCTGCGGCCTGCGCTGCCGCGCCGCGCCGCAGCCGGTCCGCAAGCGTTGGCTGACGGGCGCCATCGCCGTCAATCTGCTGTTACTGGCTTATATGAAGTATGCCGACTTTTTCCTGGCCAGCGCCGCCGCGCTCAGCGGCCGACCTTTGCCGCTGCTGCATGTGGTGTTGCCGATCGGCATCTCCTTTTACACGTTTACGCAGATCGCCTTCCTGGTCGACTCCTACCAGGGCAAGGTGCGGGAAAGCCGCTTTATCCACTACCTGTTGTTCGTCACCTATTTCCCGCACCTGATCGCCGGCCCGGTGTTGCATCACAAGGAAATGATGCCGCAATTCGCCGCCCGCCGGACCTATGCCCCGCTGGCGGAAAATTTCGCGGTCGGCTCGGCCATCTTCTTGATCGGCCTGGCGAAAAAGGTGCTGTTGGCCGATAACCTGGCAGCCTACGCCTCGCCGCTGTTCGCCGCGCCGGACGCGCCCTCGCTGCTGCCGGCCTGGGGCGGCGTGCTGGCCTATGCCTTTCAGCTGTATTTCGATTTTTCCGGTTACTCGGACATGGCGATCGGCCTGTCGCGCCTGTTTGGCGTGCGCCTGCCGCTGAACTTCAATTCGCCGTACAAGGCGGCCAACATCATCGATTTCTGGCGCCGCTGGCACATGACGCTGTCCCGCTTTCTGCGCGATTACCTGTATCTGCCGCTGGGCGGCAACCGCAAGGGACCGCTGCGCCGCCATGTCAACCTGATGACCACCATGCTGCTGGGCGGGCTGTGGCATGGCGCCGGCTGGAATTTCGTAATCTGGGGCGGACTGCATGGCCTGTATCTGACGGTCAACCACGGCTGGCTGGCGCTGGCCACGCGGCTCGGCTTCCCGCTGCAGGCGCGGCTGTGGCGCTGGCTGGCCGCCGCCCTCACCTTCGTCGCCGTCTGCTACGCCTGGGTGTTTTTCCGCGCCAGCGATACCGCAACCGCGCTGGACATCGTGCGCGGCATGAGCGGCCTGCATGGCCTGGCGCTGCCGGACGCCATCGGCAACCGCCTGGGGCCGGCGCGCCTGTGGCTGGAACAGCTGGGCATGGGATTTTTTGCCGGCGGCGGCGCCCGCTTCATCGAAACCTGGAGCTGGGTGCTGCTGGCGGCGCTGCTGGCGTTCGCCTGCCCCAACACCCAGGAAATCGTCCGCCGTTTCGAGCCGGCCTTCGACTTCGTACCCGGCGCCGCGGTGGCGCACGGCGCGCTGGCGCGCCGGCTGGTGTGGCAGCCGACACGCGCGTGGGCGCTGCTGATGGGCCTGTGCGCGCTGGCCTGCCTGCTGTCGCTGAGCCGGCCGACCGACTTCCTTTATTTCCAGTTCTGAATGAGCCCGACGACCTATTTGCGCTGGAACCTGGCAACCTTGTTGCTCGGCAGCCTGCTGTGTGTGACGCTGGTGGTGCTGGTCGATCCGTACGGCCTGTACGGGTTGATCGACCGTCCCGGCTTCAACCAGGTCAAGCCGGCGCTGACGCGCTACCAGGACGAGATCAAGGTGACGCGGGCGCTGCACAGCGGCGCCACGCAACTCATCTTCGGCAATTCGCGTGCCGACATCGGCTTCGACCCGGCGACGCCGGCCATGGCGGCGCGCGGCGCCGGCTACAACCTGGCGATTCCCGGCACTGGCATCGGGGTCGCGGTGCAACAGCTGCGCTATCTGCGCGCGCACGGCGTGCGGCCGGCGACGGTGGTGGCGGGCATGGAATTTCTCGATTTCATGGACCGGCAGAGCGTGCCGCCGCCGGTCGCGGCGCACCCGGTGCAGGACTGGTCCTGGCGTGTACAGACTTTATTTTCGCTCAGCTCGGTGAAGGATGCGCTGACCACGCTGGCGATTCAACATGACGAGGAAGCCGCCACCATCAGCGCCGGCGGCTACAACCCGCTGCGCGACTACGTCAAATACGCGCGCGCGGATGGCTATTACCAGATGTTCGCCCAGCGCGCGCGCGAAAACGCCGTCAGTTTCACGCGCAAGGCCATGGACGGCCTGAACGAAGCAGAGGTGCGGCGCGAAGTCGGCGCCTTCCTCGACGCCGCCGCCGCGCCGGGCGCCGATATTCACCTGCTGATCTATCCGTATCACGCGCAGATTCTGCTGCTGATGGAGGAAACCGGCATCTGGCCCGCGTTCGAACGTTGGAAGACGCTGCTGATCGCCGCCGCCGAGCAGGCGCGGCGGCGTCACCCGGACGCCCGCATCACCCTGCACGACTTCAGCGGCTACGGCGTGTACGCCTGCGAAACCATTCCGGCGCCGGACGACCGCCGCAGCGTCACGCAATGGTACTGGGAAGGCGGCCACTTCAAGAAGGCGCTGGGCGACATCGTCCTGCGGCAGACGCTGCAGCCGCAGCCGGGACTACGGTTCGGCTATGTGCTGGACCACGCCAACGGCGAACAGAACCGCCGGCGCATCGCCGCCGAGCGCGACGCCTGCCAGCAGCGGCAGCCGCGCCTGTTCAGCGAAACGCGGCGTTTTCTGCCAGCGACTGGCCCGGCGCCCACGCCACTCGCTGGAACGCAATCAGGCGGGTGAACAGGATCAGGCTGTACAGCGTCTTGACGCGCTGGAATCCGGCCTTTTCGATGCCGCGAATCGAGGCCCGATTATCCGGCTCACACGTGATGATGACGCGGCCGAAGCCCTGCGCCGCCAGCCGCTGGCAACTCTCGCGCAGCAGGCGCGGATACAGGCCCTGGCCGCGGTGGGCCGGCATGGTCACGCAATTGCAGATGATGGGCGTGCCCGAATCCTCATGCAGGATGTGCTTGTAAAACGAGGCGAACACCACGAAGGCATAGCTGGCCACCGCGCCATGCTCGTCGGTGGCGATCCACAGCTGGCCGGTACCGCGCAGGTCGCTGACGTAATCGACATTGCCGCCCACCAGCACCGCCCGTTCCAGCGCGGCGGTGGCCTCGCTGCCGAAATTGCCGCGGTCGATCAGCGTCACCCGCGCCGACGGCGCCGGCACGGGCGCAGCGGCCGCCGGCAGCAGGCGCAAGTCCTGTTCGTACAGCACATCCGCGCGCCATTGCACGAAACGGCGCGCGACAAAATGCGTGAAACCGACCAGTCCGCGTCCGCGCAACTCGCGCGCCAGCCGCGCCATCACCTTGCTCATGATAAGGAACTCCTGTAACGCATGGCGGGACGCTGCAAGGCCCGCTCCAGCCAGGCGCGCAGCCGATGGCGTTTCTGCTCGGTCTGGCTGCCGATCAGCCACACGGTGAGCGCCACGCAGCCGATCA
The DNA here is from genome assembly GCF_004614165.1 of Duganella callida. GTDB lineage: Bacteria > Pseudomonadota > Gammaproteobacteria > Burkholderiales > Burkholderiaceae_D > Rugamonas > Rugamonas callida. Next base: position 41,166 of record NZ_SPVG01000210.1, on the reverse strand, counting down.
CGGCGACATATTTGCGCGCATCGGACGGCGGCAGGCCGATCAGCGCGGTATAGAAATACAGCAGCGGCTGATGCAGGATATACAGCGAGAAGGTATAAGCAGCCAGCGCGCGCACCGGCCGCTCCAGCGCCAGCAGCGCCGGCGCCAGCCGGTCCGCGACACGGCGCACGCCGATGAAGTGCAGGAACACGCTCAGCCCCAGCAGGTAATCGCTGAGGAACCACCTGGAGTAATTCAGTTCGCGATACCAGTGCGCGCCCAGCGCCGCCCTCACCTGCGCGCTCAGCAGCTCGCTCAGGCGGCTGGCTTCGATGGCGGCGAACAGCAGCAAGGAAGCGGCCACGCAGGTCCATCCCAGCCATTCCGGCATGCGCTGCGGTGCGCGCCAGCGGTAGGCCGCCACGCCGAGCACCCACACCGGGGCCAGCAGCAGGATCTTGGGGCCGATCAGCGCACCAGCCAGGGCCATCCACAGCCAGCGCCGGCGGCCACCGAAGGCATACAGCGCAAACAGCAGGTAATAGCTGACCTCGTAATTCAGCGACCAGTAGGCGATGTTGGAGAAGCACATGATGGACACCGTCCACACTTCATTCAGGAACAGGGCGCTGGTGGCCATGCGCAGCGCCGCATGATCGTGGGTGGTGTAGCCCTCGTACACGGCGGGCGCCAGCGCCTCGCCCGCCATGTCCAGCAGCGGCGTCAGCAGGATGGCCGGAATCGCCAGCGACCAGATGCGCGACAGCCGGCTGGCCCAGTAGCTGGCCGGGCTGTTTTCGCGCGCATCGGTGGCGTAGGCGATCACATAGCCCGACAACACGAAGAACACGATCACCGCCTCGTGGCCATAGGTGGACAGCGGCAGCACGCTGGCCGACAGCAGGCGCGAGTTCGAGTGGTAGATCACCACCAGACAGGCCGCCAGGAAACGCAGCAGGTCCAGATAAATCGAGAACGCGCGGTTCATGGCGGCGTGCCGCGCAGCCAGCGTTTCAGCGCCTGCTGCAGGCCCAGGCGTTTGAGCACCCGCACCGCGCTCTCGTTTGCCCACGCCGAGCGTTCGTACAGGCTGCGCGCCAGCAGGAAGCGCCACCGACGCGGCAGCAGCACCGGATCGGCCGTCAGGCGCGACTCGTTGGCGAACAGGCGCTTGTAATCGGCATCGCCGCCGCCGAAATCGAGCACGCGCGGCCGGTCCTCCTCATACAACCGCTGCAGCAGCAGGATGTTGCAGTTGATGCCCGGCGCGGCGTCGCGGTGCTCGGGGTCGAAGCCGGTGCAGCGGTGCTCGAAGGTGCCGTCGATGCGCTGGTGGCCGACGATGAAGCACAGCGGCTGATCGCGGTGCCACAGGATGAAGGAACGGAAACGTCCCGCCGCCGCCGCGCGGCGTCCGGCGGCGATGCTGGCCTCGTCATCGTCGATGCGCTCGCCGAACATGCGGAACTGATACGTCTTGCGGTTGATCGCCCTGGCCGCGCGCAGGAACTCGGCCACCTGGCCGGGCTGGCGATATTCGCGGAATGCATATTCCCGGCCGTAGCGCTCGACAAACACTTTTTCCTTCTTGCGCAGCTGGGTGCGCTGCTTGCTGCTGCGCTGCTGGAAAAAGGCGTCATAGCTGTCGACGAAGCGGTGGTACAGATGCGTATCGGGCGCGTTGCGGGTCAACACATAACCGGCCTCGCGCGCGCGCAGCACGGCCTGGTACAGCGGACTGTCTACCTCGACATCGGACAGCACCAGCGCGCGGCCGGGCATGGCCACGCGCAAGCGCGCCAGCAGGTCCAGCGCGTCGGCCGCCGAGCCGACGCCATCCTGCGCGCCGCCGGTCAGCCGCATCGCCGGCAGGCTCTGGCGCCAGAGGACTTTCTCGCCGAGGCGCAGCGGCAGTTCCAGCGCCTGATCGCGGCACGGCGCCAGCAGCACCGCCTGTCCCGCGCGGCTGCCGACCATCACCGACAACTGGCCATCCTCGTTACACGCGGCTTCGCCCAGCAGCGCCTGCAGCAAGGGGGCGAGCGGCGCGACCGCGGCGTGGACGCGCGGCAGATCGCGCGGCAGCTGCAGGCGCTCGAACATCAGCGCGAAGTCATTGGCCATAGGGATAGATCAGCAAGGGTTGCGCCGGCGCGCCGGCCAAAATTCGGTGCTTACATGACTGTTTAGCATCATGCCCGCAGGCGCCGGACATTGTCAACTTGGTATTGAAATTACCTAGGATTTTTTGCTTGCGACAAGTGAACCAATGCTAATATTGTTGTCTTGTTTTTACTACACGGCGCGTCATGAGCATGCACGTCTGCATCACCATCGATACCGAGTACAGCATCGCCGGCGCGTTTGCCGACGCCGCGCTGCAGCCGATAGCCGATCCGGTGGTGTGGTGCGACGTCGACGGCCGCTCCGAAGGGCTGGGCTTTCTGCTGCAGTGCTTTGCGCAGCACCGGATCGAAGCCACTTTCTTTGTCGAAGCGCTGCACCGCGCCTATTTCCGCCATGACCCGATGCGCCCCATCGTCGGCCGCATCGCCGAGGCGGGCCACGAAGTGCAACTGCACGTGCATCCCTGCTGGTCGGTGTTCGAGCATGCCGACTGGCGCGAGCGCGTGCGCCGGCAGCCGCGCCAGGACGATTTCGCCGGCCGCGCCGAGGACGACTCCTTGCGCCTGATCGAACAGGGGCTGGACAGCTTCCGCGCCTGGGGCCTGCCGCGTCCGGCCGCGTTCCGCAGCGGCAGCCTGCAGCACGACGACCAGCTGTACCGTGCGCTGGCGCGCAGCGGCATCCCGTACAGCTCCAACATCGGCCTGTCGGTGTATGACAGCGGCGATCCGGACTATCGCCTGTACAGCGGCGCCCACGTGCGCCACGGCGTACTGGAATGTCCGTTGCTGACCTTCAGCGACTGGCGGCTGGGCGCGCGCCGCCACCTGAAGACGCTGACCATCGCCGGCACCAGCCTGGCCGAAACCTGCTCGCTGCTGGACATGGCCGAACGCGCCGGCATCCCGCTGGTGGTGATCCTGACCCATCCGTTCGAATATGTGCAGAGCCGCGACCTGGGGCGGGCGCCGGCGCGCCGTCACCGCCTCAACCAGCAGCGGCTGACCTCGCTGTGCGCCTATCTGGACCGCAACCGCGACCGTTTCACGCCCAGCGGCCTGGCGCGCGCCGCGCCGTCCGGCCTGAAGCAGCCGCCGGACAACCTGCTGCTGCAAGGCACGCTGGGGCAGAGCATACGCCGCATGGCCGCGCAGGTCGCCTACGACAAATACGGCCAACTGGCCCTCGCCGCCCACCGATTCGGGCTCGTGTCCGAATATCGGCTCTGACCCCGACCTTTATTGCGGCAGGTGGGCGACGTACCAGTCCATGGCTTCGCGCAGGCCGTCCTGGATGGCATGGGTGGGCGCATAGCCAAGCAGGGTTTGCGCCTTGCTGATGTCGGCCTGCGAGTGGCGGATGTCGCCGGCGCGGAAGCCGCGGTACTGCGGCTGGTGCGCCGCCACGTGCGGATAGCGGTCCCGCAGCTGTTCGCGCATCATCTGGTACAGCCGCGTCAGCGTGGTGCGGTCGCCCAGCGCAACGTTGTAAATCTGGTTGAGCGCCGCCTCGTCCTGCACCGTGGCGGCCAGCAGGTTGACCTGCACGACGTTGTCGATGAAGCAGAAGTCGCGCGTGGTCTCGCCGTCGCCATTGATGTACAGCTCCCGGTTGCCGATCAGCGCCGCCACCCATTGCGGAATCACCGCCGCATACGCGCCGAACGGGTCTTGCCGGCGGCCGAAGACGTTGAAGTAGCGCAGGCCGATCGACTGCATGTTGTAGCAACGCGCGAACACGTCGGCATACAGTTCGTTGCAGTATTTGGTGACCGCGTACGGCGACAGCGGCCGGCCGATCTGGTCTTCCACCTTGGGCAGGCCCGGGTGGTCGCCGTAGGTCGAGCTGGAAGCCGCATACACGAAGCGCGCCACCCGGGCGTCGCGCGCGGCCATCAGCATGTTGAGGAAACCGGTCATGTTGGTGTTGTGCGTGGTCAGCGGATCGGCCACCGAGCGCGGCACCGAGCCGATGGCGGCCTGGTGCAGCACGTAGTCGATGCCGGCGCACGCCCGGGCGCAGGTGGCCGGCTGGCAGATGTCGCCTTCGATGAACTCGAAATTGGCCCACAGCGCCGGCCCGACCAGCTCGCGCACCTGGTCCAGGTTGTGCTGGAAGCCGGTGGCGAAATTGTCCAGGCCGCGCACCTGCTGGCCCAGCCGCAGCAGCGCCTCCACCAGGTTGGAACCGATGAAACCGGCCGCGCCGGTGACCAGCCAGCGCCGCGGGGCGGCGCGCAGCTGCGCTTTTACTTGTTCAAACTTAGTCACACCATCAACCTCGGGTTACAGGCGCCAGACGCGGAATCCAGCCTCGCGCAGCACCGCCGCGTTGTATTGGGATTTGATATCGATGAAGCAGCCGCCAGGCTTCAGCTTGGACTGTACCGCATCCAGGCCCAGCGTGGTGAGCTCGCGGTGGGCGACGGCCAGCACAATGCCGTCCGCTTGCGGCAGATCATCCCAGCTGTCCAGCGTGACACCATATTCGTGCTCGGCCTCGGCGCTGTCGGCCACCGGGTCGTGCACGTGCACGTCGATGCCGTAGCTGCGCAGTTCGCTGACGACGTCGGCCACCTTGGAGTTGCGCAAGTCCGGGCAGTTTTCCTTGAAGGTCAGGCCCAGCACGTTGACCTTGGCGCCCTTGACGTGGCAGTCGCGCGCGATCAGTTCCTTGACGGTTTTCTCGGCGACGAACTTGGCCATGTTGTCGTTGATGCGGCGCCCGGCCAGGATCACCTGCGGATGGTAGCCCAGCATGTCGGCCTTGTAGGTCAGGTAGTAGGGGTCGACGCCGATGCAGTGGCCGCCCACCAGGCCGGGACGGAACGGCAGGAAGTTCCACTTGGTGCCGGCCGCCTGCAGCACTTCCAGCGTGTCGATGCCCATCTTGTCGAAGATGATCGACAGCTCGTTCATCAGCGCGATATTCAGGTCGCGCTGGGTGTTTTCGATCACCTTGGCCGCTTCCGCCACCTTGATGCTGGAGGCTTGCACCACGCCGGCCTTGACCACGGTGCGGTACAGCTCGGCCACGGCCTCGGTGGTGGCGGCGTCGTCGCCCGAGACCACTTTCACGATGCTGGTCAGCGTGTGTTCCTTGTCGCCGGGATTGATGCGCTCCGGCGAGTAGCCGACGTGGAAATCGTCCTTCCAGCGCAGGCCCGAATGGCGCTCCAGCACCGGGATGCAGACTTCCTCGGTGGCGCCCGGATAGACGGTGGATTCGTAGACGACGATGGCGCCGCGCTTCATGTGCTGGCCGACGCTGGTGCTGGCGCCGATCAGCGGGCCGAAGTCCGGGTTGTGCGCCAGGTCGACCGGGGTCGGCACCGCCACCACGATGTAATCGGCCTGCGCCAGCACCCCCGGATCGGTGCTGACTTCCAGGTGGCGCGCGGCCCGCAGCTGCTCGGGACTGAGCTCGCCGGTCGGATCGACGCCGCCGCGATACGCCTCGATTTTGCTCTCGGACAGGTCGAAACCCAGCGTCCTGACATATTTGCCAAATTCGACCGCAAGCGGCATGCCCACATAGCCCAACCCCACTACCGCAACGACAGTATCGGTACGCATGGTAATCCCCTAGAATTAGAATTGCTATTATTGCAACCATACCGCTAATCAGATGCTGCCGCAATCCCCCGCATCTAAAATAATTGTTTCGTTGTTTGATTGATACATGTGTTGTGAATAATGCCAGTTCCCGAAATACGTGGCAATATGTAAATCCTCGTCGACTCGATAGCGGAATCCGTATGACCCAGCCTGTTACCGCGCCGCCCTACCGCATCCTGTGCGTGGTCGGCGCCCGACCCAATTTCATGAAGATGGCGCCGATCCTGGCCGCGTTCGGCAAGCGGCCGGCGCTGCATGCGCAGCTGGTCCATACCGGCCAGCACTACGACGTCGCCATGAACGAACAGTATTTCGCATCGCTGGGCCTGCCGCGGCCCGACCTCAACCTCGAAGTCGGCTCCGGCAGCCACGCGGTGCAGACCGCGCAGGTGATGCTGCGCTTCGAGAGCGCGCTGGCCGACCTGGCGCCGCACGCGGTGCTGGTGGTGGGCGACGTCAACTCGACCCTGGCCTGCGCGCTGGTGGCGCGCAAGCAGGGCATTCCGGTGATCCACGTCGAAGCCGGCCTGCGCAGCTTCGACCGCGCCATGCCGGAGGAAATCAACCGCGTGCTAACCGATCAGCTGTCGGACCTGCTGTTCACCACCGAACCCGATGGCGCGGCCAACCTGGCGCGCGAGGGCGTCGACGCGCGGCGCGTGCATTTCGTCGGCAACGTCATGATCGATACCCTGCGCGCCAACCTGGAGCGGGCGATCGCGCCGCGCACCATCGCCGCCGACGCCGGCCGCGCCGGCTTTGTCGACAGCGCCGCCGACGGCTACGCGCTGCTGACGCTGCACCGGCCGTCGAATGTCGACCAGCCGGAAACGCTGGACCGCCTGCTGCGCACGGTCGGCGCGATCAGCGAGCAGACGCCGGTGATGTTCCCGGTGCACCCGCGCACGCTGGCCACCATCGAGCGCTTTGGCCTGCGCGACCTGATCGCGCGGCCGGCCATCCTGCCGCTGCCGCCCATGGGCTATCTGGAAATGCTGGGGCTGATGCGCGATGCGCGCGTGGTGCTGACCGATTCCGGCGGCATCCAGGAGGAAACCACCGCGCTGGGCGTGCCCTGCATCACGCTGCGCGACAACACCGAACGGCCGATCACCATCAGCGAAGGCACCAATGTATTGGCAGGCAATGATCCTGCGGCTATCATGGCCGCATATCAGGCGGTCCTGCGCGACGGCGGCAAGTCGGGGCGCATACCGGCCTACTGGGACGGCGCGGCATCGGAACGCATCGCCGACATACTGCTGGCCTGGCTACAGCGAGGCTGCCAACCGGACTGACCCATCGGACTGCCCCATGTTTGTGACCGACCTGCCGCCCAAAAAAGATCCGGAACTGCGCGCGCGCCGTTCGCGCCCGCAGCAGACCATGGCCATGGTCGTCGATCTCGGCATCGAACTGATCAACGCCGAGGGGCGCTACGTCGCCGCCAAGTTCATGGAAGACGCCGGCGTACCGCTGCGCGTGATCGCGCGCGTGATCGCCGAACCGGAACTGCGGCGCGGCGCCGGCAGCCCCTGGAAGAAAACCCTGGACACGACGCGCCGCTAGAGCGCCGACGGACCGTCGCCGCCGGCCATCTCACGCACGCGGCGCGCCAGCACATTGGCATCGAAAGGCTTGGTCAACACCTGCATGCCGCGCGCCAGGTGGCCGTGATTGAGCACGGCATTTTCCGCATACCCGGTAACGAACAGCACCGGCAGCTCGGGCCGCAGCGCGCGCACGGCATCGGCCAGCTGCCTGCCGTTCATGCCGGCCGGCAGGCCGACGTCGGTCAGCAGCAGGTCGATGTCGGCGTGGGCGGCCACTTGGCGCAAGGCGGCCGCGCCGTCGGCGGCGTCGATCACCTCGTAGCCCAGTTCCTCCAGCACCTCGGCCGTCATCATGCGCACCAGCGCTTCGTCGTCCACCACCAGGATTTTCTTGCGCGATACGGCCGCCGGCACCTCGACCGCCGGCGCCGCGGCCTGCTCCGGGCTGTCGTCCACGGCCGCATGGCGCGGCAGATACAGGCTGACGGTGGTGCCCCGGCCCGGCGCCGAGTCGATGCGCGCGGCGCCGCCGGACTGGCCGGCAAAGCCATACACCATCGACAGACCGAGCCCGGTGCCCTGGCCGGCCGGCTTGGTGGTGAAAAAGGGATCGAAGGCGCGCGCCATCACCTCGGCAGGCATGCCGACGCCGGTGTCGCTGACCGCCAGCGACACGTACTCGCCGGCCGCTACCGCCAACGCCGCCGCCGCGCGCTCATCCAGCGTCTGGTTGGCGGTGGCGATCCGCAGGCGGCCGCCGTCGGGCATGGCGTCGCGCGCGTTCAGGCACAGGTTCAACAGCGCGTTTTCCAATTGGCCGATGTCGACGAAGGTATGCCACAGACCGCTGCAGGCCTGCGGCTCGACCGCGATGGCCGGGCCGACGCTGCGGCAGATCAGCTCCTCCATGCCGGCCACCACGCGGTCCAGGCGCGCCGGCTTCGGGTCCAGCGTCTGCCGCCGCGAAAACGCCAGCAAGCGCTGCGTCAGCGCCGCCGCGCGGCGCACGGCCGCCTGCGCGCCGCTGACATGGCGGTCGAGATCGGCCAGACGGCCCTGCGACAGCCGCACGTGCATCAGCTCCAGGCTGACACTGATGCCGGCCAGGATGTTGTTGAAATCATGCGCCAGGCCGCCGGTCAGCTGGCCCACCGCTTCCATCTTGTGCGCCTGGCGCAGCGCGGCCTGCGCTTCGACCAGTTCGGCGGTGCGCTCCTCCACGCGCTGCTCCAGCGTTTCGGTCAGGAACTGCACGCGCTGCACATAATCGCGCAATTCCGCCTCGGTCTTCTTGCGCGCGGTGATGTCGCGGAACAGCACCGACACCTGACGCATCGCCGCCGGTCCCACGCGCCGCGCCGACACTTCGATATAACGCCCGGCCGCGACGAATTCCTGCTCGAAACGCGCCGGTTCGCCGGTCAGCAGCACCTTGCCGTAGAGGTCGAGCCAGACTTGCGCGTTGTCGGGCTCGATCTCGCGCAAGCGTTTGCCGATGATGCCGCCGATGCCGGTGTGACGCTCATAGCCGGTGTTGGCCTCCACATGCACATAATCGCTGAGCGGACCGTGCGGACCATCGATGAACTCGATGATGCAAAAGCCGTCGTCGATCGCTTCGAACAGCGCCTGTCGCTGGGCGCTGCCGTGCCGCAATTGCTCTTCGAGCGCCGCGCGGCTGAATACTGCCAGATTGGATTCCAAGATCATGCCCTGAGTCGCAAAACATCAATCTAACATTATTTGCACTCGCGCACGGCACGTGTATATAATCCGCATATGGATCATATACGGAGTATACATGGGCATCGTCAACATAGATGAAGATCTGCACGACCAGATACGCAAGGCCAGCGCGGTGTCATGCCGTTCGATCAACGCGCAGGCCGCCTTCTGGATCAAGATCGGCATGCTGTGCGAAGTCAATCCCACCATGAGTTTCAACGACATCGTCGCCCGCGAACTGCGCGCGGCCGGGGTGCTGGAGCAAGCCGTGAGGGTGGCCGCGACATGACCAAGCGCCCCGAAGAAATCGCCCTGATGGCCGAATCCGGCCGCCTGCTGGCCGGGGTGTTCGCGCATCTCGACGGTCTGAACCTGATCGGCATGTCGACCATGCAGGTCAACGACATGGTGGACCGCCTGATCGTCGACCAGCTGCAGGCGCGGCCGGCCAGCAAGGGCCAGTACGGCTATGCCTATGCGCTGAATGCCTCGCGCAACCATGTGGTGTGCCACGGCGTGCCCTCCGCCGATGACATCCTGCATAGCGGCGACATCGTCAACTTCGACATCACGCTGGAGAAGAACGGCTACATCGCCGATTCCAGCAAGACCTATCTGGTCGGCGAGGTGGCGGCGCCGGCCAGGCGCCTGGTGCAGACCACCTATGAGGCGATGTGGAAAGGCATCCGCGCGGTGCGTCCCGGCGCCCGGCTGGGCGACGTCGGCCACGCCATCGAGCGCCACGCGCGCCGGCACGGCTATTCGGTGGTGCGCGACTACTGCGGCCATGGCATCGGCCGCGAAATGCATGAGCCACCGCAGGTGCTACATTGGGGCAAGCCACAGACCGGCCTGCTGCTGCGCGAAGGCATGGTGTTCACCATCGAGCCCATGCTCAACCAGGGCCGCCACGCGGTGCATACCGAGGACGACGGCTGGACCGTGGTCACCAGCGACGGCCAGCTGTCGGCGCAATTCGAACACACCGTGGCGGTGACCCGCAGCGGCTTCCGCGTGCTGACCTTGCGCGCCGACGAAAGACTGCCGCACTGATCACCCTCATTCTGCAAACAGTTCCACCAGCAGCTGGCGCAGCCAGCGCCCGCCCTCGTCCTGATGATAGCGCCGGTGCCAGAACATATTGGTCTGCAACGGCGGCAGCGCCAGCGGCGTGTCGGCGTAACGCAGCCGGAACGGTGCGGCGGCGCCTTCGGCCAGCTTTTGCGGCACCGTCGCCACCAGGTCGGTGCTGCCGAGGATGTAGGGCACGGCGGCGAAATGCGGCACGCTGAACGCGCGTTCCAGGTCGACGCCGGCCGCCGCCAGCGCGGCGTTGATGCCGTTGTAGGGACTGTCCATCGCCGTCACCACCAAGTGGCGCGCGGCCGCCAGCCGTTCGCGCGTCAACTGCCCCTCGGCCAGCGCGTGGCCGGCGCGGAATACGCTGACGTACGGCTGACGGAACAGGCGGCGCTGGAACCAGGCGCCCGGCGCATCTTCGAACGCGCCCAGCGCCAGGTCGATGCGACCGGCCTCCATCTCGGCGCGCAGATCGACCGTGCCCAGCCGCACGGTGGCGATTTCCACCTGCGGCGCCAAGGCCGCGCAGCGCGCCACCAGGCGCGGCATGAAATACATTTCCCCGACATCGGTCATGGCCAGCGTGAAGCGGCGGCAGGTGGCGCCCGGCTGGAACGCCTGCGGCGGACGAAAAGCCTGCTCCAGCTGCGCCAGCGCGGCGGCGACCGGCTCGGCCATGTTTTCCGCGAACGGTGTCGGCTGCATGCCCTCGGCCGTGCGCACGAACAAATCATCGCCAGTGCTCAGGCGCAGCCGCGCCAGCGCATTGCTGACCGCCGACTGCGTCAGGCGCAGGCGCCGGGCGGCGGCCGAGATCTGGCGCTCGCGAAAAATCTCGCGGAACACCAGCAGCAAATTCAGGTCGAGGTCGCGCAGCTCCATTATTCACACTATAAATAGTCTCAATTTTTGCATTTATATCGCAAATTCAATGGGACTGCACTACATTCACGGCTAGACGAACCACAAGGAGACAGCGTGAACGCCACGTTTGAACATCCCGGCTACCAGTCGGGCTTCGGCAACGAGTTCGCCACCGAAGCGCTGCCCGGCGCCCTGCCCGCCCATCAAAATTCGCCGCAGCGCGCGCCGTACGGGCTGTACGCCGAGCAATTGTCCGGCACCGCCTTCACCGCGCCACGCGGCCACAACCGCCGCAGCTGGCTGTACCGCATCCGGCCCTCGGCCATGCATGAGCCGTTCCGCCAGATCGGCAACGGCCGCATGCTCAGCCGCTTCGACGAAGTGGTCGCCACGCCCAACCAGTTGCGCTGGGATCCGCTGCCACTGCCGGAGGCGCCTACCGATTTCCTCGACGGCTGGGTCACCATGGCCGGCAACGCCGGCCTGGCCATCCACCTGTACGCCGCCAACCGCGATATGCAGGACCGCTATTTCTACGATGCCGACGGCGAATTGCTGATCGTCCCGCAACAGGGCCGGCTGCGCATCGCCACCGAACTGGGCGTGATCGAACTGGCGCCGCAGGAAATCGCCGTGGTGCCGCGCGGCATGCGTTTTCAGGTCAGCCTGCCCGACGGCAGCGCGCGCGGCTACATCTGCGAGAACTTCGGCGCCCTGCTGCGCCTGCCGGACCTGGGACCGCTTGGTTCCAACGGCCTGGCCAATCCGCGCGATTTCCTGACGCCGCGCGCATCCTACGAGGACCGCGAAGGCGATTTCGAACTGGTGGCCAAGTTCCGCGGCAATCTGTGGAGCGCCCGCATCGGCCACTCGCCGCTGGACGTGGTGGCCTGGCACGGCAATTACGCGCCGTACAAGTACGACCTGCGCCACTTCAACACCATCGGCTCGATCAGCTACGACCATCCCGACCCGTCGATCTTCCTGGTGCTGCACGCGCCGTCCGACACGCCGGGCGTGGATACGCTGGACTTCGTGATCTTCCCGCCGCGCTGGCTGGCGGCCGAGCACACCTTCCGTCCGCCGTGGTTCCACCGCAACATCGCCAGCGAGTTCATGGGCCTGATCGAGGGCCAGTACGATGCCAAGTCGGCCGGTTTCCGTCCGGGCGGCGCCAGCCTGCACAACTGCATGAGCGGTCACGGGCCGGATTCGCCGACGTTCGAGAAAGCCAGCGCGATCGACACCAGCACGCCGCACAAGGTCGACAACACCATGGCCTTCATGTTCGAAAGCATGGACGTCATCCTGCCGACCGCGCAGGCGCTGGCCGCGCCCGAGCTGCAACCTGACTATTACCAATGCTGGCAGGGGTTCCAAAAACACTTCACCGGACACCAGGCATGAACATGCAACTGAACGAAACCCATGACCCGGCGCTGCGCAGCTGGGTGGCGTCGGCCAATACGGCCGGCACCGATTTCCCGATCCAGAATCTGCCGTTCTGCGTGTTCCGCCGCGCCGGCAGCGATGAAGCCTACCGGGGCGGCGTCGCCATCGGCGACCAGATCGTCGACCTGGGTCGGCTTGGCAGTGCGCTGTCCGGCGTAAGCGCCGAAGCGCGGTCTGCCGCCGCGCTGGCCGCGCAGCCGACGCTGAACGCGCTGATGGACGCCGGCCCGGCCGCCTGGTCGGCACTGCGGCTCGCCTTGTCGCACCTGCTGCGCGGCGATGCCGCGCCGCGACCGGAATTGCTGGTGGCGCAGGCCGCCGCCGAATACGCGCTGCCGGCACAGATCGGCGACTACACCGATTTCTACACCTCGATCCACCATGCGACGGCGGTCGGCAAGCTGTTCCGGCCAGACAATCCGCTGCTGCCGAACTACAAATGGGTGCCGATCGGCTACCACGGCCGCTCGTCAACCATCGGCGTTTCCGGCCAACGCTTCCACCGTCCGCGCGGCCAGACGCGCGGCGCCAGCGAGACCGAACCGGTGTTCGGCCCCAGCAAGCGGCTCGACTATGAAATGGAAGTGGGTATCTTCGTCGGCGGCGGCAATGCCGGCGGTGCGCCGATCGCGGCGGCCGACGCTGAACGTCACGTGTTCGGCCTGTGCCTGCTCAACGACTGGTCGGCGCGCGACCTGCAGGCGTGGGAATATCAGCCGCTGGGACCGTTCCTGGCGAAAAACTTCGCCACCACCATCTCGCCCTGGATCGTCACGCTGGAAGCCTTGGCGCCCTACCGCGCGCCATGGACCCGCGACGCCGCCGATCCGCAGCCGCTGCCCTATCTGGACTATCCGGCGTTGCGCGACAGCGGCGGCTTCGATGTCGAACTCGAGGTGCTGTTGCAGACGGCAGCCATGCGCAACGCCGGCATGGCGCCGGTGCGCATCTCGCTGTCGAATTTCCGCCATTCCTACTGGACGGTGGCGCAGCTGATGGCGCACCACACCGTCAACGGCTGCGTACTGCGCGCCGGCGACCTGCTGGGCTCGGGCACGCAGTCCGGACCGGACGCGGCGGAGGCCGGCTCGCTGCTGGAACTCAGCGGCGGCGGCAAGCAGCCGCTGACGCTGCCCAATGGCGAACAGCGCGTCTTCCTCGAAGATGGCGACACCATCGAAATGCGCGGCTGGGCCAGTCGCGACGGCCGGCCGCGCATCGGCTTCGGCGCGGTCAGCGGCACGGTGTTGGCGCCGCGCTGAGGGGCGGCGAGGAGACGCAGCCGGCCGGGTCGGGCGCTCAGCCCGCTTTGGCCGGCGCGGCGCGCAACTCTTCCAGGATGCGCATGCCCGCCCGCTCTGCCGCCTGCTCGGCAGCCGCCTCACTGGCCAGGATGACGTCGGCAGCCACGCGCTGGCGAGGATAGAGGTTAGTCAGATGCATCGGATTGTCTGACACGCCGAAGATGGCCACGTAGGCACCCCACTGGTCGCAACCGGGCAGCGGTTCGCCAGTGAACTCGATCTCGTAACCATCGACAAATTTGGTCGGCACATCAGCCTCCGGCACGCGTCATGCGTCCCCGGTGCGCCGCAACTGCGGCTTCCACAGCACCCGCGCGATGGTGCGCAGCGAGACCTTGGCCTCCATCAGAAAGTCGATCGCCGCCAGATGTCCCCGCGTCTGCTGCACGCGCAGACCGTCTTCGATCACCCGCGCCAGCCTGGCATCGGGCCGCGCCACCAGGCGCAACGCCCGCGGACGGTATGCCGGCGGCGCGACCGGCGCGGACACCGTGCGCGGTCCACCATGGATGAAGCCCACCACCCGTCCCCGATTATCGTGTTCCATGAACATTCCTTCGCAAGTCCATATGGCGCCAGCTTACGGGATCAGCCCCTGCCAGTATGTACGCCAGCGCACATGAAGTTCGTGGGTTCATGCGCTGGAAGCCCTGAGCGCATCATGGTTCAGCGACCTTTTCCGCCGGTGACCATGGGCGTATGCCATCAAGAACATCGGATAACCGAGCTTTTGCCATCCGGGCGTCATAATCCAACTGCAGCCCAATCCAAAATTCGTCCGACTGGCCGAAAAACCGGGACAGCCGGAGCCCCGTGTCCACCGTCACACCGCGTGTGCCCGCGACAATCTCCCCAATTCTCCGTTGTGACACTGCGATTCCCTTCGCAAGGCGATATTGAGTAATTCCGAGAGGTTTCAGGAACTCTTCCAAAAGAATCTCTCCGGGGTGCGGATAAGGAACCTCATGCATATCCATGACTCTCATTCAGTGATAATCGACAATCTCGACTTCCGTGGCGCCGACTGTGCTCCATCCCGTATCCGAACATGCGAATGAGAGAATTGGCATGACCGATAACAACGCTGATCGTTACTAGCCACAACCTTAGACCAGCCGGCCAGATCGGTATTGCCGCCGACATCATATTCATTGCACAATATTGAAATGCGCTCATCGTCCCCAATTCGCCCGGCAATCCTGCTCGCCTGTTCGCTGGTCGTGGCCGGGGCGCGGGCGCAGACGTATGCGCCGGACTATTTCGTGCAGTTTCAGGCGGCGACCGCGATGGAGATGGTGTCGCGCCTGCCCGGTTTCGTGTTTGAAGGCGGCAATCCGGGACGCGGGGCGGCCGGCAACGTACTCATCAACGGCAAGCGGCCGGCCGCCAAGACCGACCCGCTGGCCGATATGCTGGCACGCGTTCCCGCCGCGGCCGTGGAGCGCATCGACATGATCAGCGGCGGCGCCGGCGGTATCGACATGCAGGGCTATACGCGACGGTGGCCAATGTGGTGCTCAAGCCGATGGATCTGGTCTCCGCCAGCGGCACCGCGTCCAGCTACCTGACGGCCGATGGCCTGCAGCCGGCGCTGGAGGGCAATTACAGCCTGAAGCGCGGCGACAAAAGCATCAACCTGGCCGTCGCCTGGAAGCGCTCGCCCGATACCGGCCAGGGACACGGTCACCGCGCCACCGTCTACGCCAATGCCGCGCCGGCCGCCGATGTCGCGGTAGAAGGGGCGGGCCTCAGCGACAACAAGGCGCTCAAACTGAATCTCGGCCAGGATGTGCTGGACGGCCAACTGACCTGGAACGGCGCCTACAATCCCTGGTCCTACCAGTCGCAGGCCCGCTACGATGGCGATACCCATACCGTCAGCAGCAACGATAACGCCGGCCGCACGCTGGAACAGGGCCTGGCCTATACCCGCGACCTGGCGCCAGGCGCCAGCATCGACCTGCGCGCACTCTACCGGACCGCCGAGACGAACGCCGACGCGGCTGCCGTCACCGCCGGCGTGACTTCGCACGCGCTGACGGCGACCAGCGCCAGCGAACAGGTGCTGGCGGGCGAACTGACCTGGCAGGCGCTGGACGGCGTGGTGCTGCGCGGCGGCATCGAGCGCGCCGTCAACACCAACGACAACAGCAACAGCTATCAACCGGACGCGCAAAGCCCGGCCACGCCCGGCACCGGCGCCTGGGTGCAGGAAGCGCGGCTGGAAGGACAACTGTCCTCGGCCTGGCAAGTCGATCAGACGCTCAGCGCCGAGGCGGGACTGAAAATCTCCCACGCCAGCCTCAGCACGGGCGCCGGCCCGGCCGACGGCAAGGCCTCTCTCTACCCCAAGCCGCGCCTGCGCCTGTCGTTGTCGCCATCGACCTCGCTGCAGCTGCGGCTGCGCATGGAGCGCGAAATCAGCCAGCTGAATTTCGGCGACGCGGCCGGCTATTTCGCCGTCGCCGACAAGGCACTGCGCGCCGAGTACCCGGAACTGGTACCGGCCAAGACCTGGCTGTGCGAAGGAACGGTCGAGTACCGTTTCCTGGAACGCGGCGCGGCGATGCTGAGCTACACCCAATCGCACATCCGTGACGTCATCGACCGCATGCCGATGCGCTCGGCCACCACCACGGCCGACGTCGCCGGCAATATCGGCGACGCCAGCGCGGACAGCGTCACCGGCATGCTGAACCTGCCCACCGACAGCTGGTTGCTGCCGCAGGGACTGCTCAAGCTCAGCACCACCTGGCGGTCGTCGTCGGTCACCGATCCCGCCACGCAGGCCACGCGCCAACTGTCCGGCGAGCAGGCGCTGGCCTGGCGCGTCGAGTTCTCCCAGGACTTGCCGCAGCAGCGCACCGCCTGGGGCTTTTCGGTGGACAACGGCTGGTACAACGACAGCTGGCAGACCGCCGAGCGCGACACCAGCAGCGGCAGTGGCTGGGCGCGGGCCTTCGTCAATTACCGGCCGGCGTCGAACCTGACGGTGACGCTGGAGCTGAACAATCTGGCCGCGCGCACCGTCATCTATGACCGCAGTCACTACGCCGGCGGCGACCGGCTGGCGGGCGTGGTCGATTTTGCCGAACACAACATCACCCGCACCCAGCCGTTCGCCATGCTGCGCGTGCGCCGCGACTGGTAAGCGGCGTTACAGCTCGCCGTCCACCTTCAGATAGGCTTTCAGCGTGGCCACCACCAGCGCGTGATCGTCCGGGCCGGGCAAGCCCGTCACGGTGATGGTGCCGATGCGGCCCTGTCCCTTGACCACGATAGGGAACGAGCCGCCATGTGCCGCATAGTCGCGCGCGTCGAGACCGGGAATCACATTGAAGTCGCCGCCGCTGTTCTTGATTTCATTATGGGTGTAAAACGAACTGTGGCCGGTGGTGTTGACCAGGTTGCTCTTGCGGCGTATCCAGTTGGCGTTGTCGGCATTGGTGCCTTGCATGCCGTAATAGAACAGCATCAGGCCGTCGCGCGTGACATTGACCGCCACCGTCTTGTGGCCGGCGCGCGCCAATTCGATCGCCTTCAGGCCCAGCGCCAGTGCGGTGTCGTTGTCGAAGCTGTCGAACTGCAGCACCTGTTCCTGGTGCAGCAGCGTCGACAGCTCGACGCGCGGTTCCTCGGCGTGCGCGCCACCACCCAGCAACAGCAGGATGGCGAACGGGATGGATAAGCATTTCTTCATGGTGTCCCCTCTGGTTGTTATCATTGTTTGGCGGGGCGGCGGATCAGCCGCAGCCGTCCCTCCCGCTCCCATGCGTGCAGCGCCTCGTTCAGCGCTCCCTCCTTCGGCCACGTCACGGACGCGCATAGCTCGGCATAAGCGCTGCCGTTGCGGCCGTCGTTCTTGACCGCGTACAGGCCGAAGTCGGCCATCTGCAGCGCAAAGTCGAGTGCATGCTCATCGCCGCCGCCGTCCGGCAGCGGCAGGCTGGCGAAGCCCAGCGACGCGGTCACCTTGCCGGCCACCGTACGGCCGGCGTACTCGGCCAGGGCGGCGTGCACGCGCTGCGCCACCGCCCACAGATCCTCGACGCTCTGGCCGTGCACCAGCAGCAGGAATTCCTCGCCGCCCCAGCGGATCGAGTGATCCTCGGTGCGGATCACGCAGCGCAGCGCCGCGCCAGCGCCCTGCAGCACCACGTCGCCGGTATCGTGACCGTAGCTGTCGTTGATGCGTTTGAAATGGTCCAGATCGACCAGCATCACACCCAGCACATCGGTCGCGCCGGGCACCGCGCGGCGCCGCCGCAGGCCGGCCAGCATGGCAGGAATTTGCTGCTGGGCGAAGCGGCGGTTGTGCAGACCGGTCAGCGGATCGGTCAGGCTGGCCAGTTCCAGCGACTGGTTCAGCAGCTCCAGGTTGGCGTTGGCGGCGCGCAGCGCCTCGGTCTGCCGGTCGACTTCGCGCTGCAGCTCCGTGCTGCGCGCCTGCAGCTGCTTCAGGCGCAGCTGCACCAGACCGTAGAGCAACAGCACCGCCAGCACCACGCCCAGCGCGCGCACCGAGGTGCGCTCGTGCCAGACCGGTTCGGCCTGCAACGTCAGCAGCCCGGCCGGTCCCCAGTGCTGGCCGTCCCAGCTGGCCTGGGCCTCAAACCGGAACTCACCGGCCGGCAGATTGGTGAAATACGCCGTGTGCCGCGCGCCGGTCTGGCGCCATTCCGGCTGCAGCGGCGGCATGCGGTAACGGTATTTCAAGCGCTCGGGCAGCTGAAATTCCAGCGCTTCGAAGCCGATCTCGAGCGCGCGCTGTTCGGGCGCCAGACGCAGTGCGCCGCTGGCCAGATCATGCACGTCGCCATCGACATCGGCCTTGCGCATGAACACCTGCGGCAAGGTCGGCGGCGGCACGTCCAGCCGGGTGCGCACGGCACCGGCCAGGCTGGCGGTCCAGAAATACGGCGCCGCCAGATACCCCTTGTCGCGGCCCATGCCGTTGCAGCAGCGGATACGGTTGCGGCCGGGCGCGTTGCCGAGATCGGTGTAAATCACTTGCGCCACCGGCGCGGCGTTACTGTCCTCCGGCGGCAGCTGGAAACGGAAGACGCCATCGACATACGAAGCCCAGAACCAGCCGTCGTGCCAGGCCAGCGAGCCGACACCGTCGGACGGCATGCCGTTGGCGCGCAGCCAGCCGCGATGCTTGCCGCCTTCGACGGCGTGGATGCCGTGCTGATAAGTGCCGGCCAGCACGCCGGTCTTGCCGTAGCCGGTCAAGGCGGTGATCAGCGCCTGGCCCAGCGCGGCGGCCGCCTGCGGCTGCATCTGCCCGCCCTGCCAGCGCCACAGGCCGTTGGCCGAGCCTATCCACAAGGCGCCGTCGCGGGTTTCGTACATGGTGCTGACCGTGCCGGGCAGCTGGCTGCGGAACAGACGCGTGGCCGTGCGGGTGGCGCCGTCGACGGCGTACAAGCCTTGCGCGGTGGCCGCCAGCAGCTGGCCGTCACTGCGCTGGAACAGCGTGCTGACCTGGATGCCTTCGAGCTGGTCCACGCGCTGCAGCTTGCCTTGCTCCAGGATGAACAGACCGTTGCGGGTGCCGATCCACAAGTGCTTGCCGCTGTCTTCCAGCATCGAATACGCGACCTGACCTTTCAGCTCGGGCGCCGTGTAAAACGGTTCCATCCGCTCGCCGTCGGTGCGCCAGACGCCCTGGTTGGTGCCGACCAGCAGACCATGGCTGGTGGGGACGTAGGACCAGGTTTGCAGCGGCTCGCCGTTGGCTTCCGGCTGCAGCGTGCGCGTCGCGCCGTTCCAGTAGTAGCGCAGACCGAGCGTGCGGGCGCCGATCCAGAAATGATCGAGATCTTCCGCCATCACGATGCGCGCCGTGCTCAGGGCGCTGGGCGCGTCGGCCGGCAGCGTGGCGACGTTGCGTTCGCCGTCGAATACGCGCAGGCCGCCGCCGGCCATCACCCACAGGTGCTGTTCCTTGTCCAGGCTGAGCTGATCGACCGCGGCGGTGTCCGCGCCGATCTGACGGGCCGGCACGCCGCCATCCGGCTGCCAGAGGTAGAGACCCTGCGTAGTTCCCAGCCATAGCTGCGCTTTGCGCCATTGCAGCTGCCGGATCGCCGCGCCTTCGGACCAGCGCAACGGGAGTTCGGCCAGCTTGCCCGCGCGCAGCGTCCACAGCCGCCCTTCCTTGTCCGCCAGCGTCGGCTCGGCGCCGTTCAGCGCCAGGGCGGTGAAGGCCGGCAGCAGCTCGGTGTAGGTGTGCAGGCACTGGCCGTCCCAGGAGCTCAGATGGTCGGCCAGTATCCATAGCTTGCCGTCGGCGCCGACCGCCAGCTGGCGGGCCGTCCCCAGCTGTTCGCTGCCGGGAATCGGGTGGAACGCGGCGCCGTCCCACCACGAGAGGTTCTTTTGCGTGGCGATGAACAGCCGCGAATCAGCCACAGCCGGCAGCAGCAGTTGTATCCAGTTGGCGCCCAGCGCCGGCGTGTCGGCGCTGCGGAAGACTTCCATGTCGGTGCCGTAGCTGCGCACCAGACCTTTTTCGGTGGCGATCCAGAGCGCGCCGCGAGCGTCTCTATGGATGCCGTTGACAGTGATCTGCGGCAGTCCCTGCTCGATCATCCAGCTGCGAAAATGATAACTATCCAGGTCGGGCGCGGGGACGGCGGCACAGCAATAACCGCTCCATAGCAAGGCCAGCATGGCTATGACGCGGAATAAACGCAACAGGAACTCCTCTTTCAGATCGAAAGCAAGACTCTAGCACGAGTCGTGACCGGAGGTATATGCGGGTCCGCGCGAAACCACAGCGCGTCAGGAGGCCGGGTCGAACTGGAAGACACGTAATTCCTGGTCGCAGCGGCAAGCCTTGGCGATGCGCGCGGCCCAGACGATGGCGTCGTCGCGGGTGGCGATCTCCAGCACGCAGAAACCGCCGTCGAGCGTCGGCGCCCACGGGTAGCCGCCTTCCGCGGCCGTGCCATCGGCCGCGACCAGCACCGGCGGCACGGACTCATCGATACCGCCGCCAAAGACGTAGACGCCGGCAAGCTTGGCTTCTTCGATCACGGCGTGTGCGTCGCGGCTGACCGCCTCGAATTCCCCGTCGGGAATGACCATCGCGGCGCTGGGGAAGGAAATCAAGTATTTGGCCATGGTTATCCTTGCTTATTCGGTGGGGCGCGGGACTGGTGACAGCAGATTGGCGTCGCGCGCCAGCAGCCATTTGCCATCGATCCGGCGGAAAATGGTCAGGGTATGGCCGGCGCGCTCGATGGCGTGTTCCGCACCGGGCGGCGTCACGCTCACGGCGAGCTTGCTCCACAGGTAAGCCATGTCGCCGGCAATTTGTATTTCCTGGATTTCCGATTTGCTATCGAACTGCGGCCTGGTCGCACCAACCGGGACGCGGGACAGTTTTTCGAACTCGGCCTTATTCATGGGCTCGCGGCCTGGCACGAGGAAGACCACGTCGTCGCTCATCAGACTGAGCACAGTATCGACGTCGCCGGCCTTGGTCGCGGCTTGCCAGGTGTCGACCAGGCTGCGGATTTGCGCTTCGTCATTCGACATTACGATCGCTCATCATTGGTCACTCCTTGCTCGATAATCCGGGATTGCATGAGGGTGGTCGGGATGTTTATTGCCTCTCATCCTGGACAAACCGGTGTCAATTTATCACATCCCCAAACGGTGACGCAAACCCGGACGTGCCGTCAGCGCAGCAGCGAGGATGGCGAACCGATCGCCGATAGTCACACCGTCTGCAGGCCGGGTGGTGGGTAAGTGACAATTTACGAGATTCTCAATTGCCAACGAACTATATAATTTCGAATCGCTGCCATGATTAAGCCCATATACGGTGCGTAGTGTAGCCGGACGGTAAGCAAAGACACGAGATGAACGATATATCGGAGTCCGAAGCCAGATCGCTGTTAGCGTCCTTTACCTATTGCGAAATGGATCGCGACTGGATGCCAGAAAAAATTCAGCCCGGGACATATACCCTTGCCGCCGGACTCCTGGATAAAGACGGCGTCGGAACGAGGATGCAGGTCGAACTTCGGTTTAGGCGCAGTCACAAGACCGGCCTGATCAGCTACGTTTTCAGCGTGTTCAAACGGACCCCGCACGGCACGGAACGCGTATATCAACTGGACGTCCGGCACAGTAAAAAACCAATCAAAAATCTTCATGATAAATCTCATGAACACATGGGTTCACGCCGCTCCGAGGGGCAGGAATTTTGGCTACACTGGCAATTTGAAGACGTGTTACAATATTTTTGCAATACTACCAACATAATCATGTCTCCCGGTCCAAACCATCCCGAGCATTTTGAGCTCAAAGGCTAACAATGATGGTCTGCAATCGAATTTCCGAACTGCTTGGCCTGATCTGCCATCCGCTGACCGACGACGGCTCAGTCGCCATGATAGAGTCCCCATTCAAATACCCAGATGGGGATGGCGTGCCGATATTTGTCGAAAAATTAGGTCCTCAGCTCAGGTTCTTTGACGATGGCGGCGCGCTACTGCATCTGATGGGTCGCGGTCTGTCTATGGATGACAATCGTAAGACAAAGTTCGTCAAAACTATAGCTGAACAATACCAGGTCTCATTGAGTGATCTCGGCGAGCTGGAGATATGGTCGAGTGAGGAAGCCGCGCCAGCCGCTTTTGCGAACTATATCTCCACGATGCTCGCGTTGGCAAAATGGGAGGCCGACCAAGTTGGTGTATCAACCGATATCTCGCTGCTGTTGGACGAGGTCGCCATCTATCTTCAGGCGTGGCGTCCGACCGCGAGGATTTCGGCCGGCCCCGAATACACGGGAATTTCAGGACATATCTATCGACTTGATTTCAGCATTGACAGCGACGCCGTCATCGCCATCACCCCACACCATACTTCGGTCGGCGCTGCGGCAAAAAAATTGCTCGACATCCGCGCGGTGCCGGCCTACCGTGAGTTGAAAGTGATTGTGATCATGGATGACCGCCGCGAACCCGATGCCGCGCACCGCGAGGGACGAGTACTTGACTCTGTGGGTAACGTCATGATGATGACGTCGCTCGAGCGCCGTGCCGGCGGCGCCCATAGCATTGAAAACTGAGGCTGTTTTTGTCGGCGCCAGCTTCTGGCACATCAACTATCTCCATCCCGGTATCCCGCAGTGCAGCGATAAGCGGACGCAGCAACCCAAACGATCACGCTTATACACGTCCATCGGATGAGAAGATGGGTAGTTAGTCGTGTGCTACCTCGTACACATGAAACACCTCGGGGCTGGTCCAGCTAATTGGATTGAATGAACGATTCAAAATTCCTTTCGAATTCAGGTCGCGCAGCACTTCAGCAGGTGGCCAGCCGGCGGGCTCATCAACGAACGCAAACCCTTCATCAATGAGCCGACTCGCCAGCGCCGCCAGATCCATATCGTTCGTGAATTCAAATGAAGATACATGCGCGCCAGAAGTGTGCATGCGGCCGTTTTGAATGAGTGAGACGTATTTCATAAGGTAACGTTATTGGTCAGCGACGCCGTCAGACGCCCGCTGGAATGAACTGTCAGGGCTGCTCCGCTTTTATTTACGCGAAGCCAGCTTTACCGCGGAAAATAAGACCCCCACCTGCCCAGCGCCACACAGAGTAAGCCAAGTAAGCTGAGCAAAAGGCTCAGAAAAAACGCCAGGCCAATTCTCATAGATCGGCCCAAGCGAGAGCGACGCTGGGAGGGAGACCAACATTAGCAAGACGTCGGGCAGCAGGTGTTCGCGAACCGAATTCAAAAGACGGATATCGAAATACCAGGCACAGGCAGCCACCAAAAAAACGAGCGCCGCATACAACCACACAAGTAGACGAAAGATCGTCATGGCATCTCAACATGCGAATTAAGCCGCCCCGTTGATTAAAAGGATATTCATAAAAAAACTACTCCCAGGCTATCCCAAAGACCCTGAAATGATGGATTGGGCGATTTACTTTCCATGACTAATCCGAAGTATCGTTGCGTCTTTTTTTGAAATCTCAGCGATCGCAACGCCGCCAACGTGGCCCTTAGGCAGAAAGCCCTCTACCGTCCAAACATTATCTTTTAAGACTGCGCGGAAAGGAGCCTCGGCCGCAATTATCTTTTCCCCGTAAATTGGTCCCCAAACAGCCACAGCGATTCGTATAGCAGTTGCAGCATCAGGCACATAACCGACTTCCGGCTTATAGTTATGCGGCTCAGAACGCTGCGCAAGAGCAGAAGCTGCCCAGACAACAAACAATGTCATCAGCATAAATTTGCGGAGGTATAACATCTAGCACGACGTCCAAAAATAACCGGCGCGCTTTATCGCGTCCGGGTTGATTGCTTGGTTAGGCTTGATAGGCGCCCCGCCAGTGCCTTTATACGAACATCCCAATTGCTCTTGGCGTCCTCGGACCACAACGCGGCCAGCTCCGAAACCCTAGAATTAGCAATTCTATTCAGTGCGGTCGACGCAAACGGCGCGAGCGCACGAATTCTCGATTGATCTTGTTTCGCCAGCCACGAGCGTAGTTCAGTAGGCAGTGCAGCTTGATTGCTATCAAGGACAGCCGCAATCACTTCAGCCGCAGCGACTGCTGCGGCTGCGTCAGGAGCCTCAACATATGAGGCCGAACGAACCGCCTGAAGTGCCTGGGAGAGACAGCTCTCATCATTTTGTCCCGTACACGAAGCGACGCAGTCCAACGCGTCATCATTCTCAAAACTACCAGCACCCCAAGCACCAGCCCAAGATGCGGTGGAAAGTGAAATCCAAAGTAAGAATGCAAATAGCCGCTTCATGTATTGGCCCAACGTTTCAAAATAACCGGCGCGCTTTAGCGCGTCCGAGTTGATTGCATGGTTGGGCCAGAAAAGCGCCCCGACCAAAGTTCTTCAAAGGCGGCCGCTGTTATAGCCACTCCCGCAAACTCCCGATCCTCGTTGATCTTGGCCAGCACTGCCACCGCAAGCTCACCAAGAGCACAGCCATTTGCCGAAGTTGTCTCATCAGCGTATCCGACAGCACCATCACGAAAGAACTCCAGCTTACGTGTCTCAAAGCCATGCTCGTCGAGCTCCGATACCAACCGAATTGGATTAGCTGGATCAGTGGTATGCCAAATTACATCGATATAGTTCATCGGGGCCAACGTGATTGCTCAGCGGCGCGCGTAAGTGGGCGAAGCCCGCTGTAGCGCGTCCGCTGGAGCTTATGGTTATGCTTTAGTTCCATTTTGCGAGATCTTCTAGCTCACCCGCGCGCTGTGCCCTTGCATCGACCGAACACTGCGCCGACATCATCCGCGCGGAGGTCCCACCGTTAGGGTCGTAGTAAAAGTCGCAATTGGCCTCGACGTACTTTAACCAAAGCCGCTGCGCCTCTTGCAGTTGTTTTTTTCGTGAAGCACCCAGCTTCGCCATTAAAGCTTTGTAGCTTGAATTCAGGCGACGATCTTGTACCTCATGTTCATTGCCAATACATTCCAGAACTGCGGGATCAACAGCACCCGCTTTGGTAATGCACTTATCAAATGCAGGGCTGAGTTTTATTCCGCCCGCAAAAGCAGAGGAAAGCGGCGAAAAAAGGGCGAGCGCTAGCAATGTGATTTGTGTTGTCTTCATCTTTTTGCGGCATAACGTGGTGCTAAGCGGCTGGCCGCCCGTAAATTAAACAAAAAACTGCTAGGGTCCGGCCAGTCCGCTTGAGCTAGCTGTTGGCGCGTGCGGACCACGAACCAAACACAAACCGGAACCACAGCACCAAATACAGCAAAGGACAAAGCGCTGACCGAAGTTCGCACAATGCGCGTCACCGCGGACAAAACGCCGACCATCACTACTACCCGCAAAACAGCACGGGCCAAAACATTACCGAAGCCGCGAAGCCTGATTTGCTACCGGCCCAAGCGCCAAGCTCTGAGCTACAGCTCGCACACCAATTCCGACCACACGCCAACGTTACCGATCAGCGGCGCCGTCAGGCGTCCGCTGGATTGTTTGGTTGGGCGAATGGTTCTGCACCATACCTTGGGTTATAAGGAAGTCTTTAACTGCCTTCGACAAAACGTCATCCTCAATGAGCTTGGCAAAGAGAGTGCCATTCTTGTCTCGTCTTGCGATGATAAGGGAATTGAGGACAAAGAATTCTGTCCAAGCATTGCCTCCTCCTTCAAGCGCAGCCTTTATTTGTTCTTCAGTGATGTCCATGAGATGCCCAACGTATGCGATAACCGGCAGCTGGAGCGCGCAGCGCGGAAGCCACGGCGACGGGAGGCCATCCATCTTCAACATCTAGCGCAAAGCTGACTTTTTCCATGATCACAGAGCCTAACGTTCAAGGTAACTGGCTGCCGGAACGCGCAGCGTGGAGGCAGTCCAGTTGACCGCCATGTTAGAGCCCACACACGCGTTGAAGTAGCTCTTGTCGCGCGCTTTCGCCATTGCGTTCATCAAAAAATACCAGATCTTCAGTACGTCCGGATTCGTCAGCTACACCAATTACAAATTCGCGCCCAGTGGATTCAGTGAGCGTAGTCAGGACAGGGAGAAGTTCAGAAACCTCCCGATCATGAAACCTGGCCAGCGGAATGTTAATACCCAAGAACCAATCCGGGAAGTCCTCGCCTTCCACCGCAGGCGTATTTCCCGGAGCAGAATTCACTAAAACGGCACCACGGTCGAACCATGAATTCGCAAGGTCACCGAAGCCCGATAGCAGTTCTTCGGCAACATCGTGCAGGTCAGATCCATCCGCGTAAATGTAGACAGTTGGCGTCATTGTGGGCACTAACGTAAAGTGGACATAATATTGACGTTTTAAAAACATCAAGATGCCAGATAACGGCAATTTGATCAAGGTCTAGCAGTGGACTTCCGCTTCCGGTCAGGATAAAACCTCCTAACGCCGTGGGAAAGCATCATGACCCCGAATCCGCCGAAGCTACTCGAACAGGTACGCTCCCTCATCCGCACAATGCACTACAGCATCCGCACCGAGCAAGCCCATGTAGACTGGACGCGCCGCTTCATCCTGTTCCACGGCAAGCGGCACCCTGCAGAAATGGGTAAGCAGGAGCTGGAAGCGTTTCTCACGCATCTCGCAGTGGATCGCCACTTCGCCGCGTCGACTCAGGCGCAAGCCAAAGCCGCCCTGCTTTTCCTGTATCAGAAAGTGCTTCGCCTTGAAGTGGATTGGCTGACCGATGTGGTCACCGCCAAGCAGCCACAGCATTTACCGACAGTCTTGACCACGGACGAGGTTCGGTCTCTGCTGGCTCACCTGGAAGGCAACGCATGGCTTATCGCGTCTCTGCTGTACGGCAGCGGCCTGCGCGTACTGGAAGGATGCCGGCTGCGCGTGCTCGATCTGGACTTGAACATGCGCCAGCTTATTGTCCGGAATGGCAAAGGCGCGAAAGACAGAATCACGATGGTGCCAGACGCCTTGATCGAACCGCTCCGGGCACATCTGGAACTGGTTCGCTTGCAACATCAGCGCGACCGCGAACAGGGTGGCGGTGAAGTGTACCTGCCATTTGCGCTCGATCGTAAATACGCGACTGCGGCCCGGGAATGGAAATGGCAGTATGTTTTCCCCGCCAGCCGGATCTCGCGCGACCCACGCTCGGACGCGATGCGCCGCCATCATGTCGAAGAACAGGCGGTACAGGCTTCCATCGAAGCGAATATCGATAAGAAGGTGACGCCGCATACACTACGCCATAGCTTCGCCACCCGCCTGCTGATGAATGGCTACGACATACGTACGGTGCAGGAACTGCTCGGCCACAAGTACGTCCGCACGACCATGATCTATACCCACGTTCTGAACCGCGGCGGGCGCGGCGTTATCAGCCCGCTTGATCATTGAGCGGGCCACGCCTGCCTTTCACTTCTGCGACAGTACCCACTGCGCCAGCGTGGTCGCCTCCGCCTCATTGACTTGCGGATTAGCCGGCATCGGGATCGCACCCCAGACGCCGGTGCTGCCCTTGCGGATTTTCTGCGCCAGCATGGCTTCCGCTTCCTTGTTGCCGGCGTACTTGGCGGCGATGTCCTTGAATGCCGGACCGACCAGCTTGGTGCTGACGGCGTGGCAGGCGGTGCAGTTTTTGGCCTTGGCCAGTTCCGGGCTGGCCTGGGCCGTGCCGGCACCCAGCGCCATCAGCGCCAGTGCCGCGATAGGGATGTATGCTTTCATGGGATCTCCTCAGTCAAAGTATGATGCTCTGGCGCCGGCACCTCCCAGCCGCCGGCGAGGGCTTTGTACACTGCCACCAGTGAAGTGGCGGCGCCGGTCTGGGCCTGCGCCAGGCGGTCGCGCGCGGACAGCAGTTCGCGTTCGGCGTCCAGCACGGTCAGGAAGTCGGTGGAGCCGACCGCGAAGCGCTCGCGCGCGATCACGGCCGCCTGTTCCGACGAGCGCGCCGATTCAAACAGCAGCTGGGTCTGACGCTGGGTGCGCGTGTAGGTGGCCAGCGAGCCTTCGGTTTCTTCCAGCGCAGCCAGGACCACACGCTCGTAGTTGACCATTACCGCATCGTTGCGCGCATCGGCGGCGGCGATCTGCGCGCGGATGCGGCCGAAGTCGAGCAGGTTCCAGGTCAACTGCGCGCCCAGGTTGTAGACGTAGGCGCTGCCCTTGCCCAGGTCGCTGAACTGCAGCGCGTTCTGGCCGATCGTGCCGCCCAGCGTCAATGTCGGGAACAGCGCGCTGCGGGCGACGCCGACCTGCGCCGCCGCAGCGGCCGCCTGCGCTTCCGCTTGCTGGATGTCGGGCCGCCGGCGCAGCAGCGCGGATGGCGAACCTATCGCCGACAGTTGCACCGCCTGCAGCCCGGGCAGCGGCTGCACCGGCTCCAGCTCGGCATCGAGTGCGGTCGGCGGCAGGCCGCACAAGACGGCCAGCCGGTAGCGCGTGCGGATCAAGGCCGCCTCGAGCGCCGGGACGTTGGACGCGGTCGAGCTGACCAGCGCGCGCGCACGTTCGGAATCCAGCGCCGTGCCGCGGCCGACGTCGAGACGGGCGTCGACCAGTTCCAGCGCCGCCTGCTGGGTCTGCAGCGAGGCGACCGCCACCCGCAGCTGTTCCTGCAGGCCGCGCAGCTCGAAGTAGTTGCGCGCCACTTCGGCGCTGACGCTGACCTGCGCCGCCCGTACGCCGGCCGCGCCGGCCAGCACGTTGGCCTGCGCGGCGCGCCGTGCATCGCCGAGGCGGCCGAACAGGTCGGCTTCCCAGGCGACGTCGAAGCCGACCGCGTAGTTATTGTTGGTGCTCTGCACGCCCAGGTCGTTGGTGCCGCGAATGCGCGAGACGCCGGCGTTGACGCCGACATTGGGCAGCAGCTCGGCATCGGCAAAGCGGTTCAGCGCGCGCGCCTCGCGCAGGCTGGCGGTGGCGGTGCGCAGGTCGGTGTTGGCCTGCAGCGCGCGCTGTACCAGCGAGTCGAGCAGCGGGTCGTGGAAGGCGCGCCAGAATTCGCCGACCGGTTCTTCCGCCGCAGCCACAGCCGAGGCCGGCGCGTTGACGAAGGCGCCGCCCAGCTCAGGCTGGTAGAGCTTCACCGGCGGCGCGCTGGAGCAACCGGCCAATGCCAGCGCGGCAGCAGTAGCGGCCGCGGCCAGCAGATGTGTGCGAGACAAAATCATACGCCCCCCTTGGTGCGCGGCGGATCGGCATCGTCGATGCCGGCGTGGAATGGATGGGCGGACGCGTCGATCTGGTGCCGCAGTTCGGCCGCGTGGGCACGGCCTTTCTCGGTACTCTTGCGCAGCAGGCTGTAGAACACCGGCGTCAGAAAGATGCCGAACACGGTCACGCCGACCATGCCGGAAAACACGGCGATGCCCATGGCGCGCCGCATTTCGCTGCCGGCGCCGCTGCCCAGTATCAGCGGGATCACGCCGGCGCAGAAGGCGATCGAGGTCATCAGGATAGGCCGCAGACGCAGACGGCAGGCGTTGATCACCGCTTCCAGCATCGGCTGGCCCTGCTCTTCCAGGTCCTTGGCGAATTCGACGATCAGGATCGCGTTCTTGCACGCCAGGCCGACCAGCACCACCAGCGCCACCTGGGTGAACAGGTTGAGGTCGCCGCCTTGCGAGAACGGCGGGAAGTGCGAGATCCAGACGCCGAACAAGGCCGACAAAATACACATCGGCACGATCAGGATGATGGCCAGCGGCAGGCTCCAGCTTTCATACTGGGCGGTCAGCACCAGCACCACCAGCACCACCGACAGGAACAGCACGGCGCCCAGCGTCGGAATCTTGATGTTCAGGCCCGGCAGCGTGATGTCGCGCGTCAGCCGGTCCTGATAGCTGAGGTCGGTCCACTCGTACGACATGCCGCGCGGCAGTTGCTTGACCAGCTTTTCGATCTCGGCTTCCGCCTGGCCGCTGGAGAAGCCCGGCTTGGCGGCGCCGTTGATGTCGGCAGACGGGAAACCGTTGTAGCGCGTCACCCGCGTCGGCCCAAAGGTCGGCGCCACCTGCAGCACCGCGCCCAGCGGCACCATCTGGCCGAACTGGTTGCGCGTCTCCAGGTTGGTGATGCTGTCGGCCTGCGCGCGGAACGGCGCGTCGGCCTGCACCACCACCTGGTAAGTCTTGCCGAATCGCGTGAAGTCGTTCACGTACAGCGAGCCCAGGTTGATCTGCAGGGTGTCGTAGATTTCCTGCAGCGGCAGGCCCATCTGCTTGGCCTTGGTGCGGTCGACATCGGCGAACAGCTGCGGCACATTGATATCGTAATTCGAGTACGGCGTGCCGATGCCGGACTTGGGATTGCCGTAGATCGGCCCCAGCACACTGCCCCACACCGCGCCATACAGCGCCTGCTCGCCCTGCCCGCCGCGGTCCTGCACCTGCAGTTTGAAGCCGCCGGCGTTGCCCAGGCCATCGACGGCCGGCGGCGGCACCACGAACATGCGCGCGCCCTGGATGGCCTGGATTGCGCCGTTCACCTTGCCGAGAATGGCGTCCTTGGACAGGTTGCGCGAGGTGCGCTGCTCGAACGGCGCCAGGCCGAAGAAGACGATGCCCTCGTTCGGCGCCGACGAGAAACCGGCAATCGACAACCCCGGGAAGGCGATCGAATCGACGATGCCCGGCACCTTGAGCGCGATATCGCTCATGTCGCGTATCACTTTCTCGGTACGGCCCAGCGAGGAGCCGGCCGGCAGCTGGGCGATGCCGATCAGGTACTGCTTGTCCGGCGCCGGCACGAAACCGCTGGGAATGCGCGTGAACAGCAGCCCGGTCAGCAGCAGCAGGACGCCGTACACCACCAGGGCCAGCGATTTGCGCTGCAGCAGGCCGGTGACGCCGCGTCCATAGGCCGCGCTGCGGCGCTGGAACATGCAGTTAAACCAGTGGAAAAACTTGCCGAACACCTTGTCCATGGCGCGCATCACGCGGTCCTTGGGCGCGTCGTGCGGACGCAGCAGCAAGGCCGCCATGGCCGGCGACAGGGTCAGCGAGTTGAACGCCGAAATCACGGTCGAGATCGCGATGGTGGCGGCGAACTGCTTGTAGAACTGGCCCGACAAGCCCGGCACGAAGGTCAGCGGGATGAACACCGCACACAGCACCAGCGCGATGGCGATGATGGGGCCGCTCACCTCGCGCATGGCGCGCACGGTGGCGTCGTGCGGCGTCAGGCCGTCGGCGATGTTGCGTTCGACGTTTTCCACCACCACGATGGCGTCGTCGACCACGATGCCGATCGCCAGCACCAGCCCGAACAGGGTCAGCGTGTTGATCGAGTAGCCCAGCAACAGCAGCATCGCGAATGTGCCGACGATGGACACCGGCACCGCCAGCAGCGGAATCACCGACGCCCGCCAGGTTTGCAGGAACAGGATTACCACCAGCACCACCAGCAGCACCGCCTCGACCAGCGTATGGACCACTTTCTCGATCGATGTCTGCACGAAGCGGGTGGGATCGTAGACGATGTCGTAATCCACGCCTTTCGGGAAATTCTTTTTGGCGGCTTCCATGGTGGCGCGCACGTCGTTGGACAGCTTGAGCGCGTTGGAACCCGGCGACTGGAAGATACCGATCGCCGCCGCTTCCTTGTTGTTGAGCAGGCTGCGCAGCGAGTACGAGTTGGCGCTGATTTCGACCCGGCCGATATCCTTGATGCGCACCAGCGCGCCGGTCTTGGGATCGCTGCGGATGATGATGTTGGCGAACTCCTCCTCCTTGATCAGCCGGCCCTGGGCGTTGACCTGCAGCTGGAAGTCGGTATCGTTGACCGCCGGCGGCGAGCCCACCACACCGGCCGCGACCTGGTTGTTCTGCTCGCGGATGGCGGTGACGACGTCGCCGGCGGTCATGTTGCGCCCGGCCAGCAGGCGCGGGTTGATCCACACGCGCATCGCGTAATCGCCCGAGCCGAACAGCAGCACCGAGCCCATGCCGGGGATGCGCAGCAGGTCGTCGCGCACGTTCAGCGCCGCGTAGTTGCGCAGGTAGAGCGCGTCGTGGCTGTTGTCGGGCGAGACCATGTGCACCACCATGGTCAGGTTGGGCGACTGCTTCTCGGTGGTGACGCCGATCTGGCGCACGATGTCCGGCAGCCGCGGCAGCGCGCGGTTGATGCGGTTCTGTACCGCCGTCTCCGCCTGCTCGGGCACCGTGCCGATCTTGAACGTCACGGTCAGGGTCATGCTGCCGTCGGCCGTGGCCTGGCTTTCAAAATACAGCATGCCTTCCAGGCCGTTGATCTGCTCTTCCAGCGGCGCCGCCACGGTTTCCGATATCACCCGTGGATTGGCGCCGGGGAACTGCGCGCGCACCACGATCTGCGGCGGCGCCACTTCCGGATATTCGGAAATCGGCAGCTGGAAAATCGCCAGCAGGCCGACCATGAAAATGAAGACCGACAGCACCGTGGCGAAACGGGGCCGGTCGATGAAGAAACGCGAGATATCCATGCGCCGCCCCTCAGCCTTTGGCCGCCGGAGCAGCCCCGGCCGGCGCGGGCGGTATCGGCTTGCCGTGCTCGTCCAGCTTGAGCACCTGCGGCGCGACCGGCGCACCGGGGAAGGCGCGCAGCAGGCCGTCGATGATCACCAGTTCGCCGGGATTGACGCCGGTGACCACGCGCATGCCGTCGATCAGGGCGCCGGGCTTGACTTCGCGCTGCTCGACGATATTGTTCTTGCCGACCACCAGCACCACCTTGCGGGTCTGGTCGGTGGTGATGGCGCGGTCCGCCACCAGCGTAGCCGCATACGTACCGCTGCCCACCATTTGCAGGCGTGCGAACAGGCCCGGCGTGTACAAGCCATCCTTGTTGTCGAACACGGCGCGGCCGCGCATCGAGGCAGTGGCCGGGTTCAGGCGGTTATCGACGAAGTCCATCTTGCCTTCGTGCGGATAACCTTCCTCGTTGGCCAGGCCGAGCCGGACGGCGTTCGGCTTGTCGCGCGACGACGGCCGGGTGCCATCGCGGGCGGCGCGCATGTATTTCAGGTAAATGGCCTCACTGGCATCGAAATACGCGTAAATGCGGTCATTGGACACCAGCGTGGTCAGCACCGGATCGCCGACATTGACCAGGTTGCCCACCGTGACATTCGCGCGCGAGGTGCGGCCGCTGACCGGCGCGGTGATGCGGGTGAATTCCAGGTTCAGCCGGGCCTGCACCAGCGCCGCCTCGTTGGCCTTGACCGCCGATTGCGACGTGGCCAGCGCGGCACGCAACTGGTCCAGCTCCTGCTGGCTGACGCCGCGCACCGCCACCAGTTTCTCGGCACGCGCCAGTTCCAGCTTGTTCAGTTCGCTTTGGGTACGGGCCGACGCCAGTTGCGCCTCGGCGCGGGCTGCTTCGGCCGCGAACGGCCGTGGATCGATGGTGAACAGCGGATCACCCTTGTTGACCAGCTGGCCTTCGCGGAAATGCACCTGCACCAGCGTCCCCGCCACGCGCGAGCGCACGTCGACGGTGTCGGGCGCTTCCAGCCGGGCGGTGAATTCGTCGAATTCCTGCACATCGCGCTTGACCGCCGGCGCCACCGACACGGGCGGCGGGCCGCCGGCATGCTGGGCGGAGTCATCCTGCTTGCCGCAACCGGCCAGCGTCAGTGTCAATGACAGTGTCAGACCCAACCATAAAAATTGCTTGGTCGTGCGCGCTGGCACGAACATCGCATGGATATTCATGAGAACCCCTTAAAACGTGCTGCGGATGTGCGGAATGCGTGCGACGGGACTTGCTTAACAAAATGCAAGTAGACTGAGTGTGTCAAACAAAGTGCACCATGTCATTACCGAATTATGGTTAGTGACTCGGCCAGGCGCTCTGGCAAAAGAGAGAGGCAACGCAAAATGCCCTGCCGTGGCAGGGCTGGCGATCAAGCGCGGGGACTCAGAAATCCCAGATCACGGGCACGTAGCGGAAGTTCCCGCCGACGGTGCCGACCCGGCCCACGGACGGGAACGGCAGGTGCGAGGCCACCAGCAGGCCGCCGCTTTCCGACAGTTCGCGGAACAGGCCCTTGCGCACCTGCGCCGCCTTGACCGGATCGTGCTCGAAACCGTTGTGCCAGTCCGGGTGCTCGAAGCCGACCGGGAACATGGCGTCGCCGGCAAACATCAGACGTTCGCCGTTCGACGTCAAATCGACCACGCAGTGGCCCGGCGTGTGGCCGCCGGTCTGGCGGGTGACGACGCCCGGCGCCACTTCGTATTTGTCCTTGAAGATGTGCAGCTGTTCACGGTAGGCCGCATAGAATTCCTTGGCGGTCGAACGCAGCACGTCCGGCACCGGATTCGGCATCACGGTCTGGGTGAAGTCGGGCTGGACCCAGAAATTGACTTCGTCCTCGGACACGTGGATGCGCACATCCGGGCGCAGGCGCTGCTTGATGCCTTCCACCAGCAGGCCGCCGACGTGGTCCATGTGCATGTGGGTGACAATCACGTCGGTGACCTCTTCCAGCGGAACGCCGGCGTCCTGCAGGCGCTTGGGGAACATGCCGGCGCGCGGGAAGCCGGAAAATTGCGAACCCAGGCCGGCGTCGATCAGGATGGTCTTGTCGCCGCTACGCACCACCATCACGTTCAGCGGCCAATCGTAGGCGTCGGACGGCATGAACTGGTGTTTCAGCCAGTCGGCCAGGTCGGCTGGATCGGCATTGGTAGCCATCGTCGAGGTCGGCAGTGGCAGCACACCGTCGCTGACCACCAGCACATCGAGATCGCCAACTTTCAGCGCGTAGCGGGACGGGACCAGTTCATTGGCTGCGGCGCGGTCGGGGCGCATGGCTTGATCTACGGATAACATAATCGAATCTCCAAAAAGACAGTGGGCGGTCCGGCATCACGGGATGACGGACGGGGAT
The DNA here is from genome assembly GCF_004614165.1 of Duganella callida. GTDB lineage: Bacteria > Pseudomonadota > Gammaproteobacteria > Burkholderiales > Burkholderiaceae_D > Rugamonas > Rugamonas callida. The sequence goes on along the minus strand of NZ_SPVG01000210.1, from coordinate 6,114 downwards.
CACGGCACAGGCCGTATGTCTTGCATGGTAGAGACGACGCAGCGGCGCCGGTAGGCATGGAAACGGGTACACACTGGTGCGCGTTAGGCACCAAAGCTCCGTCATCCGGCGTCTGGTGTATCGACGCTCAGCACGTGGTCGCGGAACAGGTCGGGCAGCATCTCGAGCACCAGTTCGCGGCCCAGCATGTCGGCCTCGCGCAGCACGCGCGCCAGCAGGTCGACGCCCTGTGCGCGGTAGGCGTCCAGCGCCGCCTGCGCCGAGGGGGCGTAACTCAGGTGCCAGGGTTCGGGATACATGCCGCCGCGGTAGGCGCGGTAGGGGCGGAAAAAGCCGAAGCGCGCGATGTGCACGTCGAGCCAGGCATGCAGGCGTTCGTACACGCCGCCCGGCGCGACTTCCTGCGGCAGCAGTCTGGTGTGGTAGCCGGGCGGCATGGCGGCGCGGTCGAATACGTCGATGTCGGTGCCCCAGTGACGGCGCGTGGCGCCGGGCAGGCCGGACCAGCCGAGCACGGCGCGCACGCGTTCGGGCGGCGTCAGGCTGGCATAGTCACGCGGCTGGCCGGCCTGGTCGTACAGCGTCTTTTCGCCGGAGAATTTGTTGTTCCAGATGCGCAGCTGGTTGTCGAATGGCCGGTAGGAGGCGATCGGCAACAGGTCGATGCCGTCCGCAAGTGCCGCCTCGCGCAGCGCCAGGAAGGCGGCGGCGACCTCGGGCCGCGCGGCGAAACGTGGTTGCGCGTGCTGCTGCACGTGCCGGCGCGTGCGGCCCGTCAGTTCCCATTCGTCAAAGTGTGGCGCGTTCATGCGTGTCCTTCCCGGTTGCGCCTATCTTAACAGCTGAGGCCAATCAGATGATCATGCGCTCGGCACGCAGGTAGGCGATCAGGAAGGAGACGGTGTCGGCCAGCGCCGGCGCGGCGCGCGATTGGCCGCTGCGCCTGCGCGCGGCGCGATAGCGCTGGTTGCTGTAACGTTTGAGCTGCATCGCGGCGATTTTCGTTGCCGAACGGTTGAAGAAGTCGAGCAGCGGATACAGCGGATCGGCCCGCGTGCAACGGCGGTTCATTTCGGCGATGAAGCCGGGGATATCGTAGTAGGTGAAGCGGTAGCCGTAGTCGCGGGTGATGAGACGCGTCAGGTCGGCCATGTTGTAATAGTCGTCGACGGTGAGGTGCATGGCGGCACCGCCCTCGCCGCCGGCGCCGATGATGGCCGCGAGGTTGTCGGCGGCGACGTCGGCCGCCAGGATGCTGAGCTGGTTGGCGGCATCGACCGCGACGCCGTGGTTGATCATGAAGGCCAGCAGCCGCACCGCCACGTCATCGCGGTCGCCGGCGCCGGTGGTCGAGGTCGAGATCAGCGAGGGGCGGTAGATGCGGGCATCGAGACCGCCGGCCCGGGCGGCCAGCACCAGCTGTTCGGCCACCCACTTGGTCTGGGCGTAGCCGAAATCGAGGTTGGCCATGGCGTCATTGTTGTCGGTCTCGGACAACAGCGCCTGTGTGGTCCAGCCGAAGATGAAGGTAGTGGAGATCAGGTGAAATTGCTTGCGCCGGCCGGTATGGGCCAACTCGAGCAGGGTGCGCGTGCCCTCCACGTTGTGGGGACGCAGCGCTTCGTAGTTAGCGACGTAGTTGACGGCGGCGGCGTTGTGGATCACCGCGCCGGTGCGGCCCGCCAGGCTGTCCCACTGGCCTGCTGCCAGCCCGAGACCGGGCCGCGCCAGGTCGCCGCAAACCATGCGCGTGCGCTGCGCCAGCAATGTCGCCATGGACGGCGTCAGCAGGGCCGCGTCGTGCAGCGCCTGGCGCACGCGCCGTACCGCATGCGCCTGGTCGTCGGCGCGCACCAGCAGGTGGTAGGTGTGCGGCGTCAATCGCAGCAGGCTGGCCAGCAGGTAGGGGCCGAAAAACCCGGTCGCGCCGGTCAGCAAGACGTCCGATGGCTCCGACGACAGCAGCCCACCCGGCCGTGACGCAGGTGGCGATCCGTCCGCTGGCGTCGCGGACGCCGGCGCTGCGCCAGGCAGACGGGGCGCAGCGGCGCGGGGCGGCCGCCACTGCGCGTCGGCCCGCATGCGCAGGCTGATATCGGTGTCGAAGCCGGCGCGCAGTTGCCGCAGGTCGGCCGCGATGGCCGCCGCGGCCCCACCGCCGTCGAGCTGGCGCAGCAGCTGCCCCAGTTGCGCCAGCGTCAACCGCTGCAGCAGCGGCAGGTCGATGACCTCCGCCAGCTGCGCGCCGCCGCGGCGGTGCAGCATCCGCTCCAGGTCGAGCGCCAGCTCGGTCAGCATCAATGAGTCGAGGCCGAGGTCGGCCAGGCTGGCGTCGCCGGCCCCGCCGCCGGCCAGCGCCGCCCGCAGATGTGCGAGCAGCCCATCCGCCGGCGGATGGTGGACGGCGTACACGGTCAATTGCCCCGCCAGGTATCGCTGCCGTGTCAGGCTGCGCGCCGGCTTGCCGGAGGTGGTGCGGGCGATCATCCCCGGCGCCGCCAGCACGATGGCGTCCGGCGTCACCTGGCAGCGCATCTGCAGCGCGCGCGCCATCGCGTCGATGTCCGGGGGCGCCGCGCGGCGCGACTCGGCCAGCACCACCAGGGCATCGTCGCGCCCCTGAAAGGCGGCCACGCCGCCGGAGCGGAGCGCGGGACACGCGGCCTCCACCGCCGCCTCGATATCCTGCGGATAGTGGTTCACCCCGCGCACGATGATCAGATCCTTGCTGCGACCGCATACGTAGAGTTCGCCATCATGCAGAAAGCCGAGGTCGCCGGTACGCAGCCAGGCGTGCGCGCTGCCGTCCAGGCGGTTGCCGAACGCTTCGCCGCCGCTTCGCTCGCGGCCCCAATACCCTGCGGCGGTGCTGCTGCCGGCCAGCCAGATTTCACCGATTTCGTCCTCCGCCAGCGCGACGCCGCGCTCCGCCGCGACGATACGCAGCGCCACGCCTGGCAAGGGCGCGCCGCAGCTGGCCAAGCGCACCGGGACGGCATCGCCTTGCGCGGCAAGACGCACGATGCCGCGCTGGAAGCTGTCCTGCCCGAGCGCCAGCGTGTGGCGGCCGTAATGCGTCGCGGCCAGCGTGTTCTCGGCCAGCCCATAGGCGGCGACGCAGGCGTCGTCACGCAGGCCATGGCGGGCGAAACGCTCGATGAAGCGCTCGCGCGTTGCCGGCCGCACCGGCTCGGCGGCATTCATCAGCACCCGCAGCGAACCCAGGTCCACTCCGCGCATCTCGTCAGCGCTGATTTTGCCGTCGCGCAGGCAATAGTCGAAGCCGAAATTCGGCGCCGACGCGTAGGTCGCGCGCACCTGGCTGATGGTCTGCAGCCACAGCGCCGGACGGCGCAAAAAATCCGCCGGCGCCATGCCATGCGTGGCGCCACCGCACACCACCGGAAACAGGTAATAGCCGATCAGGCCCATGTCGTGATACTGGGGCAGCCACGAGACGCCAACCGGCACGTGATCGATGGTGGCGAACGCGTTGGCGATCACATTGTCGTGACTGACCACCACCCCGCGCGGATCGCCGGTCGAGCCCGATGTGTACTGCAAGAACAGCACCGGGTGCGGATGGTCTGGCGGCGCATCCGCAGGGTCGGTCATGCCATCGGTGGCGAGCCAGCGCGGCTGCGGCTGCGGCCAGTCGCGCGCGGCGACGAATTCACACAGCGCGGCCGTGCTGAGCACCGCACAGGCGCCACAATCGGCCGCGATCACGTCGAGCTTGTGCATGGCGCCGCTGAAGTTGCCGGCACCCGGTGACATCACCGGTACCGGAATGACCCCGAGGCGCGCGCAGGCAAAAAAGGCCAGCACCATTTCCAGTCCAGGCGGATAGGCCAGCAGCACACGCTGGCCGCGCGCCGGGCCCAGCGTCCTGATCAGACCGGCGGCGATGGCGCGTGAGCGTGCAAGGAAAGCGCGGCAGGTGTAATGTTCAGCCCCGTTGCCGTCCGCGCGCAGAAAGCGGAACAGCAATTGCTCCGGCTCACGCGCGGCGCGCCCTTCCAGACAGGCCGTGATCGAGCGCAGCGGCGCTTCCGGCGACACGCGCCGCATCAGCGCAAACCGCCCACGGCGAGGGCCAGCACCAGCCCGCCCGCCACATCGGCCAGCACATGCTGCTTGAGCGTGCAGGTGGAGATGGCGACCAGGGCCATGCAGGCCAGCCACGCCGGCCGCGCGGGCGGCGCCGCCTCGCCCAGCGCGAACGCCGCCAGCGCACACAGCGACACGTGCAACGATGGAAACAGATTGGTGGGCGGGTCGATTGCGTGCAGCGCGCGCAGCGCCCAGCCGCTGACCGGGTCCATGTGCTCCAGGTCAATTGCCGCGCGCAGCCGGGCCGACGATGCCGGGCACAGTGCGAAACAGGCGAGCGATACCAGGATGGTCAGCGCATAGGCCATTCCGGTGCGACGCAGCAGACGCCGGCAAGGCAGCAGCCACAGCGGCGCCGCCATCATCGCCAGTCCGGCCAGGTAAATCCACACCGAGGCGCCGACGAACGGCACCGCCGCATCCCACGCGGTGGAGGTGTCGAGCGCCAGCCGCGCCGGCGCCAGCCCGATGCCGAAGTAGCCAGCAGCCCACAGCACCAGCAGGCCGGCGCCCCAGGCCGCGCGCTCGGCGGCCATGCCGCGCACGGACGCCATCAGCCCGGCTGATGCGGATAGGGGTTGGGCAGGTCCGGCATGTCCACCGGCTTGGGCGCCTTGCACGGCTCGTAAGTGCAGGCCGGCGGCGGCATCTGCGGCGGCGGGCAGCAGTGCTCGATCTCGGCGCGCAGCTTGGCGAAGTGCTCGAGCTCTAGCGCCGCCGCCGGATGCGCCAGCTTGGTCAGCTCGACCAGGGTGTGCAGCTCGCCGGCGATGGCCTTTTGCAGATGGGTCTGGATCGTCGCCTGGGTCAGGATGCCGCAGGTGTTTTTCGAGATATGCTCGAGCGTGCAGATCATGGTGTCGGCCTGCTGCGTCAGGTGGAACAGCAGCTTGACCGCCTCGATTTCAATGGCCGCGTTCATGTTCAGCGCGTTGACGGTGGCCGTGAAGCCGGCCTTGACGTCGCCATCCAGCGTGTTGACGCTGCCATTGACCGTGTTGGTGGCGTTGGTCTGCGCGATGCCGTCCGCGTGGATCAGGCCCAGATTGCCGTTGACCGCCTGCAGTTCATTGAATACGTCGTTGATGGAAGCCATAGCCGCTACTCCTTTTCTTCCTTGGTGGAAATGGTGGCCCGCGCCACGTCGCCGTGCGCGAGCAGGCGGGAACGGTGTTGTTCGGGTGTTTCATGCGGCCGGGTTTCGAACGCTTCGGGGGCGAACTGCAGATGCGTATCGACCCGGTCGACCTGGCTGATCGGCTCCTCGACGAAGCTGATGCCCTTGCCGGCCCCGGCCGTGCGGCGGCGGATCGTGGACGGGATCTCGACCTTGATTTTCAGCTTGGCCCTGGGCGCGACGACCACCTGGGCCGGCGTGCGCGGATGGTCCGAAATCAGTGTGATGCCGGGCGGCAGTGGCGGCGTGTGGCTGGTGAGGTAGACGGTCAGCACGTGGGTGGCCGCATCGTAGTCGTAGGCGCGCCAGCCGGCCCAGACATGCAGGGCCTGGTCGCCGGGGTTTTCCAGCGACAGCGACAGTTGCAGCGGGGCCGGACTGGCGCCGTCCGCCGCCGCGGCCGGGCGCGTGACCGTCGCGCCGGTGATCTTCAGGCTGCCATTGCTCATCATAGGTCTCCTCGGGAAATGAAATCGTGGGCCGCCAGCACGGCGGCGATGTCCGGACGGGCCTGGGCCAGGCGCGCGCCCAGCACGCGCCGCGCGGCCGGATCGAAGTCGAAGAACCGTGCCAGCGTACCCAGCTGCGCCGCGCATGCACCGGCCGACGGCAGCGGCAAGCGTTCCAGCGGCGCCGACGCCAGCCATTGCGCGACGGCGGCGGTCGGGTCGCGCTGGGTGGACGGTTGCCACGCCAGCGTCAACGCATCGAGGATGGCCCAGCGCGCGAACGGCATGCGGGCGGCGGCCTCGATCTGCGGCGCGAACTGGCGCAGGGCGCGCGGTGCGGCGGTGGGCACGCCGTGTCCGGCACGCAACGCGGCC
>NZ_SPVG01000276.1 GCF_004614165.1 Duganella callida | reverse complement strand
CGCTACGGCACAGCCCGTGACGCAATGGAAGACCTGACCCCGGATTACTGGGCGGGGACGGTTTCGATAACGGCGGCTTCGTAGACGAATTTGCCGCCGTCCTGGCGGAATACGCCCATCAGCTCGCCGCCGTTGCCTTTGACGTCGGGATACTGGGTGCAGGTCTGCGTCTCCACCTGCCACATTTCGTCGCCCGCGCGCAGGGTCCAGACGTTGTCGCCGCCGGACAGCAGTTCGATTTCGACGTCGTCGGCCGGCATCTCGGTCAGTTCGATGCGGCGGATGCAGTCCGGCAGGCGCTGCATGATCAGTTCGACACGGCTGTCGCTGCTCCAGAAGTGCTTTTGCGCACGGTGGATGGTCAGCGCATGGTTGCCCACCGGGCCGTCCGCATAATACGACGCGCTGTCGTCGACGCAGGCGGCGAGCAGCAGTGGCAGCAGGACGATCAGGATCTTGCGCATGGGACGTTCCATTGGTGGCTTTGCCACATTATAACGGCCCCACGCGCCCCGGTTTGTTTCTTAGAAGCGGTAGCCGATGCCCACGCTTAACAGCAGCGGGTCGAGCTTGACGCGGCTGGCCTTGACCCCGCCGATCAGCACATCGCTGCGGATCTGCACTTTCTTGGCGTCGAAGTTGATCGACCAGTGTTGGTCGATCGCCACGTCAGCGCCGGCCTGCAGTGCCAGGCCGACGCTGTCATGTTCCAGGCTGGCCGCGCCGTCCAGCAGATGGTTCTTCGAGAAGGTGGTCCAGTTCACGCCCGCGCCCAGGTAGGGGCGGAAGCTCGCATCCGGCAGGAAGTGATACTGCGCCATCAGCATCGGCGGCAGGTGCTTGACGCTGCCGATGTTGGCGCCATCCAGCGCGACGTCGTGTTTTTGCGGATAGGTCAGCACCAGCTCGGTCGCGATGTTTTTGCTGAAGAAGTACGAGATATCGAATTCGGGCGCCGTCTTACTGCTGACGCTCAGGCGGTCGGCAGCGCCGGTGCCGCCGACCGGCTCGGATTTGTCGGCCGGGTCGATATGCATGGCGCGCACGCGCACCAGCCATGGGGTTTCCTGCGCCGCCGCGCTGCCGCTGATCAGGGCCAGGCTTGCCAGTACTGCCGCTACGGTCTTGCTCATTTCACTACCTCTTGTCGTCGTTGAATATGGGGGCAGTGTATTGATGCAGCGCAGTAAAAACATTGATACAAGTCAAAATTTACCAACTGCTAAACACAGTGGTAGTATCACTCGCGGTCGCATTCGGCAACCTACACACAGGAGATCAGGCATGGCCAAGCTGAACGTCAATGGCGTCGTAAGGGAATATGAGGCGGAGGACGATACGCCGCTGCTGTGGGTGATCCGCGAACAGCTGGAACTCACCGGTACCAAGTATGGTTGCGGCATGGCGCAGTGCGGCGCCTGCACGGTGCATATCGATGGCCAGGCCATCCGCAGCTGCGTGTACCCGGCATCGGCCGTCACGGCGCAGCAGAAGGTCACCACCATCGAGGGCTTGTCGCCGGACGGCTCACACCCGATCCAGAAGGCGTGGGCGGCGCTGGATGTGCCGCAGTGCGGTTTCTGCCAGTCCGGCATGATCATGGCCGCCGCCGCGCTGGTGCGCCAGAAACCGAAATGCACCGACGCCGACATCGATGAGGCGATGACCAATATCTGCCGCTGCGGCACCTACAACCGCGTGCGCAAGGCGATCCACGTGGCCGTGCGCGGCGGCGATCCGGCCAGCGCCGGCTTGTCGATCGAGCGCGTCGAAGGGAGCAAGGCATGAACGCGCGCCGTGATTTCCTCAAGCTGGCCGGTGGCCTGGTGGTCGCCTTCCACATCCCGTTCGACGCCATGGCGGCGGCCGAACAGAAGCCGATCGCCAAGGGCGCCTCCGGGGCGACGCCGGAGGTGAACGCCTGGGTGGTGGTCAAGCCCGACGACACCATCGTGATCCGCATCGCCCGCTCCGAGATGGGGCAGGGTACGCTGACCGGCCTGGCGCAGCTGGTGGCCGAGGAGCTGGATGCCGACTGGAGCAAGGTCGTCACCGAGTATCCGTCGCCGGGCCAGAATCTGGCGCGCAAGCGCGTGTGGGGTTCGTTCTCCACCGGTGGCAGCCGCGGCGTGCGCGAGTCGCACGAGTATGTGCGCAAGGGCGGCGCCATCGCACGGACCATGCTGGTGCAGGCGGCTGCCGACCAATGGCAGGTGCCGGCCGCCGAGTGCGTGGCCGCGTCCAGCGTGATCACGCACAAGCCGAGCGGCCGCACCACTAGCTATGGCAAGGTGGCCGAAGCGGCCGCCAAACTGACGCCGCCGGCGGACATCATGCTGAAGGATCCCAGGGACTGGAAGCTGGCCGGCAAGCGCCTGGCGCGCCTGGACACGGTGGACAAGACCACCGGCGCGCAGATCTACGGCATGGACATCCGCCTGCCCGGCATGCTGAACGCCGCCATCAAGGATTGCCCGGTGTTCGGCGGCACGGTGAAGAGTTTCGATGCCGCGGCGGTGCAGAACCTGAAGGGCATCAAGAAGGTGTTCAAGTTGGGCGACACCGCCGTGGTGGTGGTGGCCGATACCTGGTGGCGCGCCAGGTCGGCGCTGGAGAAGGTCAACATCGAGTGGGACAAAGGGCCGAACGCCGGCCTGTCCAGCAAGGATGTCGCCGCCACGCTGAAGGCGGCGCTGGATGCGGACGAGGCGGTGGTCGGCAACGCCAACGGCGACGCCAAGGCCGCCATCAAGTCGGCCGCGCGCAAGATCGAGGCCACGTATTCCTTCCCGTGGCTGAACCATGCCACCATGGAGACCATGAACGCCACCGCGATCTGGACCCCGGAGCGCTGCGAGGTGTGGACGCCGACCCAGAACGGCGAAGGCGCGCTGGCGGCGACGGCGGAAGCGGCCGGTCTGCCGGCGGCCAAGTGCGACGTCTACAAGATGCACCTCGGCGGCGGCTTCGGCCGGCGCGGCGCCACGCACGACTGGGTGACGCAGGTGGTGAAGATCGCCAGGGAATTCCCCGGCACGCCCATCAAGTTGATCTGGTCGCGCGAGGAAGACATGCTGCACGGCCGCTATCACCCGATCACGCAGTGCAAGCTGACCGCCGGCCTGGATGCCAGGGGCAATGTGACGGCGCTGCATATGCGGATTGCCGGCCAGTCGATCCTGGCCTCGCTGGGCTCCACGCTCAAGGACGGCAAGGACCCGGTGGTGTTCCAGGGGCTGAACGCGCCGGGACCGGAGGCGTCGATCGGCTACAGTTTCCCGCATCTGCTGGTGGACCATGCGATGCGCAATCCGCCGGTACCGGCCGGCTTCTGGCGCGGTGTGAACCTGAACCAGAACACGATTTATCTCGAGTGCTTCATGGACGAGCTGGCGCATGCGACCAGACAGGACCCGCTGGCCTTCCGCCGCAAGCTGATGGCCGATCATCCCAAGCACCTGGCGGTGCTGAACGCGGTGGCGGAGAAGGCCGGCTGGGGCAAGCCGGCGCCGAAGGGTGTGTATCGCGGGCTGGCACAGACCATGGGCTTCGGCAGCTACGTGGCCGCCTGCGCCGAGGTGTCGGTGGACCGCAAGACGGGCAAGGTGAAAATCCACCGCATCGTCGCCGCCACCGATCCGGGGTATGCCGTCAATCCGCAGCAGATCGAGGCCCAGGTGGAGGGCTCGTTCGTGTATGGCCTGTCGGCCGCGCTGTACGGCGAATGCACGCTGAAGGACGGCCAGATGGAGCAGCAGAACTTCGATACCTATCAGGTGATGAAGCTGGAGGAGATGCCGAAGGTGGAGTCGATCATCATGCCGTCGGGCGGTTTCTGGGGCGGCGTGGGCGAGCCGACCATCGCGGTGGCTGCGCCGGCGGTGCTGAACGCGATCTTCGCCGCCACCGGCCAGCGGGTGCGTGATCTGCCGCTGAAGAATCACAGCCTGGTGAAGAAGGCCTAGCGATGGCCAGGCATCGCGACGGCAGCGTGGGAGGGGCGATGGCTCCAGCCGCGCTGCTGCTTGCGTGGGCGCTGGCGCTGTCTCCGGCGTTGCTGTCCGCCGCGTGGGCGATGCCGCCGCCATCGGCCGGCGCAGCGTCGCCGCTGCAGCAAGCCGGGGACATGACGGCGCAGCTTCCCCGGGCCGCCGGTGCCGTCTCGCCGGGCTACGTCATCAAAGGCGACGGCATCCCCGCGCTGCTGGCCGGCGCGGCGCCTGGCGATGCCGCGCGCGGCCGCGCCATCGTGGCCAATCGTCAGGTGGGCCTGTGCCTGTTGTGCCATACCGGTCCGATTCCTGAAGAACGCTTCCAGGGCAATCTGGCACCCGATCTGCAAGGCGCCGGTGCGCGCTGGTCGGCCGCGCAGCTGCGCTTGCGCATCGTCGATGCCGGTCATTTCAACCCGTCGAGCATCATGCCTTCGTACTACCGGACGGAGGGACTGAACCGCGTGGCGGCGGCTTACCAGGGCAAAACCATTCTCGACGCTCAGCAGATCGAGGATGTGGTGGCCTGGCTGCAGACGCTGAGGGAGCCGGCATCATGAAGCGCCGCGACCTGCTGGCCGCCGGCGCCGGCGCGGTGATGCTGGCGCTGGTCCGCCCCGCAGCCGCCACACCGGCCGACATGGCGGCTGCCATCGGCAAGTTCACCGGTGGCGTCACGCCGCAAGCCGGCAAGGTCAGATTCGACATCGCCCAACTGATCGACAACGGCAACGCCGTGCCCATCACGGTCAGCGTGGAGAGTCCGATGAGCGCCCTCGATCACGTCAGCGCCATCGCCCTCTTCACCGAAAAGAACCCGCAGACCGACGTGGCCGTGTTCACGCTGGGGCCACGCGCGGGCAAGGCGGAAATCTCGACCCGCATCCGGCTGGCGACCTCGCAGCGGCTGATGGCGGTGGCAAAGCTCAGCGACGGCAGCTGCTGGTCGCAGGCGGTCGATGTGATCGTCGTGCTGGCCGCGTGCGTCGAAGGGGAGGCGCCCTGATGGCCCGCGCGCTGATCCACATGCCGCCCAGCGCCAGACGCGGCGAGGTGATCGAAATCCGCGCGCTGATCGGCCATCCGATGGAAACCGGCTATCGCGTCGGCGCCGACGGCAAGCCGCTGCCGCGCGATATCATCCGCCGCTTCACCTGCCGCTATAACGGCGAACAGGTGTTTGCCGGCGAACTGCATCAAGCGATATCGGCCAATCCCTACATCGCATTCTTCACCGTCGCCACGGAGAGCGGCACGCTGGAATTCAGCTGGGAGGGCGACAACGGCTTCGCCCATACCGAAAAAATGAACCTGACGGTGAGCGCGGCATGAGATGCGCAATGACCGCCGCAATGCCGGTCGCGGCGAAAGCCGCCATCGCGACCATGGCCTTGATCGCCAGCGCAAGCGGTTCGCTGCCGGCCGCAGCGATGGCGGCAGGTGCCGACTTGCCAACCGGCGAGCGCCGCTCGGGCGCCGATTTCATGAGCCCCGCCACGCAGGCCATGCAGCGCGACGATGCGCAGAATCCGGCCATGCTGTGGATCAGCGGCGGCGAAGCGCAATGGCGCGTCAAAGCCGGCGGCAGCGCCAAATCCTGCGCCGACTGTCATGGCGATGCGCGCAGCAGCATGCGCGGTGTCGCCGCGCGCTTTCCCGCGTTCGACACGGAGAGCGGCGCGGTGGTCAACCTCGGTCGGCGCATCAACCTGTGCCGAGAGCGCAGACAGCAAGCCGCCGCGTGGAAGCTGGAGAGCGAGGACTTGCTCGGCATGGAAGCCTATGTGGCCATGCAGTCGCGCGGCATGCCGGTGACGCCGCCGCGGGATGCCGGCACCAAGGCATCCGCCGCGCGCGGCCAACAGCTGTACCGGCAGCGCATCGGCCAGCTGAATCTGTCATGCGCGCAGTGCCACGACCAGCAATCGGGCAGGAAGCTGGCGGGAAGCACGATCCCGCAGGCGCATGCGGCGGCGTATCCGATCTACCGGCTGGAATGGCAGGCGCTGGGATCTTTGCAGCGTCGTCTGCGCAACTGCATGAGCGGCGTGCGCGCGGAAGCGCCGCCGCTGGGCGCGCAGGAATTGACCGACCTGGAAGCCTGGCTCGCCGTGCGCGATCAGGGCATGACGATCGAAACACCCGCAGTGAGACCTTGAGGAGGCATGATGTTGTCCAAGTTTCTGGTGATTCTGGCGGCGACGGCCGCGCTGACGGCGGGTGGCCGGGCCGGCGCAGTCGGTGCAGACGGTGCGGGCGGTGCCACTCCGGCGCCGGTGGCGTCAGCGACGCCCGAGATATCGAAAGGCGCACGTCTGGCCGCCACCTGCGTCGCCTGCCACGGCACCAACGGCGACACGAAAGAGGGTGCGCTGCCGCGCCTCGCCGGCCAGTCGCGGCAGGCGCTGTCGGCCAGTCTGCACGCGTTTAAAAGCGGCAGGCGACCATCGACCATCATGACGCAGATCGCCAAGGGCTACACCGACGAACAGATCGAACTGCTGGCGGCCTACTTCGCCGCGCAGAAATAGGGAGGCCGCATGCAACGCCGTCAATTCATCCAGGCCGCCGGCGCGGGCGCCGTGGCCGCGTCGCTGGCCGGTTGCGCCAGCATCGCCGGCCAGGCCAGGCCGCAAGTCGTCGTCATCGGCGGCGGCTATGGCGGCGCTACCGCCGCCCGTTACGTGCGCATGTGGAGCGACAACCGCATCGACGTCACGCTGATCGAACCGAATGCCAGCTTCATTTCCTGCCCGCTGTCCAACCTGGTGCTGGGCGGCTCGCGCCGGATCGGCGAGCTCACCATGTCGATCGATGCGCTGGCCGGCAAGCATGGCGTGCGCATCGTGCGCGATACCGTCAGCGCCATCGACGCCGATAAACGCACGCTGGCGCTGGCCGGCGGTCAGACCCTGAGCTACGACCGCCTGATCGTCTCGCCGGGTGTCGATTTCATGTGGGGCGAACTGCCAGGCATGCTCAAACCGGGCGCGCAGGACAGCATTCTGCATGCCTGGAAGGCCGGTGCCCAGACCACCGCGCTGCGCGCGCAGCTGGAAGCCATGCCGGACGGCGGTGTGTATGCCATGACCGTCCCGCCCGCGCCTTACCGTTGCCCGCCCGGCCCATACGAGCGCGCTTCGCAGGTGGCTTTTTACTTCAGCCGCCACAAGCCCAAATCGAAAGTCCTGATCCTCGATGCCAATGACGACGTGGTGTCCAAAGGGCCGCTGTTCAAGAAGGTGTGGAAGGAGCGCTATGGCGGCATCATCGAATACCGTCCGGCCTTCCGCACCGCCGACGTGGATGCGGCCAGCCGCAGCGCCATCTCCGAGCTGGGCGACCAGGTGCGGGCCGATGTGCTGAACGTGATTCCGCCGCAGCGCGCCGGCAGCATCGCCGTGCGCAGCGGACTGGCCAACGCCAACGCGCGCTGGTGCGCGGTCGATTTCCTGACCTTTGAATCGACGCAGGCGAACAACATCCACGTGCTCGGCGACGCCATCGCCGTCGCGCCGCTGATGCCCAAGTCCGCGCACATGGCCAACCAGCACGCCAAGGTGTGCGCGGCGGCCGTGGTGGACCTGCTCGGCGGCCGCGCGCCCGGTGCCCAGCCGATGCTGACCAACACCTGCTACAGCTTCGTCTCCGACCACGAGGTGATTCACGTCGCCTCGGTCCATGCCTACGATGCGGACAAGAAGACGCTGCTGGTGGTGTCCGGCTCCGGCGGCGTCTCCTCCGGCCCCAGCCCGCTGGAAGGCGAATATGCGCTGAACTGGGCGCGCAACATCTGGGCCGACACGCTGGCGGTCTGAATGTTCAGCCAGCCCGCGCGCCACGTGCGCCGTCGTTCACCTTGACATTAATTCCAGCGCCGTGAGTATTCGATAGGTTTACTGTTCAGCAACGTTGATATCATGTGTAAATTAAAGTAAAGATTTAATTATCACCAAATATGGCGGACGACTATAGCGCGAACATTTCCACTACCGGCCGGCTGACTGTCGGCGGCAGCGCCAGCGGTGAGTTCGACACCAGTTATGACGGCGACTGGTTCAGGATTTCGCTCAAGGCCGGCGTCAACTACATATTCACGCTACGCGGCGCGGCCAGCGGCGATGGTACCTTTGCCGGCACGGCCGGCGCGTATCTGAATGTGAATGATGGCAAGGGCAACGCGACCTTCGGCGATTTCTTCAGCATGTATGCGGATGGCAACAGCGCGGTGGCGCAGTTCATGCCCTCCGTGGGCGGAGACTATTTTTTTTCCGTATCCAACAATGGCAATAGCCTCGGCAGCTATACGGTCAGCGTCACCACGCCGGCGCCGGACGACTTTGCCGATAATGCCCGCACCACCGGCACGCTGCAGGCCGGCGTGGCCACGTCCGCCGTGTTCGAGAGCGCGGCCGACACCGACTGGTTCCGCTTTCACGCCGAGAAAGGGCAGCTCATCACGTTCGATGCCGACGGCGTGGCGGGCCTCTGGCACGGCAACAATGCCGCGCGCGCCGTGTACGATGCCGCCGGCGTGTTGCAGGCCAATGTCACCAACGGGCCATTCGTGGTGACCCAGAGCGGGGACTACTTTTTATCGGTCAAGGCAAACAGCCGCCTGGGCGCGTACACGCAAACCATGCAGCTTATAACGGACGACTACGCGGGCGACAAGACCACGACCGGCCAGCTGGCCGCCGGTTCGCAGGTGTCGGGCACGCTGGATTTTTACGGCGATAACGACCGCTTCCTGATGCAGATGGAAGCTGGCCAGGTTTATAAGCTGAATTTGCGCTTGTCCAGCAATGACACCAGCGGCATCAGTCTGGCGGTTTACGAGCCCGGCAACGATTATGCGCTTTTGGACTTCAATCCGGCCGCTGACGGTACGCTGGAGGTGTACTACCTGGCCACCCAGACCGGTGTGTATGGCGTCGGCGTCAGCGGTACCGTGAGCAACCGGCCTTCCTACGTGCTGTCCGCGTCGACCGGCGTGGCGGACGACTTTGGCGGCACGCGCGAGACGGCCGGCGCGCTGCCGCTGGATGTCCCACTCACCGGCCACTTGCAGTCGGTGCGTGATGTGGACATGTTCAAGCTGGACCTGAAAGCGGGCATCACCTACAGCTTTGCGCTGGACGCGGGCAAGGCCGCAATCTACATCTCGTTGTACGACAACAAAGGCGCCAGCGTATCCAGCTGGTTCTACGGCGACAAGTCCTACAGCTATACGCCGAGCCAGGATGGCAGTTATTACCTGGCCACCGATTACAACTACCGGGCGTTTCCCGGCGACTTGCCCTACACGCTGACGGCCAGCAAGGCGGAGGACGATTATGCCGCCAATGTCAGCGGCGCCGGCCGCTTGCTGGTGGGGGGCACGAAAAAGGGGACATTGGAATCCGCCGGAGACCGCGACTGGTTCGCCGCCACGCTGGACGCGGACGGTTATTACTGGTTCACACTGGCAGGCGAGCACGAAAACGGCGGCACGCTGTCCTCCGGTAACTTGCGGCTGATGGACGCCAGTGGCAAGGTCGTGGCCGCAACGGACCTCGATCCGGGCTCGGCCACCGCGGCCACGCTGGACTTCAAGGCGCCCGCGCGCGGCGTGTATTACCTGGACGTATCCACCTCGGGTGGCAGCGGCAGCTATACCGTCAAGGCGCAGCTCGGCGTTCCGGACGACTACGGCAACGACGCCAGCCACGCCGCCGCCATCGTGGCTGGCGTCCCGCTCAAGGGCGCGCTGCAAATGAGCGGTGACAAGGACGTGTTCAAGCTGAACACAGTTGCGGGCATGAGCTATATCGTCGAGCTGACACCCGACGCCACCAGCGACGGCAGCAGCGCCTACGCCGGCGCCGTCGACGTCAGCGACAGCCGGCAGTTCGGCGTGAATTTCCGCATCCTCGGCAGTTCAGGCAACAAGACCTATGGCGTGTTCGACGCCGATCAGGGCGGGGATTATTACCTGGATATCCAGAGTTCTTCCTACTACCAGGTCAACACCGGTTACACCCTGTCCGTGCGCCCGGGCGGCGCGGACGATTATGCGGCCAACACCGGCACGCGCGGCGTGCTGGAGATCGCCCGGCCGCTGCAGGGCGCGCTGCACGTCAGCGACGACCGCGACTGGATCAAGGTCCACCTCGATGCGGGCCGCACCTACGTGTTCGATCTGCAGGGCCGCTACAGCGGCGGCGGCACGCTGGACACGGCGCTTGCCAGTTTCAGCTTGCTGAACGCCGGCGGCGGCAGCGTCGCCACCGCCAGCATTCCCGGCGGCGGCGGCGGCAGCGATCCGCGCATCAAATACGTGGCCAGCGTCACCGGCGACTTCTACCTGGACGTGCACAACAACTACGGCGCCAGCGTCGACAGCGTTGGCACCTATACGCTGTCCGCCGTGCAGACCAACCTCGACACGAGCGGCCCCCGCTTGCTGGCGAGCAGCGTGGCGGCTGGCGCCACCGGGGTCGCGCCGGTCGGCAAGATCGTGCTGACCTTCGATGAAACGGTCATGGCGGGCGGCCCGATCACGCTGACCGATAGCGCCGGCGTGGTGGTGGCAGGCAATGCCGGCGCCCAGATCGTGGTGGCGGGGAACACCATCACCTTCGATCCGCACGCCTATCTGACCCCGGGCAAAAGCTACATCCTGAATCTGCCGCAAGGCAGCGTGCTCGACCTGGCCGGCAATGCGGCCGCGCCACGGAGCCTCGGCTTCACGGTGGTGGCGCCGGTCGGCAGCGGCACGGTGGGGAATGACTATTTCCTCGGTGGCGGCAGCGTCAGCCTGGACGGCGGCGCCGGTGTCGACACCGTATATTACGATCAGGCGGCATCGCGGTTCACCACCACGCGCAATGCCGACGGCAGCGTCGCGGTGCATCACAACGTCAGCGGCGCCACCGACCACCTGACCAATATCGAACGCTTGCAGTTCAGCGATGGCGCGCGGGCGCTGGACATCGAGGGCGTCGGCGGCCAGGCTTACCGCATGTATCAGAGCGCCTTCAACCGCACGCCCGACAACGCCGGCCTGGGCCTGTGGATCAGCAACATGGACCAGGGCATGAGCCTGAACCAGGTGGCCGGCTACTTCATCGCCAGCGACGAGTTCCGCCAGCGCTATGGCGCGGCGCCCAGCGACACCGATTTTGTCACGCTGCTGTACAAGAACGTGCTGCACCGCGCGCCCGAGGCGGCCGGCCTGGCGCACTGGCTGGACCAGCTGCACGGCGGCCTGAGCCGCGCTGACACGCTGGTGGCCTTCAGCGAAAGCGCGGAAAACCACGCCAATGTCGCCACCATCATCGGCAATGGCTTCAATTACACACCTTACGGAACCTGACCCATGGCCGACGACTACAGCGCCACCATAGCCACCACCGGCAGACTCGGCGTGGGCGGCAGCGCCCGCGGGGAGTTTGAAACCGCCTATGACAGTGATTGGTTCAAGCTCTCGCTCAAGGCGGGGGCGACCTATATCCTGACCCTGAGCGGTGCGGCCAGCGGCGACGGCACGCTGCCAGCGGACGGATCATTTTATTTCACCCTGATGGACAGCAAGGGCAACAATCCTTACGGCAGCGGCACGCTGTACTCCGGTTATGCCGCCGATAGCATGGGCACGCTGCAATTCACCGCGGCGGTGAGCGGCGATTTTTTTGTTGTGGCTTCCGCGTACAGTGCGCTGGGCAGCTATACGCTGCGCGCTCGCACTCCGGCGGCGGACGATTACAGCGACAACAGCAGCACCCGCGCCACCCTGCAGTCCGGCGTCGCCAGCGCGGCCGTATTTGAGCAGGTCAACGATGTTGACTGGTTCAAGTTTCATGCGGAGAAGGGCCAGATCATTGTGTTCGACGCCGGCGGCGTGGCCGCCGCGAACGGTGGGGCCTACCGCACCGTGTATGACGGCGCCGGCGGGATCAGGGCGTTCGTCACCAACGATCCGTTCAAGGTTGCCGAGAGCGGCGACTATTACCTGGCGGTGAGCGCCAGTGGCCGCCTTGGCGCCTACACACAGACCCTGCAGGTCATCACCGACGATTATGCCGACAACAACAGCACCACCGGGCAGTTGTCCGCCGGCGGCCAGGCGTATGGGGTCATCGACTATAACGGCGATGTCGATCGCTTCAAGATCTACCTCGAAGCCGGCCAGATTTATACGCTGAGCTTGCGGCCATCGGGCGCCGGCACGTTTACCCTCGCCTTGCGCGATCCCGACACCGGTTACCCGGTAGCGACCTCGTCCTACTACGGCGGTGCCGATACGCCGACCTTCCGCTATCAGGCCACGGTCTCCGGCCTCTACAGCGTCGACGTCAGCGGCAGCAGCACCGCGCGGCCCGGCTATACGTTACTGGCATCGGCCGGTGAACCGGATGATTTCGGCGGTACGCGCGATACCGCCACCACACTGGATCTGAATGCGCCGGTCAGCGGCCGCGTGCAGGCATCGTCCGACGTGGACATGTTCAAGCTGGATTTGCAGGCCGGCGTCACTTATCTGTTTGAACTGGCCAACGCCACCAGCCAGCTGACGCTGTCCAGCCAGTTAAGCGACAGCGCCGGCGCCATTCTGACATCGCTGAGTTACGGCAGCAAATCCTACAGTTATACGCCGGGCAAGACTGGCAGTTATTACATTTCCGCCAGCTACACTTATGCCACCGATACTGCCATCGCATATACCCTGACGGCCAGCGCGCCGCAGGATGATTACGCCGCCAACGCGGCCGGCGCCGGTCGTCTGGCGGTGGGCGGCTCGGCCACTGGCGCGCTGGAGGCCGGTGGGGGGGACCGCGACTGGTTCGCCGTGACCCTGAATGCCGGCGGCTATTACTGGTTCAAGCTGGACGGCAGCAACGAGAAGGGTGGCACGCTCAGCTACTACCCCAACGTCTACCTGAAGCTGTACGACAGCAGCGGCAAGTTGCTGGCCACCAGTTCGGCCTCGTACTCCGCCACCGCAGGCATACTGGATTACAAGGCGGCGGCGCGCGGCACCTATTACGTGGAAGTGTCGGCCCCAGGCAATAGCGGCAGCTATACGGTGAAAGCGCAGCTGGGCACACCGGACGATTACGGCAGCGACAAGGCGCATGCCAGCGTCATCCAGGCCGGCGTATCCCTGAAGGGCGCTCTGGAGTTGCCCACCGACATGGATGTCTTCAAGCTCGGTACGGTTGCCGGCATGAGCTACATCGTCGAGCTGACGCCCGATCCGGAGAACGGCAGCCTGCGCAGTTACGGCAATCTGAGCATCAGCGATGGCCAGTCCGGCGTCGCCCTGCGCACTGGCAGCGGCAGCTACGACAAGATCTATGGCGTGTTCGACGCCACCCAGGGCGGTGACTATTACCTGAGCTTTTCTTCCTGGAACGTCACCGGCGCTTATACCTTGAAGGTCAGTGCCGCCGGTATCGACGATTACGCCGCCACCTCGGCCACCAGCGCCGCCATCGACCCGAACCGACCGGCACATGGGACGCTGCACGTCAGTGACGACCATGACTGGATCAAGGTGCATCTGGATGCGGGCAGGACGTATGTATTCGATTTGCAAGGCAAGTACAGCGGCGGCGGCACCCTGGACACCAACGGCGCCGTGCTGACGCTGATGAATGACAACAACGGCGCCCTGGCCACGTCGGCGATTCCGACCAACGCCGGCGCCGGTGTCGATCCGCGCATCCAGTACGTCGCCAGCACCACTGGCGATTTCTATCTGGACGTGCACAACAACTACGGTGTGACGGCCGGCAGCATCGGTACATACACGGTCCGGGAAGTGCAGGCCAATCTGGACACCACGGGGCCGCGGCTGTTGGCCAGCAGCGTGGCGGCCGGCTCGACCACCGCCTCGCCCGCTACCAAGATCGTACTGACCTTCGATGAAACGGTGATGATCGGTAGCGGCATCACGCTGACCGACAGCACCGGAGCGGTTGTCAAAGGCAATTATGCCACCGAGGTGGCGGTGGCAGGTAACACCGTCACCTTCGATCCGCATGCGTACCTGATTCCCGGCGCAACCTATTTACTGAACCTGCCGCAGGGCAGTGTGGTCGATCTGGCCGGCAATCCGGCTGCAGCGTCGCTATCGTTCAGCTTCACAGTGACGCCGCCGGTCGGCAGCGGCACTGCCGGCAATGATTATCTGCCCGGCGGCGGCGGCGTCACGCTGGATGGCGGCGCCGGGATCGATACGGTGTTCTACCAGCAGGCCTGGTACTATTACGACATCACGCGCAACACCGATGGCAGCCTCGCCGTGCGCAGCTACGAAAGCGGCAAGACCGATACGCTGACCAACGTCGAGCGCCTGCTGTTCAGCAATACCGCGCGCGCCTTCGATGTCGACGGCACTGGCGGCCAGGCATACCGCATGTACCAGAGCGCCTTCAACCGCACACCCGACAATGCCGGACTGGGTCTGTGGATCAGTAATATGGATAAGGGCATGAGCCTGAGTCAGGTGGCCGCCTACTTCATCGCCAGCGACGAGTTCATCAAGCGTTATGGCGCGGCCCCCAGCGACACCGGGTTCGTCACGCTGTTATACAAGAACGTGTTGCACCGCGATCCCGAGGCGGCCGGCCTGGCGCACTGGCTGGACCAGCTGCACGGCAGCCTGAGCCGCGAGGACGCACTGGTGGCCTTCAGCGAAAGCAATGAAAATCACACGAATGTCGCCAGCATCATCGGCAAAGGTTTCGACTACACGCTTTACGGTTCCTGAGCCCGATAATGATTCAGACGACAAGGGCGTCAGCTATCGACTCGACAGCACCGGCGATGCCGCGCCGGCATCCAGTAGCCGGTTGAACGACAGTAGCGATGGTGGGGCAGCGCCGATCCCCCTTCCATCTGTACGCCGAACAATGACGAGCCACTTTATATTCCGCCACTTGTCGCGTGTTTTGCGTGACTACATTTTGGCTAATGGCAAAAAGTACGGTGTGTTCGACGCCGTTCAGGGCGGCGACTAATATCCACGGCTGGCCTCCGCCGCCGGTTACAGCGTCGTCGGCGGCTGACGCTCAGCGGTAGCGCGCCAGGATCTGGTCGATGCTGCCGTCCTTGATCAGGCCGTCGATGGCGCGGCCCACCTCGTCGAAGGGGATGGCCGACCGCCGCGAGAACGCACACTGCGCGCGGTAGGCGGAAAACACCAGCTCGGCGCGCAGCCGCAGGCCGGGCTGGCTGCGGTGCAGGTAGTTCAGGGTGGCTTCGCTCAGCATCGCGTACTGCACCTTGCCGGTCATGACCTGACGCAGGTTCTGCTCCATGTTGGCGGCGTCGACCCGCTGGAAGCGCTCGCCCAGCACCTGCTGCACGCGCGGGTAGCGGTAGCCGCTGACGGTGCCGACCGGCTTGTCCTTCAGATCCTTGAGCGAACGCAGGCGCGGCGCCTCGTGGCGCGCGGCCACCATCTCGGCGTCCGGCAGCAGCGGCACGCTCCAGTTGTAGTCGCCGTCGATCCAGAACGGCAGCACGTAGCACATGGCGTCGGCGCGGCCGGCGCCGAGCAGCGGCGCGACGTCGGGCGCGGCGGCGTTCAGGTACACCGCGCGCCGGCCCAGACGCCGCGCCAGCGCATCGCCCACATCTTTGACGATGCCGCCGGCCAGCGCGCCGCGGTGCAGGCGCGCGATCGGCATCGCCTGGTCCAGCGGCGCCAGCATCACCAGCTCGCCCGGCCCCGCCAGGACATCGACCGACAGCGCGGCCAGCAGCAATGGAAGATGTCGGAATGATAAGATCATGCGGCCATTATAGCCTGCCAGTGTGGGTGACCGCACATGCAAGCCGGGACCGGTGTGGCACCCTGACACCTCCCCAAACTCAGCATGGAGTTACATCATGGCCAAGCCATTGCAAGACAAGCGCGTCGCGGTGCTGATGACCGACGGCGTCGAGCAGGTGGAATACGAGCAGCCGCGCCGCTTCCTCGAGGAGCAGGGCGCCAAGGTCACGCTGGTGTCGCCCAAGCACCAGGGCGACGAGATCCAGGGCTTCCAGCACATGGCGCCGGGCAGCAAGTTCAAGGTGGAACTGGACGTGCGCGACGCCCGCCCGGCCGATTTCGACGCGCTGGTGCTGCCGGGCGGCGTGGCCAACCCGGACCAGCTACGCCTGCACACCGAGGCGATCACCTTCATCCGCGAGTTCGGCCGCGAGAACAAGCCGATCGCCGCCATCTGCCACGGTCCGTGGACCCTGATCGACGCCGATCTGGCCAAGGGCAAGCACATGACCAGCTGGCCCAGCCTGGAACTCGACCTGCGCAACGCCGGTGCCGAATGGAGCGACCAGGAAGTGGTGGTGGACGGCAAGCTGATCACCAGCCGCAAGCCGGACGACATTCCGGCCTTCAACCAGGCGCTGCAACAGGCGCTGGCCGCCGCGTGATTTTCCTTGCGGCAAACGGGCGCTGGTCTGCACGGGTAAACCGTAGACTGAAGCCGATACTCGACCTCATCTGTCTCAAACCAGGAGCACATCATGACCCACACTCTGGCAGCCGTATTTGAAACCCGGGCCGAGGCCAACCTGGCCCGCGACGAACTGGTGCACAGCGGTTATGACCGCGACAGCATCCAGATCCACGATTCCGGTAGCGCGGCCGGCACCGCGCGCATCAACGATGACGAATCGATCCTGGGCAACGTGCGCCGGATGTTCAGCGACCTGATCGGCCGCGAACATGCCGACCGCCACGTCTATGCCGAAGCGCTGAACCGCGGCCACGCGGTGCTGTCGCTGGAAACCGCATCGCTGGACGCGGCCGAACGCGCGGCAGACCTGATCGAGGACTTCAACCCGATCGACATCGACGAACACGAAACCATGTGGCGCGCCAGCGGCTGGGTGGGCGCCGAGGCGGCCCGCAGCAGCTACGGCAGCCAGCAGATCAGCCAGGGCGCGCAGCAGAGCGCGCCGGAATACCACGGCATCATCCCGCGCGAGGACGCGGTGGTGTTCGCCCGTTCCGAGCAGGGATCGGTGGCGGGCGGCTCGATGCAGCGCGGCGACGTCGGCGCCATCACGCCGCCGGCGGCGGCCTCGGTGGCCGACATCCAGCGTACCGTGCAGCGCAGCGGCATGCGCATCTACCCGCGCGACGAGCGTTTGGCGCAGGCCTCGCTGGACATCCAGACCGGCCGCAACGAGGACGCCGAGGACGATTACTTCCGCTCGCACTGGGAAAAGACCTACACCGGCGGCACCTTCCAGGAATATGACCCGGCCTACCGCCATGGCGAATCGCTGGCCGGCAATCCCGGTTACCGCGACAAGGAATGGAACGACGTCGAGCCGGAACTGCGCAGCACCTGGGAAGCGCAGAACCCGCAATCGAGCTGGGACAAGTTCAAGGATGCCGTGAAGCACGGCTGGGATCGCATCACGAAGTAAGGCATAGCGGCACCCCGTCGCGCAGCATCCTTTGCTGGAAGGTGGGGTTGCCGATCTGGTGCAGCAGCACCAGGTCGGTCTCCAGCCGCACGGGCTGGCCCCAGGCGTTGCCGCGCGAACCGTCGTAGACCGCGTGCTCCCCGCTCGTCAGGGCGGATAGCTGTTGTTGCTGAGCATTCCCTTGGGGCCACCGCCGCCGCGCCGCGCGCCTCCGACATCTGGCAAGCCCAAGCGTACTGGCAAGCGCGAGCAGCGCCTGGCGGCGGAGTCAACGAACTGCAGCGCGATCTGTTCGGCATCAGCCACCTGCTGCGCTACGAGTGGGCGCTGTTCACCTGGTCGGATCGGGCGCTGACACCGCAAGCCGTCTTGCGTCATGTGGAGGACGAGGCGGAACAGATGCGCCGCATGCTGGCCGCCACCGAACGCGATCTGGCGGCGTTCCAGGACGTCAAGCAACTGAAGACCTGCCAGCCGCCGCCTGCCGACGACTGGTAGGTCTGAAGTTACCGGCGCTTGTGTTTTCTCAAAGGAATGATTTTCCGTCGTGACATGATCGACAGCCTGGGCCATCCCGATGGCGGGACGCCCGCCTGCGATGGATGCGCGAGATGGAAAAACTGCTGCCCTATTACGAACGTGAGTTGAGCCTGCTGCGGCGCGCCGGCGCCGAGTTCGCGGGACGCTATCCCAAGCTGGCGGGCAGCCTGCAGATCCGCGGCGAAACCTGCGCCGATCCCCACGTCGAGCGGCTGATCCAGGCGTCGGCCTTCCTGAACGCGCGCGTGGCGCGGCTGCTGGACGATGGCTACGCCCACTTCACCGACGCGCTGCTGGCGATGCTGTATCCGCATTATTTGCGGCCGATCCCGTCCTGCTCCATCGCCCGCATCGACTACAGCGGCGCGCGCGTCAGCGAACTCGGCGCGGCGCGCGTCATGCCGCGCGGCACCGCCATGAAGTCGTTCGGTCACAGCGCCGCCGTGTGCCGCTTCCGCACCGTCTACGATGTGACGGTGGCGCCGGTGACGATCGCCGCGGTGCAGCTGGAACCCTACCCGCAGCTGCCGGCCACGCTGACGCTGCCCGCGGAGGCCGGCGTCGCCATCTGCATCACCCTCGCCAGCACCGGCGCGGCGCGCAGCCTGAGGGAGGCGGGCATCGACCGGCTGCGCGTCTTCATCGACGGCGACAGCTCGCTGCGCGCCGCCCTGCGCGACGCGCTGTTCATGCAGACCGCCTGTGCCTGCGTGGAAGCGGACGGCCACTGGCGGATGCTGGAACGGCTGCCGCTGGCGCCGGTCGGCTTCGCGCCCGAGGAGGCGCTGCTGCCGGCCGCGCCGTCCGAACACGCCGCCTACCGCCTGCTGAGCGAATACTTCGCCTTCCCCGAAAAATTCGACTTTGCCGACATCGACCTGGCGGCGCTGCTGGCGGCCAGTCCGGATGGCTGCGCGCGCCTGACGCTGCGGCTGCTGCTGGCCGACATCCGTCCCGACGCGCCTGTCACGCGCATGCTGCGCACGCTGTGCGCCGATAACCTGGTGCCGGCCTGCACGCCGGTGATCAACCTGTTCCCGCACGCCGCCACGCCGATCCGCATCACGCACACCAGCAGCAGCTACCCGCTGCTGGTGGACGAAAGCGGCGCCTGCGACATCTACAGCGTCGACACTGTACAGATGGTGCGCAACGCCGGCGACGGCAGTGCGGTCACCGAATTCTTCCCTTGTCACTCGCTGCGCCATGGCCAGCCCGGCAGGAAAGGACATTACTGGCTGTCCCAGCGTGACGACCTGATGCCGCCCGGTCTGGAACACACGCTGACGCTGGTCGACCGCGACTTCTCACCGCTGCGCCTGGATGGCGGCACCGCCTCGGTGCACCTGACCTGTACCGACCGCAACCTGCCGCATGGGCTGCCATACGGCCGCGCCGGCGGCGACCTGAACACGGAGACCTGCATCGCCAGCTTCCCCATCCGCCTGCTGCGGCGGCCGACGCTGTCGTACCGTCTGGACAGCCGGCAGTGGGGCCTGATCGCCCAGCTGGCGCTGAACCACCGCTCGCTGACGCAGGAAGGCTTGCCGGCCCTGACCGCCATGCTGCGGCTATACGCGCATCCGGACAGCCTGGTCGCGCAGCGGCTGATCGACGGCATCACCGCACTGTCGCAAAGGCCGGCGACGGCCTGGCTGCGGCAGGCGCAGGGCAACGCCTATCTGCGCGGCGTGGAAATCCATGTGTCGCTGGACGAGGACGCCTATGCCGGCATGAGCCTGCACGCTTTTGCCCAGCTACTCGACCACCTGTTCAGCCTGCATGTGCACCTGAACAGCTTTACCCGGCTGGTGGTGCTGTCGCACGCCAGTGGAAAGGAGCTCTTGCGATGCCCACCTCGCAACGGCCTGCTGCCGCTGGCGTGATCGGCCGCCTGCTGGCCGCGCCGCAGCGCTTCGAATTCTTCCAGGCGATGCGGCTGCTCGAGCAATGGCGGCCGGGCGCGGTGCGCTGCCGCAACCGGCTGGGCATGAGCTTTCCGCCCAACCAGATCGAGAACATCAGCAGCGACGATACTGGCGTGCGCGTCACGCCGGCGTTCATGGGCTTGCTCGGTAGCCAGGGCGTGCTGCCGCTGCATTACTCGGAACGCATCGGACGTCATGAGCGCAGTGCCAACGATGGCGGCCCGCGCGCGTTTCTCGATCTGCTGTCGCACCGGCCGGTCGCCCTGTTTTACGAAGCCTGGACCAGGCACCGGCCGGAATGCGCGGAAGACGCATTCATGGCCTTGCTCAACGCGCTGGCCGGCGTCTCCCGCGTCGGCGAGGACAGCGGCGGCATCGCCCGCGAAACCATCGCCTTCTACGCCATGCAGATCCGCGCCCGCGCGGCGCCGGCCGCGCTGCTGGAGGGCATGTACTCGGAATACTTCGGCGTGCCGGTCGAGGTGCAGCCGCTGATCGGCGAATGGCGCGCGCTGCCGGCGCAAGACCAGGCGCAACTGGGCCGTGCCCACGTGGCGCTGGACGGCGGCGTGATGCTGGGAGCGCGCTGCTACGGTTGCGACGGCCGCGCCCGTCTGCGCATCGGTCCGTTGGACAAGGGGCGTTACGAGGATTTTTTGCCCGGCAGAGCTGGCGCGCGGCAACTGGCGGCCATGCTGGCGCTGCACTGCGGCGCCGGCCTGACCTGGGAAGTGTATCTGGTGCAGCGCGCACAGGACATGACTGGCGTGCGGCTGGATGGCGGCAGTCGCCTGGGCGTCGATGCCCGCCTGCAGGACGGCACGGCCACCGAGGACCACGCGGAACTGATGTACTTGTTGCATAGCTAAGGAGCGATCGTGGAAAGCGGCGACTTTTTCAGCTTCATGACGGCGGCCAGGGAACTGGTCACCAGCAACCGGCCGCTGCGGCTGCGGCTCGAGCTGCCCGGCGGCTTCAACGACGACCTGCTGCTGCCACAGCGCGTGTACGGCACCGAGCACATCTGCGGCGGCATCGAATACCGCGTACTGTGCGTCTCCGGCGAGGTGCAACTGCCGCTGAAGCAAATGATCGCCGTGCCGGCCAGGCTGGAAATCGTCACCGACCGCGGCGCGCTGCGCAGCGTGTGCGGCATCGTCACCGAGGCCAGCTCGGGCGACAGCGACGGCGGCCTGGCCAGCTACCAGCTGGTGCTGCGCGACGCCCTGGCCATCCTGGAAAAACGCACCAACACCCGCGTGTTCCGCAACATGGACGAAGTGGAAATCGTCCAGCGCATCCTGAACGAATGGCGGCACAAGAATTCCGTGCTTGGCGTCTGCTTCAAGCACGAGCTGTGCGAAGCGTTCGAACTGCGCACCTACCCCAAGCGTGAATTCACCATGCAGCACAACGAGTCGGATGCGCACTTCATCCGTAGGTTGCTGAAGCGGCGTGGCATCGGCTGGTATGTGCGGGCGAACGGCGACAGCCACACGCTGGTCCTGTTCAACCGCAGCGACACCCTGCGCCAGAACGCCGCTGGCACCGTGCGCTACCACCGCGACAGCGCCACCGAGCAACGCGACACCATCACACGCTGGAGCGCGGTGCGCAGCCTGCAACCGGGCGTGGTGACGCGGCACAGCTGGGATTACCGCAATCCCGAAGGGCGTGACTTCATGCTGGCGCAGGCCGACGGCAGCAACAACCAGGGACCGAACGGCAACGAAATGGCCGCCAGCCTGGACGACTACCAGATCCTGCCGCCGCATGCCGGCAACGACAACGAAGACCTGTTCCGCATGGGGCAGTTGCGTTTGAGGCGGCATGACTACGAGTCGAAATGCTTCCATGGTGAAGGCAGCGTGCGCGACCTGTGCGCCGGTGAATACTTCCGGCTGGCCGAGCATCCTGAAGTCGACCAGCATCCGGCGGAAGAGCGCGATTTTGTGGTCACGGCATTACGTGTGGCGGCACAAAACAATCTGCCGAAAGCGCTGGCGGCACGCGTGGAGGGGCTGTTCACCCGCAGCCGTTGGGCGCAAGACGGCGACGACATGCAAATGCAGCGCGAGCTGGGCGACAAGGTGGCGGATGGGCCGCTGCGGATGCACATACAGTTGACGGCGGTGCGCCGCACGGTGCCGATCGTGCCGGCCTTCGACCCTCGCACCGATGTGCCGCAGGCGCAAATGCAAAGCGCGGTTGTAGTCGGCCCGGAGGGAGAGGAGGTGTACTGCGACGAACTGGGGCGGGTCAAGATCCGTTTTCCCGGTACACGCCCGGAGGATCATGCCGAAGTTGGTGGCGCCACCGACACTGAGGCCGACTCCGCCTGGGTGCGTGTTGCGTCCAATTGGGCGGGGGCGGGTCCGAGTAGTCTGGTCCAATGCGGCACTTTAGGTTTGCCTCGTATTGGTACAGAAGTTCTGGTTTCGTTTCTTGGAGGAGATCCGGACAAGCCTGTGATCGTCGCACAACTCTACAATCAGTCTGCATCCCCACCATCATTGAGAGAACTTGCTGGGCTTCCCGATGAGAAATACCTTGCAGGTTTCAAAAGTAAGGAAGTGCGGGGTAGTCGATCTAATCAAGTTCGCTTCGACGATACACCGGGAGAGATAAATGCTCAATTGGCGAGTGACCATGGCCACACGGAGCTGAATTTAGGTTTCCTCACGCATCCAAATGCAAACGGCAAAAGTGAGCCGCGAGGAGAGGGAGCAGAGCTTCGGAGTGATAAAGCTGTCTCAATCCGTGGAGGTGAAGGTGTTTTGATCTCCGCGAGCGGTCGTACACGCGCAGCTGGTGCGCTGCTTAGCAGAGATGAGCTCTCTACTCTCGCCGAGGCCTCGCAGCATGTTGCCGAAGAGCTTACGGCCGTGGCGGCGAGGCACTCCATTGAGACGGAAAACACGCGGGATTTATCCGACCTCGTGAATCGAGTTAAAAATTGGGACGGCGAAGGGGAGAACACCTCGATTGGCGAATCTCAACCAATCATCGCAATGAGTGCGCCGGCGGGGGCTTTCATCGGAAGTCAAATGGCGGTGGCGATAGCTGCGAAAGCTTCCGCGCATGTGCTTAGCTTGGATAACGCATATATTGAAACTGGCCGCAATCTGATGCTAAGAGCAATGCAGGGTGTAAGTGTGTTCGCGCTTAAGCTTGGTATTAAGCTTATTGCAGCATCGGGCAATATCAAGATCGAAGCGCACAACGGCGATATTGAGATAACGTCGTTAAAAAAAATAAGGTTGACCGCTACGGAAGGGATAGAAATTCAATCGCAAGCTGTAAAGATCGTCGCGCAAGGATGTCAGGTTGATTATGGGGCTGGTGCGATTACCCAACAAAGCAAGGGAGACCATACCATCAAGTCATCCAAATTCAAGCATGAAAATGGCAGTGATGGACGCCCTGTTAACTTGTCGCTCCCCTCTACAGAGGTGGACCATGATCAGCAAGTGTTGGTGACCGATATGATTACTGATGAGCCAATTATTGGGCGTAGATATCGCGTTACCTTGGAAGACGGCAAGGTTGTCGAAGGCAAAACTGACAACAATGGTTTAACTGAGCGATTTGCATCCAAGATTGCTTTTGCTCGATTCGAGATAGAGCTTTTGGAGTGAGGGCCTAGCCATGTCCGATCAAAACATGATAAAAGACAGCGATAAAAAAAATAAGGTCTGCGGTTGCTGTACACCCAAGGCAGACAAAATTCCCCAAAAAATGAGTGTGGCACCCAAACGTGTCCTACCCATAGTATTTTTGCCCGGCATTATGGGATCCAGCTTACGCATGAGTGCAGCTAGACAAGCAGAATTAAAAAAAAGTAATAACATCGCTTGGAAACCCGATAGCGGGTTTGATGCGCTAAAAATGGTTAACGCTACCCCAGCTCAACGGCAACTCCAATTGGATCCTGACACGACTGAAGTCGATATTTATGATCCACACACTAACCCTACTGGTGATCCAAAAGAAACAGCAGATGGTCGCCATAATCTTGGTTTTATCAACGTCGAACTCAATGTAGGTATTGATACACCGTTGTTAAAGAGTGATCCAAAAAAAAGCAAAGAAGTGAAAGCAAGGGAACGTGGATGGGGGGAAGTGTACTTTTCCAGTTACCGATCTATTTTGGAAATTTGCGAAGAGGCACTCAATCAGTATTGGACCACGGGGCCTTGGGTTAGCGCCATAATAGGAAGAGAGCCTAAAATTTGGGGAGCCTCCCCAGAATTTATGCTGCCGATATTAACTGAGCAGCAGCACAAAAAAGCCGTCGCTGGTTGTTGGTTTCCAGTACATGCGATGGGCTATAACTGGCTTAAATCCAATGCTCAATCTGCCAAAGTAATCGCGAGTCGTATTAGTGCGTTGATATGTAAGTATCAGAATGAAGGGTACCAGTGTGAAAAAATAATTGTGGTTACTCATTCTATGGGTGGGTTAGTGGCGCGTGCTCTGATCCACCCCGATATCGGTGGGATGAAAGACGAGATATTGGGTATTGTTCACGGTGTGATGCCAGCAGCAGGTGCACCAGCTGCCTATAAACGAATGCGTTGTGGTTTTGAGGAGGCCTATGGAGGAATTCATCCTGCGCCCAAGGTATTAGGTAACTATGGAGCCGAAGTCACGGCTGTTCTGGCAAACGCACCAGGCGGGTTGGAGCTCCTTCCAAGCAAAGCATACGGGAATGAATGGCTCGTCATTGCACAAGGAGATAAATCGCTCCTGAAGCTTCCCCAGAAAGGCAATCCCTATAGTGAAATTTATAAACTGCCAGATAAGTGGTATGGACTGCTGCGCGAAGAGTGGATCAATCCTGCGCGTCTTGAGGGGAGAGGTTTCAGTAAAACCTGTGAGCTTTTAGATCTGGCTGAGAATTTTCACGATACGATACGCGATTCCTACCATCCCTTGAGTTACGCTCACTATGGCGCGGACTCAAGCCGCCCATCTTGGGAAAAGGTCGTTTGGAATTTGGAAAAAAATCAGAAGACTGATGGCTGGCAGAATTTTCATATCATTTTGGATAGCGGTAAAGGACGACTGCAGATCTTCAAATCGGAAACAGCGCCAAATATTGACATCGGTTTTTCCATTGATGGAGTTGAGTCAGCACAGTTGACACCTCACGGAGCAGTCGATGTGTCGCTTGGTCCTAGTAATGGACCGGGGGATCAGACTGTTCCTATGCGGTCGGCGGATGCACAGCTATTTAGTAAAAAGTTCGCGGGTATTTTTCGGCAAATCGGATACGAGCATCAAGGCAGCTATGACGACAAGAATGCAGTTCGTTCGACCCTCTATAGCCTAAGCAAAATTATTAGTACGATGAGGTGGTCCGATGATACATGATCGTTTTAGCTACCTATTTTTAGCAATGACCGCCGGTGCGCTCGCTGCAGCTATTTCCTTCAGCAGTGTTAGCCACCGTGAACCCCATGGAGATCATATGACGATCAAGAGCGCTCGTGTTCAGCAACTTTTCTCTCAAACAAGGACGGTTTGTATAGGGCGGCTGTTGCTTGACGTTCCAGCGGAATCAGCTGTAGTGTATGGCCCGTCGTATGCGCCTTGGCCCCTCACCACTTATATCGGTGACGCAGAAAAAAAAGAATCAGTGGTCGCTAAACGTCTAGCTGAAACTTTAGAAGAGAGGAATATCGCAAGCGGAAACCTGCGTGGCGAAGATTCGCTGGTTGGCACCTTGCGGGAGGGGGGATTTGCCGGGCAAAAAATTGTATTCGGTATTACCAAGGGGAACTCTGCCATTTATAAGATAGATTCTTATGTAGCCGCTGGAGAAAATTTGTTTGTCCAAACTGCCGACCCGATTGCAGCAGAAAAAGACAAAGCGATTCAAGACTTGAACGCAATTGCCTCCGCCCTAAGATATCGCGAACTAACCGAAATCCCAACGGAAGCAGGGGCTTGTGTGGACGGTGGGTTTATTGCAGAGACGCCGTACTTAAGATTTGAAGCTTTTAATTTGGGCGTACGGCTACAGGCATTTCCTGACGTACATTTCTCTCTTTCTGCAACAAACAAGGATGTGCTCGTTGAGTCGGACGCGCTTGAACCTCGTTTACGGCAGGCGGAAGAGATAGCTAATCATTCCGGGCAAGGTGGATGGTACTCTCGTATCAAGACATTCCGGCGAGGCCGTCGTCAGATTGGTCACTGGCACGGCTTCGAAATGCTGGCGTGGAAGCCAGCGCAAGAGACTGAAGGTGAGTCGCACGAGTTTGTATATGTCAGCCAAGGGGAGCCCAAAAACGCCCTGCGCCCGCTGCTCGAGCTGGAGCTGCACACCGGTGTCTTGGATAACCGAGTAGGCAATGCCAAGCCTAGTTTAACGGACGAAGAGGCGGTTGAACTCTGGGATCGTCTGACAGCTTCGATTCGGGTACGGCCATATAAATGACTGTCACGACCAGATCTTCAAAACGTAGCACCGGCCAAGTCAGGCGTCCGATATCAACAAATCCGTGCATTAAATTGGCTATGCAGCACATTGGAGAATGCGGACTGTGACGCCAAGTGAGTCCTGCGCACGTGTCCAATCGGTATCGTTCGTGCTCCTCTTAGAAGCTATAGTGGTGTGGGACAAGCTTGCCTATCTAATTTGCGTTCGCAAGTTCCCCTCTTTTTGAATGTTGCCTGGGGCAATCAGCCTCAATATCAGGGCGGGAAAGAAAATGAAAAACGTAATCAGGGTAGGCGACCCTACCTCACATGGCGGTAAGGTCCTTGAGAGCGGCGCCGCGCATTTCATCGTGAGCGGAAAGCCAGTTGTGCTAGTCGGTGACAAGTGCATTTGCCCGATTACCGGCCATCAAAATTGCACGGTAGTGAGCGGCAACGAGAAGCATCAAATCAACGGCAAAGCGGTCGCCTACGATGGCGACAAAACCAGCTGTGGCGCTACTCTCATCTCGACGATTGGCACCTTCTCATCGGCTTAGGCGGTGATAACGCAGACCGTCGCGTGCACTGACACGTAGGCGCTTTCCCCTATCAGAAAGTTAGCTGAAGCCGTGCCGGCGTTGATGTTTGATCAGATAGCTAACGTTTGCCGTCGTGAGATCCCTTAAACGAGTGAAGCGGTCCAGACCCAAGATACCGCGATCCTCCAAGTTAAGCCTGGTAGCGATTTGTAAGAGCCCCTGATTCGAGAAGGAGATGAGTCCTTGGTCAAACAGCCGGTCGATATGTGGCGCTAAGAGTAAGCCGTTGTTCACATCCAAGCGCTGTTCATTGTTGCAGAGTGCCCAGGCCTCAATGTGGGATGCCACCATAAGATTGGTATTCTGCAGTCCCGTGAGTGCGCACCGGCCGCCCCAGCGTTTGATGAGATCCGAGCGAAATTGACCTTGACCACGCCGGGCTTGTATCAATGCCTCGCGCGTGGTTTTAGAAATTTTCGCCGTCGAGACATTGCCCGCATCGATCAACGCTTCATCGATCAGTTTAGTTTGCCGCGTCGCCTCTAACAAAAACATACCTGCGTCCGCCGGCAGATGCGCCATGTAGATTTGGTTGAGTGTGCCCTGACTATTGAAGAGTGAAGGCGAACTTCTGCTATCGAATCGTGCGATGAACTCGGCAGAAATTTCGTCACGATGGATTTCCCGGTCGAGCTGGATGATTTCCACATCGACCCGATTGCCAATTTCGTCCCAATTCTTGAACGCAGGATTGAACGGACGTCTTTCTCGGTATGCATCCATGTGCGCGCGTGCTAGAAAGCTGATGCGTTTCTCATAGCAGCAAAAGATCACATCGCCCTGCTTGACGCTTGCAACGTTGTCCCAATAAAGCCGGGTGACTTCGTTGCCGACCTTGTTGACGGAGCTTATGGGGGCCCATAGGAAATGCTGCTCGATCACCGCTTTGTGCGTGCCGCCTATGTTGACCCAATAGAATTCCAAAAAATCCTCGTACTGTTTATTTTCTTGAATTAATTTACGTTCATAAACAATACTATCACTTCCTGTATCAAGACGCCTAAGAGTCGGTATCCGAGTCTCGATTGACCAAAAAAAAGCGACCTCATCAGAGGTCGCTTTGCTTGTCAGCGAAGAGGCGTATCAGACGTCGATATTCCCCGCACGCAGCGCATTGGTCTCAATGAACGCCCGACGCGGCTCCACATCATCCCCCATCAGCGTGGTGAAGATCTGGTCCGCGGCAATCGCATCCTCGATCTGTACCTTGAGCAAGCGGCGCACGGTCGGGTCCATGGTGGTTTCCCACAGCTGTTCCGGATTCATCTCGCCCAGACCTTTGTAGCGCTGCTTGGAGACCACGCGTTCCGCTTCGTCGCGCAGCCATTGCATGGCCTGGTGGAAGTCGTGCACGGCCGATTCCTTGGTGCGCTCGCCTTCGCCGCGGCGCACGACCGCGCCTTCGCCGATCAGGCCGCTGAAGGTGGAGGCGGCGTCGGCCAGCACGCGGTAGTCGGCGCCCTGGACGAAGTCGGCGTCGATGGCGCTGACTTTGACGTTACCGTGGTGCATGCGCTCGATCCACAGCATGTGCTTCTCGCTCAGTTCATCCGAGCGGACGCTGACCTTGACGCTGATGTCGTTGATGTTGCCGGCCAGCGCGCGCGCCGAGGCTTCGGCCGCTTCCTGGGTGCTCAGGTCCAGCGTCACGCCGGTCATGATGGCGGTCAGCGCGGCGCGGTCGATCACGCGCGTCAGGCGCGTCATGATGACGTTGGCCAGGTTGAACTGGCGCACCAGCTCGGCCAGCGGTTCGCCGGTGATCGGGTCGGCGCCGTCGCGCGGGGTCAGCACGGCGGTGTTCAGCGCCACGTTCATCATGTAGCCGGCTTCTTCGGCGTCGTCCTTGAGGTAGCGCTCGTCGCGGCCGGCCTTGACCTTGTACAGCGGCGGCTGGGCGATGTAGACGTGGCCGCGCTCGACCAGTTCCGGCATCTGGCGGTAGAACAGGGTCAGCAGCAGGGTGCGGATGTGGGCGCCGTCGACGTCGGCGTCGGTCATGATGATGATGCGGTGGTAGCGCAGCTTTTCGACGTTGAATTCGTCCGGGCCGATCGAGGTGCCCAGGGTGGCGATCAGGGTGGTGATCTGTTCCGACGACAGCATCTTTTCGAAGCGCGCCTTTTCCACGTTCAGCACCTTGCCGCGCAGCGGCAGGATGGCCTGGAACTTGCGGTCGCGGCCCTGCTTGGCCGAGCCGCCCGCAGAGTCACCCTCGACGATGTACAGTTCGCACAGGGCCGGGTCGCGTTCTTGGCAGTCGGCCAGTTTCGACGACAGGCCCAGGCCGTCCATCACGCCCTTGCGGCGGGTCAGGTCGCGCGCCTTGCGCGCCGCTTCGCGCGCACGCGCGGCTTCGACGATCTTGCCGCAGATGATCTTGGCGTCGTTCGGCTTTTCCATCAGGAAGTCGGTCAGGGTCTTGGCGACGATTTCCTCGACCGGGCCGCGCACTTCGGACGAGACCAGCTTGTCCTTGGTCTGCGAGGAGAATTTCGGTTCCGGCACTTTCACCGACAGCACGCAGGTCAGGCCCTCGCGCATGTCGTCGCCGGAGATTTCTACTTTCGCTTTCTTGGCGAAGTCGTTCTCGTCGATGTATTTGTTGATCACGCGCGTCATGGCCGCGCGCAGGCCGGTCAGGTGGGTGCCGCCGTCGCGCTGCGGGATGTTGTTGGTGAAGCACAGCACGGTTTCGTTGTAGGCGTCGTTCCACTGCATGGAGACGTCCACGGTGATGGTGGTGTTCTGGTCCGACTGGCGCTCGCCGGTGGCCTGGAACACGGTCGGGTGCAGCACGGTCTTGGCCTTGTTGATGTATTCGACGAAGCCGCGGGTGCCGCCTTCGAAGGCGAAGATTTCTTCCTTGCCGGTGCGCTGGTCGGTCAGCTTGATGTTGACGCCGTTGTTCAGGAAGGACAGTTCGCGGATGCGCTTGGCCAGGATTTCGTAGTGGAATTCGACGTGGGTGAAGATTTCCTCGTCGGCCCAGAAGTGCACGTCGGTGCCGCGCTTGTCGGTTTCGCCGATGACCTTGATCGGCGAGACTTGCACGCCGTCGCGCATTTCCAGCTCACGGTTCTGCGGCACGCCGCGCACGAAGTCCATCTGGTGCACCTTGCCGTCGCGGCGGATGGTCACGCGCAGCAGTTTGGACAGCGCGTTGACGCAGGACACGCCGACGCCGTGCAGGCCGCCCGAGACTTTATACGCGTTCTGGTCGAACTTGCCGCCGGCGTGCAGTTCGGTCAGCACGATCTCGGCCGCCGAGCGCTTCGGCTCGTGCTTGTCGTCCATCTTCAGGCCGACCGGGATGCCGCGGCCGTTGTCGGTGATGGAGATCGAGTTGTCCGAGTGGATGGTGACGTGGATCTCGGAGCAGTAGCCGGCCAGCGCCTCGTCGATCGAGTTGTCCAGCACTTCGAACACCAGGTGGTGCAGGCCGGTGCCGTCCGAGGTGTCGCCGATGTACATGCCGGGACGTTTGCGGACTGCTTCCAGACCTTCCAGGATCTGGATCGAGGAGGCGCCGTATTCTTCGTTCTTTACCGCTGGGACTGCATTCTCTTCGGACATGTGCTGCTTTCTCTAAATTCGATTACGTAAAGGCTCTGGGCGCGGCTTAAATGCGCATCGGCATGACGACGTACTTGAAGTCGGCATTGTCCGGGATCGAGATCAGCGCCGACGAGTTGGAGTCGCCCAGCGCCACGTTGACCTGGTCGCATTTCAGGTTGTTCAGCACGTCCAGCAGGTAGGTGACGTTGAAGCCGATGTCGACGCTGTCGCCGCCGTAGTCGATTTCCAGTTCCTCGACCGCTTCTTCCTGGTCGGCGTTGGTGGAGCTGATCTTCATCACGCCCGGCGCGATGATGCAGCGCACGCCCTTGAACTTATCGCTGGTCATGATGGCCGCGCGCTGCAGCGAGCGCAGCAGCTCGTCGCGGCCGATGGTGAACTCGTTCTTGTAGCCTTTCGGGATCACGCGCGTGTAGTCGGGGAACTTGCCCTCCACCAGTTTCGAGATCAGCTCGATGTCGGCGAAGGTCAGCTTGACCTGGTTGGCGGCGATGTCCAGTTGTACCGGCTCGTCGTTTTCTTCCAACAGGCGCTGCAGTTCGATGATGGTCTTGCGCGGGATGATCACTTCCTGGCGCGCGAAGGTCTGCTCGGTCTCGACCTGGCAGAAGGCCAGGCGGTGGCCGTCGGTGGCCACGGCGATCACGTTGTTGCCGTCCAGGACCAGCAGCAGGCCGTTCAGGTAGTAGCGGATGTCCTGCTGGGCCATCGAGAAGTGCACCATGTTGAACAGGTGCTTGAGGGTTTTCTGCGGCAGCGTGACGGTGGCGCTGTAGCTGTCGGCCTGCTGCACGGTCGGGAATTCCTCGGCCGCCAGGGTTTGCAGCGCGAAGCGCGATTTGCCCGATTGCACGGCCAGGCGCTTGTTCTGCAGGGTGATGGTCACGTCGCCCGATTCCGGCAGCGCGCGCAGGATGTCCAGCAGCTTGCGCGCGGCCACGGTGGTGCCGGTCACTTCCGCGCCCGAGCCGATCTCGGCGTTGGTGGTGATCTGGACTTCGGTGTCGGTCGACAGGAAGGATACGCTCTCGCCTTCTTTGCGGATGAGGATATTGGCCAGAATCGGCATAGTGTGCCGACGCTCGACAATACCGCTCACGATCTGCAGTGGCCGGAGTAGCGTATCTCGGGTGGTTTTGACCAATTGCATAGAAAATCCTCAGTAAAAATTAACGTGTTTGCGAATACTTTGCCGGCTGGCCGGCATGACAGGTTTGCCTGAATCATAATGGCAAACCCGGTCACGGGCTAGCCCTTCAGCGTCTGTTCCAGGACGTGCAATTCGTGGTTGCATTCCGGGTTTTTGGTGCGGTCCAGGGCGATCTTGCGCACCGCGTGCAGCACCGTGGTGTGGTCGCGGCCGCCGAACAGCTCGCCGATCTCCGGCAGCGACTTCTGCGTCAGTTCCTTGGCCAGGTACATGGCGATCTGGCGCGGCCGCGCGATGTTGGCGGGCCGGCGCTTGGAATACATGTCGGCCACCTTGATGTTGAAGAAGTCGGCCACGGTTTTCTGGATGTTTTCCACCGAGATCTGGCGGTTCTGCACCGACAGCAGGTCCTTCAGCGCCTCCTTGACGATGTCGATGGTGATGTCCTTGCCGTGGAAGCGCGAGTAGGCCAGGATCTTGCGCAGCGCGCCTTCCAGCTCGCGCACGTTGGAGCGCAGGTGCTTGGCGACGAAGAAGGCGACGTCGTCGGAGAAGGTGACGCCTTCCTGCTTGGCTTTCTTGAGCAAAATGGCCACGCGCATTTCCAGCTCGGGCGGCTCGATCGCCACCGTCAGGCCGGAGTCGAAGCGCGAGATCAGGCGGTCGTCCATGCCGGTGATTTCTTTCGGATAGGTATCCGAGGTGATGATGATCTGCTTCTTGGCGGCGATCAGCGCTTCGAACGCGTAGAAGAATTCCTCCTGCGTGCGGCTCTTGCCGCCGAAGAATTGAATATCGTCGATCAGCAGCATGTCCAGCGAGTGGTAGTAATGCTTGAAGTCGTCGAAGCCCTTGCGCTGGTAGGCGGTCACCACGTCGCGCACGTACTGCTCGGCGTGGATGTAGCGGATGCGTGCGTTGGGCTGGTCGGCCATCACCTGGTTGCCGATCGCGTGGATCAAGTGGGTCTTGCCCAGGCCGACGCCGCCGTAGAAGAACAGCGGGTTGTACGACACGCCCGGGTTGTTGGCGACCTGGATCGCGGCGGCGCGCGCCAGCTGGTTGGCCTTACCGGTGACGAAGCTTTCGAAGGTGAGGTCGGTGTTGATGCGGCTCTGCTCGCGGCGCGGCGCGGCCGAGGCCGGCATCTCGGGCACCGACGGCACCGGGTCGGCCAAGCGCGCGTTGTGGCTCGGCGCGCCGCCGTTCACGTCGGGCACCGGTGCCACGGTGGC
Source organism: Duganella callida (assembly GCF_004614165.1). Classification (GTDB taxonomy): domain Bacteria; phylum Pseudomonadota; class Gammaproteobacteria; order Burkholderiales; family Burkholderiaceae_D; genus Rugamonas; species Rugamonas callida. The sequence goes on along the minus strand of NZ_SPVG01000276.1, from coordinate 25,080 downwards.
GGCTTTTTTCGGCGCGCTCAGGCGCGGGTCGAGCACGAACTGGACTTCGGTCGGCTGGTCCCAATACTGGCAGGCCAGCGCGGTGATGCGGCTGGCGAACTGGGACTTGACCCAATCCAGCTTGAAGCGGTTGGGCGCGGCCACGCGCAGCTTGCCCGCCTCGTAATCGAGGGGGATAAGCGGCTTAATCCAGGCGCTGTATTGCTGCGGCGTCAGCTCCAGCTCCAGCTGGGCGGAGCAGGTCTGCCAGAAATTTTCCATGAATCGCTATCTGTGTACTGTACTGCGGATAAGGGTGTGGGCAACTTTGAAGTTTTTCACACGTAACGCGCTATTCTACTCTCGTCGAGCGAAGTTATCCACAGGGGCGACGCGAATTTTCGCGATTTTGAAGCGGGGCGCGGCCCGCCGCCGATGCCGGGCGGGCCAGTCAGTTGTTGACAAGGCTGGCCGAAATGCTGATAATTCAGGGTTCCCCGCCCGTATTCCCTGTTTCTTCACATGGAAATCAATATGGAGTAGCGAGGATTTAGCGGGCGATGAGATGGACCCAGCTTGTGCCGGTAGCGTTGGCATGGGTGCGCGAAGTGTCATTGGCACCAAAAACTGACGGGCCGTCTGACCCGATTTTGCATTTTTTTCTGCTTTAAGCGAGACCAACATGAAACGTACTTACCAACCTTCCGTTGTGCGCCGTAAGCGTACCCACGGCTTCCGTGCACGTATGGCTACCCGTGGTGGCCGCCAAGTGCTGAACGCACGCCGCGCCAAAGGCCGCAAGCGTCTGGCTGTATAAGCCATCTGCTTGTCATAGGCTGATCGCGTGGACAGCTGCATTTCAGGCGGCTCGACAGGCGAGGGTTCACACGACTTCGCGCGCGCTCGGCGTATCGTTAAAACGGATGAATTTTCATCCGTTTTTCGTTTGCGCCCCAGCCAAAAAAGCGCGCACTTCGTGCTGTACACCCGTCTGAACCAACTGCCGCATGCGCGGCTGGGCGTCGTGGTGGCCAAGCGCTTTGCGCCGCGCGCCGTCACGCGCAACACCATCAAGCGCCTCACCCGCGAAATCTTCCGCGTGACCGCTCTGCCGCCCCTCGATTGCGTGGTGCGCCTGGCCCGGCCGGTCAACAGCAAGGATGGCCCGGCCACCTCCGCCAAGCTGAAGGCAGCTTTGCGGGTGGAACTGGCACGTCTGTTCGCGGCGCAGATCAAACAGAGTAAATCTGCCCGACCCGCCTTGTCCCCCACGGCGCCGCCGCCACCTGTGTCGCCATGAAAACCGTGCTCCGCTTCCTGCTGCGCTTTTATCAACTGGCCATCAGCCCGCTGATGACGCCGAGCTGCCGCTTTCATCCGAGCTGCTCGAACTATGCGCTGGAAGCGCTGCAAGTGCACGGCGCCGGCAAAGGCAGCTGGCTGGCGGTGAAGCGCGTCTGCCGCTGCCACCCCTGGAATGCGGGCGGGCACGACCCGGTGCCGCCGGGCGCGGACCAATCGAATTCTTCAACAACCGCTTGCGGTTGCAACCACTCCTGAAAAGACCCAATGGATATCAATAAACGTACCATTCTGTGGATCGTGTTCGCGGTGTCGCTGTTTGTTCTGTGGAACAACTGGCAGATCCACAACGGCAATCCATCGATGTTTGCGCCGCCGCCGGCCCAGACGGCCAAGGCGCCTGAGGCGAAGAAGGCCGATGCCGCCGCCGCCAGCGCCGCCGCGGTTGCCGTGCCGGGCGCCGCGCCGGCCGATGGTGCGCCGCAAGCCGTGCCGTTCAAGGCCGAGCGCATCACCATCACCACCGACGTGGTGCGTGCCGATATCGATACCCAGGGCGGTACCATCAAGCGCCTGGAACTGCTGAAGTACAAGGAAAACAGCCATCCGGGCTGGTTCAACGGCTGCTTCGGCCTGTTCAAGTTCTGCCAGCCTGGCGACCAGAGCCAGAACGTGGTGCTGTTCGACGTCGACGCCGGCACCGGCAAGACTTACCTGGCGCGTACCGGCCTGATCGGCGCGGCCGGCCTGCCCAACCACACCACCGGCTTCGTCGCCAAGCCGGGTCCGCGCATGCTGACCGACGCCGGCCAGAACCAGATCCAGCTGGTGCTGGAGGCGGAATCGGGCGGCGTCAAGCTGACCAAGACCTTCACCTTCAAGCGCGGCGATTACGTGATCGACGTGCGCCACGATGTCACCAACACCGGCGCCGCGCCGGTGGCGCCGCAGCTGTACCTGCAGCTGGCGCACGATGGCAACAAGCCGGCCAACGACTCCTTCTTCAACAGCACCTACACCGGTCCGACCCTGTACACCGATGAGAAGCACTACGAGAAGCTGAAGTTCGAGACGCTGGAGAAGGAAGCCCAGGAGGCGGCCAAGACCGGCAAGCCGGCGGTGCAGGACCACGCGACCAAGGCCGACAACGGCTGGATCGCGATTTCGCAGCACTTCTTCGTCTCGGCCTTCGTGCCGCAGCCCAAGCAGATGCACGACATCACCACCGAGAAGATCGACACCAACCTGTACGGCATCAGCGTCAAGCAGCCGCTGGGCACCATCGCGCCGGGCGCGACCGTCAGCAACGACGCCAAGCTGTTCTCCGGTCCGCAGGAAGCCAAGCTGCTGGAGCCGGTCTCGCCGGGCCTGATCCTGGTGCGCGACTACGGCTGGCTGGCGATGATCGCCAAGCCGATGTTCGCGGTGATCAACTACATCCACTCGCTGCTGGGCAACTGGGGCTGGACCATCATCGTCTTCACCATCCTGATCAAGCTGCTGTTCTTCCCGCTGTCGGCGGCCGGCTACCGCAGCATGGCCAAGGTCAAGCTGGTGACGCCGAAGATGCAAGCCATCCGCGAGCGCTACAAGGGCGACCCGGCCAAGATGAACCAGGCCACGATGGAACTGTACAAGCAAGAAAAGATCAACCCGCTGGGCGGCTGCCTGCCTATCCTGGTGCAGATGCCGGTGTTCATCTCGCTGTACTACGTGCTGCAGTCGGCGGTGGAAATCCGCGGCGCGCCGTGGGCTTTCTGGATCACCGACCTGGCCCAGCATGACCCGTATGCGATCCTGCCGGTGCTGTACGCGATTTCGATGTTCATCACCACCAAGCTGAATCCGGCCCCGGCCGATCCGATGCAGGCCAAGATGATGATGTTCATGCCGCTGGCGTTCTCGGTGATGTTCTTCTTCTTCCCGTCCGGCCTGGTGCTGTACTGGGTGGTGAACAATGTGCTGTCGATTGCACAACAGTATGTGATTTCCAAGAAATTCGGCACGGTCGCCCCGGCCAAGGCGTAACATGCAGCTGATGCTGTTGCTAAAAAGCCCGCGGTGAACGCGGGCTTTTTTTATCTAATACAATTCCAGCTTATGAACCTCGATTCCTCTCCCATCGCAGCCATCGCCACCGCACCGGGACGCGGCGGCATCGGCGTGGTCCGCGCCTCCGGCAAAAACCTGCAGGCGCTGATCAAGGCGCTGTTCGGCGAGACCGGCCTCAAGCCGCGCCATGCCACCTACATCCCGTTCAAGCAGGCGGACGGCAGCATCATCGACCAGGGCATCGCCATCTGGTTCAAGGGACCGCACTCGTACACCGGCGAAGACGTGCTGGAACTGCAGGGCCACGGCGGCCCCATCGTGCTGCAGATCCTGCTGGCGCGCGTGCTGGAGGCGGGCGAGGACCTGGGCCTGCGGCTGGCCGAGCCGGGCGAATTCACGCGCCGCGCCTACCTCAACGACAAGCTCGACCTGGCGCAGGCCGAGGCGGTGGCCGACCTGATCGACGCCTCGACCGAAGCGGCGGCCAAATCGGCGTCGCAATCGCTGTCGGGCGCGTTCTCGAAAACCGTGAACACGCTGGTGGACAGCGTCACCAACCTGCGCATGCTGGTGGAAGCGACCTTGGACTTTCCGGAGGAAGAGATCGATTTCCTGGAAAAATCCAACGCGCGCGGGCAACTGAAGGGCATCGTTGACGCTTTAGAGCAAGTCTTCAAACAGGCGGCCCAGGGTGCCTTGCTGCGCGAAGGCTTGAACGTGGTGCTGGTTGGGCAGCCCAACGTGGGCAAATCGTCGCTGCTGAACGCGCTGGCCGGCAACGACGTGGCCATCGTCACCCCGATCGCCGGCACCACGCGCGACAAGGTGACCGAGACCATCCAGATCGAAGGCATCCCGCTGAACATCATCGACACCGCCGGCATCCGTGCGCCGGACGAGGCGGTGGACGTGGTCGAGCGCATCGGCATCGAGCGCACCTGGGGCGAGGTCGGCAAGGCCGACGTGATCCTGCATCTGCTGGACGCCGACCACGGCCCGTCGCGCGCCGACGAAAACATCACCGCCGCCTTCCCGGCCGGCGTGCCGGTGCTGCGCATCTGGAACAAGATCGACCTGTCGGGCCACAAGCCGGGCGTGGACCAGATGGACGACGCCACCCACATCTACCTGTCGGCGCACGAGCACATCGGCATCGACCTGCTGCGCAAGGAACTGCTGCGCATCGCCGGCTGGCAGCAGACGGGCGAATCGCTGTACCTGGCGCGCGAGCGTCACCTGATCGCCCTGAAAAACGCCGGCGCCCACCTCGAGCGCGCCGGCCAGCACGCCGCGCAGGATGACCAGTCACTGGACCTGTTCGCCGAAGAACTGCGGCTGGCGCAGGTGCAGCTGTCAAGCATCACCGGCGCCTTCTCGTCCGACGACCTGCTCGGCGTCATCTTCAGCCGCTTCTGCATAGGAAAATAAATAGTCGCCAACCAACGTCAAGCATTGCCAAGATTTTTCTATTCTGATTCGTAAAATCAAGGACTTAGATGCGAAGTTTGCCAAGCAATGCCAATTGACACCAACGATTTTTTAGTACACAGTTTAGTACACACGCCAATGTGTACTTAATCGTGTGTACTAACGATGCCCAAAACTGCTACTCCACTCAACGACAAGCGCATCAAGGCGCTGAAGCCCAAGGACAAGCGCTACCTGGTCGCCGACGGCGGCGGGCTGGCGCTGGAGGTCATGACCTCCGGGACGAAGATCTGGCGCTACCGCTACTCGCTGCACGGCAAACAGCAGCCCATGGTGACGATTGGCGAATACCCGGCCGTCACGCTGCAGGACGCGCGCGGACGCGCCGACCGGTACCGCGAGACTGTCGCCGCCGGCGTGTCCCCGGTGGCAGATGCAAAGAAAGACCGTGGCGCAGCTCAGGCGCTGGATACCGTCCGCGCTTTCGCCGATCACTGGTATCAGTCCGAAATCGCGCCGAAATCGAAGTCGTACAGCACGGTCACGCGGCGCGCCCTGGACAAAGACATCTACCCGGCCATCGGCAACAAGCCGCTGGTCGACGTCAACGCCGGCGACGTGCTGGCCATCTGCGACAAGGTGAAGGGGCGGGGCGCCTCGCAGTCGGCGCTGTTCACCCGCAACGTGCTGAAGCGCATGTACGAATACGCCATCGCGCGCCAGCTCGCCGCGGTGAACCCGGCCCAGCAACTGGTTGCCCGGTACATCGCCACGCCGCAGAGCCGCACCCGCGTGCTGGCGCCGGACGAAATCGGCCGGCTGATGCGCGCGGTGTATGCTTCCAACATGAGCCGCGCCTACAAGCTGGCCCTGCACCTGCTGGTTATTACGATGGTGCGCAAGTCCGAGCTGATTGAGGCTGAGTGGTCCGAGTTTGATCTGGACGAGGGGATTTGGCGCATCCCGGCCGCGCGCATGAAGAAAGACAACGAGCATTGGGTGTACCTGTCGGCCCAGGCGGTAGAGATGATCCGCGAGCTGCGCACGCTGTCGCACAGCCAGCGCTTCGTGTTCCCAATGCGGCGCGGCTATGAGGACCGGCCAATTGCGAAGTCCACTCTCAACCAGGCCGTGCGCGCGATGAAGGCCGACGTGCAGCATTTCGTGATCCACGATTTCCGCCGCACGGCGTCCACGCATCTGCACGAGATGGGACTGTCGTCCGACGCCATCGAGAAGGCGCTAGCGCACTCCATCAAGGGTATCAAGGGCGTGTACAACCGCGCGCAGTATGCAGACGAACGCCGCAAGATCCTGCAACTGTGGGCCACGTTCGTGGACGCGCAGATAAACGAAGGAAATAAGGTCGTAGTCGGACGGTTTGGCGTCGCTGCGTGATTTCTTAATCTTACAGGGTGTTGCGTCTGCTTGGGTTTGCGGGGTTTAGCATGGGAAATTTGTATAACTGAGTTGACTTCTGTTTGGGAGTCCGCTAACGTTCAGCCTACACACTCACCGCGTGTCGTAATGTAGGCTACGAGCCTCACCGCTAGCAGTGATTCGAGGCTAGTACCCAATCCGTTTGATAGATTGACTCGCCTGTAGTATCTAAATTCTCTCGGCACTCCGCGCCCTTGGCGCCGATAGTTGGGACAGTCAAGTTGATCCCCCGTGATGACTTGACTCGCCTGTACAAGTCATATCGCTCACTTCGCATGGCGAAAGAGCAAAAACCGAAGCTGCCACTTGTGGTGGCTTTTTTTATTTCATCTCACAATTCGTAAGACGCCAAGCCGACCTAACCAGTCGGCTTTTTTCGTTAACAGCCTGCTATCCGTTCACCCGGTGGCGGGCTTTTTTTTTGAAAGCGCCACATGAAAGACTCAGAAAATTTTTCCATTCCTCCGGCACTTGAGCGAGTCGCTGCTGGTCGCGATTCGATCGGTACGGAAGAATTTGCGGAATCTATCGGCCTGGAGTATCAGACCGTCCGCCGTTATCTCTCGGAGCGCGGTGACGTGTTCGGGGTGCGTCCGGTGAAGATTGGCGGTCGACTGCACTGGCCAGTCTCGAAAATTGCTGTTCTGCTCACTGAGGGCACGGTATGAGCGCTCGCCTGAGTCAATCCGGGGGGGCTGCTACGGTCTTGCCGCGCGAGGGCATGTCGCGCTGGCAGCAACTGAGCCACTTCGTTCCCGTCTCCCGTGAAACCTGGCGTAAGCTGGGCTTGGCTGGCCGCGCGCCGGCGGCCATCCGCCTCAGCGAGCGCTGCAGCCTATACTCGAATGTCGAAGTACATCGCTGGCTGGCCGATCCCATCGGTTACCGCCAGGAAGGCAGTGCAGTATGACTTCCAGAAAACGAAACGCCTCCGGCAAGGGAGGCGCTCGACCTACGAAGCTGGCGGGCGGGGTAGGTGGGCAAATCAAAGTTTTGAAGTGCTCCAACCAGTATATCGCAAAGCTGCGCCGAGAAGTGCGCAGCGCTGGCCTGTTCCTGCGAGATACCACAGGTAGTACCCAGCGCGAAACGCTGCTGGGCGTGCTGCAGTATCTTGGTCCCCGTGGGCTGAACACGCTGGAGGGCGTCGGCCTCGGCTTCTATCGGATCGCCACTCGCGTGCAAGAACTGCAAGAAGCTGGCTATAGCATCGACTCGCGCCCTGAGCGTGTCGAAGGCCCGGACGGCTTGGTGCATTGTCGGATCGCGCGCTATGTGTTCTGCGGCCGCCTTCCGGATGCGCAGGGCAAACTGGATCTGGGCGAATGACTACCTCCTTCCACCAGCTGCGCGCCGCCGCGCTGCGCCTGCCACCACTGCCAGAACTGCTGGCGCTGCTGTGCACTGCAGTCAAAGGCTGCGTATGACCGATTCGCTTTACCTGCGGCTCAAGAGCTTGAACACTCGGAGCGTCCGCGGCGTGACGTCGCCCAAGAACATCGTCAGGGTGGCGGCCATGCACAACTTGCGCGAGATACAGGCCGAGCTGGGCGCCAGCGCCGCCAGCGGCATCAACCCGGCACGCATGCACCTGAACTACCAGCTGCGCGGCCCGGCGACCGCCGACGAGGTGGCCGGCTTGGCGCTGGTGCTGCTGGACAATGCGGGCGTGACCACGCTCCGCCGCGACGCATGCATGGCGCTCGAGCTAGTTGTGAGCTTGCCGGCCGCCGCCGCCATCGACCACCGCGAGTACTTCACCGCCGCCATCACCTGGGCGGATGCCTATTTCAACGTCCCCATCCTGAGCGCCGCCGTCCACCTGGACGAAGCCGCGCCGCATTGCCACATCCTGCTCCTGCCTCTGGTGGCCGGCCGCATGCAGGGTGGCGCGCTCGCCGGCGGCCCGGCCAAGATTCGCGCCATGCTGGCCGACTTCCAGCAGCAGGTAGCCCAGCGCTTCGGCCTGACCTACCAGCCGCGCGCTAAGCGCCTCAGCAAGCCGAGCAGGGATGCAGCCGGCCGCATGGTGCTGGACACCATCCGCGCGCGCCCTGAGCGCCTGAGCGAGCCTGCCATGCGCGATGCGCTTATCGCCGCTCTCGGCACCCAAGCGGAAACGCTGCTGGCGCTGCTAGGCTTGAGCATGCCCGCTACCAAGGCAAAGGCCAAGAGCTTTGCGGACATCATGACGGCGCCGTGCAAGCCTGAGCGCGCGAGCCGCGCCGCACCGGACACGAAACTTGTAATAGACATTGCACAAAATTTGAGCAATAAGGAAGGCGAGAAATTCGACAACGTCTATCTCTGTGTAGACATTGCCCCTTCCCCTTCCCCAATCCCAGCCGACGAACAGCCGACCGTACATGCGGCCGACGGCGCCGCCGACCAGCCCGCCACCGGTGACGTCCAGCAGCAGGACGGCCAGGGTATGCAAAATATTTTGGACACCCCGCCACCGCGCTGGTGCCAACGACTGACGGGCACGCACGCGGCCTGCCTGAACACTTCCTCCGCTGGAGGACGTCGACAGCATGCCGCCCGGGTTGACCAGTACGCTGGCCGCGCGCGCGAATCTGGTTGCAGCTCTCCTCCAACTCCCGCCGCTGGCGGAAGTGTGCAGCGCGCCGGCCAAGCTGAGAGCCTGACGCCGGCCGGCCCACCGCCGACACTTCCTGCATCGCAGGATGTCGTCGAAGTCTTGGTGATGTCCACCGGTGGTGGGAGTGTCGCCGGTCGGCCAGCCCCCAACGGGGAGTCGACGGCGCGCTGGGGCAGCATTGACATCACAACCGCGGTTGGCGACACCCGCACCTGTCGCCCTCGCAAACAAACGGAATTTCGCGACCAGTACGCGCGCGTGCGCGAAGGTACCGAGTTTTCGGAGCACTACGCGCGCGCCCGCGAGCTGGCCGAGGCTACGGGACCGCCGCAAGCGCCGGCCGCCAAACCAGGAAGATCAACTAACGCGACCTTTTCGCGCTACCGCAACGACATCGCCCTGATGGGCAGAAGGCAAGAGCATGAACCAAACTACCTACCGCAACGGTGAGGCTGCCACCCTTGGCGGTCCGGAAATCCTCGTAATCAGTGGCTGTGTCTTATCAGCAGACGGCGACATGGGCGAAGGGGAATTAGTCCCGCCGGAGGGCATGCAGTTCGCCCGCAACGCGATGTACGGCATCCCCGCTGCGGCCCGCGCCGGCGGCTACAAGAAGTGCGACATTCTGGAAACGCTGCTGCTGCGCGGGAATATGACTCCCCGCATCGGCGCCATGGCCAGGGAGGCGTGCGACGCAGCCGGCCTGCCCGCGCTGCGGGCACTATTCGACCGCATCGGCCCGTTTGTCGACGACTGAGGCGCTGTGATGGTCGAACGAGAACTGATAGGCGCGGCACTGCGTTGGTACACCATGCATCTCCGCCGTCTGGCCGCAGGCAAAGAAAAGCGCCGCATCGATGCCCAACTGCGCGCCGGTGGCGACGGCGCATGGTGCCTTCAGCGCGTCATCCAGCAGAACGACACCGGCCGCCAGCTGACCGAACTCAAGCGCAAGGAACTGGCCGCCCTGCGTGAACTGGCACGCCTCTGCCCCAAACAGCGCGGGCACCTGCAGGCTGCCGACGTCATCGATGTGAACGGCACCGCGGCGCTCTTAGCCGAACCAGGCAAAAAGGCTGTGGCAATCCTAGGATAAAGCGAAGCAGCAACTTAATTCATAAGCGACAACTCTCAAATAGGTGAAAAAATGGCAGGTATCATTGCATCAGTACTGGCTGCCGCCGGCGACGCCGGTGTGCAGTCGATCAATCAGGAGATTCAGCGACGGGACCAGGCTGACCGTGACGCCACGCTCGCACAGCAGCAGAAGGAGCGCGACGAGGCCATGGCCAAGTTGCAGACGCAGAAGGAGATGACCATCCTGGCCTTCCAAAAGGAGGCCCGCATCGCTGAGTACAATCAAATGCGGGAAGAGCGTGCCGCCAGGATCAATAAGGCCAGTGACGACATCGCGCAAGCTCAGGCCAACAACATCTACACGGCTCACGACAATGCACTGGCGGGCGACACCGGCACCGGCACGCCGCTAACGCCAGCGCAGAAGGCAGTGATCAACCAGACCGCCGGCGATGTGGCGGCCAACAAGCCAGCGACGATTGCATCAGCATTCGATGAGTTCAAGAGGGACCCCGAGACCTACATCCGAGCTGCGATCCATACTGGCGACTTGGACCCGTCGCAAGTGGCCCACCTGTTTTCCCAGGATAAGGCAATTCGCCGGCAGGAGATGGCTCAGCAACAGGGGTTTGATCACGACTTGGAAATACAGCGCAAATCGCAGGATTTCCAGCGGGGCGAACGCGAAAAAGACAGGGCCGTATCCGCTGCTGCCAAGGCGATGGACCCCGCCGTCATCGAGCTCAACGCCCAGGCCATTGCAGATGGCCGCTTGGCGCCGCTGTCCGGATCTGCCCTCCGCTCGCCTGGCGCGTCGGCTATCATGGCGCGCGCGCTTCAGATCAACCCCAAGCTCTCGGCAACGGACTATGCTGTTGCACTGAAAGGAGGAAAGGATTTCGGCACTGGCACTATCGGCAGTTCGGTTCGTTCCTTCAGTGTCGCGCTGGACCACATCAACACCCTGCAGGATGCGGTCAGAGCCCTCAACAGCGGGGACGTCCGACTCATTAACAAATTGGGCAATACGCTCGCTCAAGCCACCGGCAATCCAGCCCCTACCGATGTTGATGCGGTCAGACACTTGGTCGGTGATGAAATTAGCAAATCTGTTTTGAACGGTCCTGGCGCGGTGGCGGACCGCCAGAAAATCGCAAGTACGCTGGACCTTTCTGCCTCTCCCGCGCAGTGGGAAGGCGTAATCAATCGGTACAAGCAATTGATGGTCGGCCAACTTGACGGCTACCGTCGGCAATACAGAGCCGCCACCGGCAAGGATGACTTCGATCAAAAGTACCTTTCAGACGAAGGGCGAGCATTGCTTGATAAGCTGCATCCAAAGGAGGGGGCGCCCACCACCGCGACCAAGGTGCCGAGCCCTTTTTACCCGCAAAAATCCCGGCCTTCGTTGGATGAGATTTTTGGGGACGCCGGCGCGCAGCCTTCGAGTCCGACATCCAGGACGCTGACTTACGACCCTAAAACTGGGGGGTTCCACTAATCCGCACCTGGCAAGTTCGCCTGGTTCGCAGTGCGAACTGCCATTTCCAAGCACCGGGAATAGCGCAACTGAAATCACCTGAAGCGCCTTGAATTTAAAAGTAAAGCGGCTTTCGCAGTCTCAGATTGCGCAACGCCAAACGCAACAGATGCCGGCCAGCTTTTACTGCGCTTTACTACACGAAGCAGGCCGTAAGTGGCGGCGGCCCATGAGCTGACTGGGGTTGCGAGTTTGCCGCGTCCTCCCGCTGGGCCAACGCCGTAAAGCAAGATTGATCCGCATGAATGGCGAGGCGCACCAATGCAGGTGTCGTCAAGGTACGGATTTATTCGAGCGTGTGGTAACAGGGAACGGTTTTCTTTGACAGGGCCTTGACGCCTGCCATGCTGCCCGCCGGGATGAATGCCCGCCGCGAACCGCCGATAAGTGCGCGGCGCCGAACAGCCCAGCAATGCTGGGAGTGAGCATTCATGCGGGGCGGCGAAGCTTGGTAGGGCGGCTACGCCAATTATTTTGCCGAATAAGTACGCGCTTTGCGCCGAACGCGCAGCAAAACGAACTTTTCAAGAGGTGACAGCATGCCCAGGTGGACCGACGCCGCGCGCGCCAAGCAGGCCGCACTGATTACACGTTGGAAGCCATGGCAGGCGGCCACCGGACCGCGCACTGACGCCGGAAAGGCAAGCTCATCTCGCAATGCAGATAAGGGCGGCGACGCCGGCCGCGCTCAGCGCCTGGCCGATGCCGAAGCCGAGCTCGCGGCGGCGCTGGCCAAGGTGCACAAGCTGAGCAAGGCACTTCGGCGCAGGTCATCCGCGCTGTGATGTTGGTTGCTGGCGCTGGTCGGTGCCGTGCTTCCCAATCTGAGGATGGCCGCAGGTCAAAACTACAGGAAATCCTGCAGTTTCCAAGGCGAGCGCATCCCGCCCCAAGTCTATCAAATATGGGTGAGCTAACGCCTCTCAACTTCTCGACAGACGGCGCCGAAGCGGTAAATCCTGCATCGGTTGGAAGTGGGACAATCTCGCCTTCCATGTAGGTGTGCGGCAACGCCGTAGACCCATCGCGCGCACTGCACGTTTAAATCCGAGGTAATCCCGGTATGGGAAATCCCATAGCGCCCCCATACCCAGCCTCCTGAGATTTAAGGCGGCGTCCGCTGGCGCCGCTCCCCCCCAGTCCCCGAAATGTCCCAATGCTGTCCCTGCACTGTCCCAGGGACAATCAACGCCTGTCCCTGGGGACGCGCCACCATTCGCGAACGCTCGCGAGGTTTCGCGATTCCTCGTGCCCCGGGAGGAATTTACCGGCATCTCCTCAAAATTGAGGAGATGGTGCAGGCCCGCCGCATCTGTGACCGACACGCCTGTAACGCGTTGCAGGTGCGTTGCAGGAACACTTTTGGAAGGCTTGCGGGAACCCTTTCGATACCCTTCGATGGCCCTTGCAAGGGGCTTGCAAGTTCCTTCCGCGCCCAGCCCCCGATGGGTGACAGGACGGTTCCGCCGGCGTCGCTGCACCGCGCGTCCGCATTCTGTCCGCAATTTGTCCAAGCTGGAACGGACGAGTTGCGGAAACCGCTCGGTTCCCATCGGGATTTGATCTGCACGATTTGGTGCGCGTTCGGCGGCAACAGTCGTTGGACGGATGCTCAATAGGTGTTGAGCGCTCGCTGGAAATCACCCAAGACCCGGGTGATTTGTGATTGAACATTGATAACTCGCTAATTCTGCGGCGGCGCAGAATTGACCACCCGATAGAATGATGGGATGTCAAAAACTCCCAAATTCCCCGGCCCACTGACCGCGCGCGGTGCCGTCTTGGCCGTGTTGTTGTCGGACGCCGACCAGACCGGCGCCGAGCCGCTGCAGGGCCGTACGTCGCTCGCCGCCATCGTCAAAACTCTCAAGCGCAAATACAACTGGCCCATTGAGTCAAGTAGCTTCCCTTCCAATACTGCTGATGGCCGCGCCACCTGGGCGACGGTGTACAGCCTGCCGGCGACGGTGGTGGCCAAAGCCCTAGACAACGGCGGGAGAAAATGGCTGGAGCGCCGCGCCGGAGCGAGGGATTGAGGTAGCGGACCGTGGGGGCCGTTCAAACAAACGACACCCCGAACGGCCATGCATGCCTAGTTGTCGCCACGCGTGCGGCGCTTGCACCATGCTTGTACCATTACCTCGCCGTGCTTTAACGGAAGTCCGCTAGCTTCCGCTGGTTATTAGCCTGAAATCCCGTACCTCTTTCTTACGGCAGCCATGTGGGCCTCGAAGTCTTTCAGTTCGCGGTACCCAGCAGCGTAACTTACCTCGATGGCGACCACTGGCACAATCGGCTAGCGGACAATGTTCAAAGCAAAGGGGATGCCCATTTTTTCGAGCTGATCAGCCTGTAGGCGCTTGTTGCGGTACCCGGTGAGAGTGCCACATCCTCCTCGCTAAGATAGCGTGGATTGCGCACGGATCTTAGTCTGGCATTATCCATTATGGCTTCTCCGGTTTTGGCAGCTCGCGTTTTCCTTCAATCGCAGAGCGCGGGACGACTGGTGCGTCATGCGCATTCACCTAGAACGGGAGTGCCATTTTGCGAAGGGCCTCAGTTTGCTTGCTCTTCGTCTCGCGGCCGGTCAGTGTGGCTATCTCGTCCTTCAAAAACATATCGCTCATTTTCTCCTTTTCACAGGTGGCGCACCACTGACGAGCATCGGCGCGCTGGCGTCCCACTCCTCAACCCAGCGCTGTGCTGCGGGGAGGTTAATCCACAGACGCCCATCCACAATTTTGCACTGATTCCCATCGAGCCATTTCCCGACTTTCCGCCGGGCCTGAACCGCATCCATACTGTCGCCGGTGAGCTCGATGTACTTCTCCAATTTGACCCATACGACTGGATGATCCATGCACTTCTCCTTTGATTTGCTAATAAAGCAAAGTTGACTATTTAACCCCGCGATCCATGATACTGCTAAAATCCAAGTCGACGAAAACCGCTTGACGCAATACCGGTCGTGGGTCTATTCTAAAAACGTCCCCGATAAAGAGGGGAACGGGTTTGGAAGCCCGAATTGCACAGGCGGATGAAACCGCCTACAGGCGGTATTTTTTCGTCCGTACCTTGCCGTGCCTTCAATGAGCGGCGGTGGTAGGGAGGCTTATGCCTGCCGGTTCCCTGTGCGCCGGTCTTCCAACCTTGCCATCGCTGCTCCCCCTCGTTTGGAAGCGCTAGGGAGCGGTTCACCAACCGCACAGGAGGCAACCATGCCACGCACCACCACACCCAAATCCGGCCAAGACCGGCCAGCACGCAAATCGGCAAATACGAAATCGCGCGATGCGGTTGCTTTGCTGACCGTAGCGGCTGATAACCCATCCAAGGTCGAGTTCCAATTCACTGACGACGAGCGGGCTTGGGCGGTCCGCATCCTCACTGCAGCCAGGGAAGTATCGGCCGAAATGAGGCGCGTATCGATGCAAGGTTTTGCTAACGCCATGGACATTTTGGCGGAAGAGCACCCTTGGCGGCCATCCTTGCGATTGGTTATTGGTGGCGCAAAATGACCGTCGCCGCCTTGCTTACGGAGCTGCATCACTCCGACTACATAATTAAAACCATACTACGCGCTATGACTGTCCAACAGCAGGCCCGCGTCGGGGCTGAGTTGGAGCGAGCCGGCATTGCTGGAGAGGGAATGACGCGCCACCATGAGCGAGCGGCTGTCATCGCCGCGGCGACGGCGGTGCCGGCCACCGTGCCGACCAGCGCCAGCCCGGCGCCGCATCTGCTCGACATTGAAGCTCAAGCGGTCGACGTCCTCACGCAAGCCGAGCACGCCGACGTGCTGCTGCAGGCGGTATTCGACAAGCTCGACCAGATGGAGCGCTCGACGCCAGCCGCGGTGGCCATCAACTGCTTTGCCACCTGCGCCGCGCGTGCCGTCGCCTTGATGCGCGAGGCCGCAGAAAACATCATTGGGTCATTGAAGGATGGAGGCGCTGCATGAAGCTGATTGATTCCTCGCCGGCGGAACTGAGGCCCGACCAACTTCGGGTCGCAAAGCTCTTCGCTTCCATGGACGAACAAACGCAGCAGCAAATACTGCTCATCCTTGAGGGATTTGCAGAGCGTTACCCGCGCCATTCTGCTCCAGCCCTGCGACTAGTAAAAGGTGGTTCGGCGTGACTCATCATCAAAGTTGGGAGGCGCGTTCTTGGTGCGGGCGAAGGTCGCGCATTCGCCACCATGGCGGCGCCACAAAAGCACCTGTACGCCGTCATGGTGGTTGGCGACCGCCTTCCGAAGCTGGCGCCGTCGACCGCCATCGGGCAGCAGCGTTACGGCGTGCATATCAGGTCGATGGCCGTACAGCCGTCTGCCATAGTACGCGCAACCTGCAAGCCATCCATCGAGATACGCTTGGATGAGAGTGTGAGGGTGGAACATTTGATGAGTGGCGGGCGGCCGAGTCTCGAGCCGCCCGGCATGCTGGCGGCGCTCGCCGAGATGGAGCGGGATCTGCTGCTGGAGCGCACCGCCGCCGGCCTGGCCCGCGCCAAGAGCGAAGGCAAGACGCTGGGCCGGCCAGCCAAGACCACACCCGAGCAGCGCGCGGACATCATCGCCAAGTATGCCGCCGGCGAGAGCGTCAGCGCTCTGGCCCGCATGTACGATGTTTCGCGCGCAAATATCCTGGGTGTCGTAAAGCCTGCTTAGCTCCATCCAGAATATCCACCATTCGCCCGGCCGTACTCCCGGGCATTTTCATTTCGATAGGCATAATCAGGGCAGATCATTCAATTGATGACCGACCCGTCGCGCGCCGCACACGTTGCCCACGATGGTAAGCTGGATCGGTAAGAACCCGAAGTGCCAGCTGTCGGGGTATGCCGCTCTCGGTCAGATAATCTATAGCAGGCCCGATGCCATGGCGCTTGACCATCACGAGCGCGTTCTCAATGGTCCGGGCACTTAGCGCATCCACGCGGCGGTCAGAAATTTTCGACATCTCGGCATCTGCGTGGTTTGGTTCATAACACCCTACCACCGGCGACGACAAGGCGTGCGCATCATATCGCGCGGAATTAAATCTACGTCAAAGTCCAGATCATAGGATGTGACCTCTCAGCATGATCGTCCCTTGCAAAAAATCGCTAACTAACACCGCAGCCGGCAAAATAGACGTCATATGGTATGCGATGTGGTACTCTCGATCATGCTGCAAGGAGGTGTCATGGAAATGCGATTCGAATCGCAATACAGCGGGTGGGATATCGATATATCCTGCACGCCACGCTTATGGGCCTCCGGCGACGCTCCTCGTCTGGAAAAATACACTGCTACCGCCCATGCATCGCTGATAGACCAGAGCGAAAGCGGCGACTTATGGGTGGATGCAAGAATGCAAGTTGTTAGCCTGGGCAGCCGTAGCTTTGAAACACCTGCTGAATGTGCTCACATTTTGCTCGAAGACGTCCACGAACTCATTGATGCTTTGAGAAAGTATCAGCTCACGCGGCGTTAAACGAGGCCCGATACACTCGGGTCGGCGGTGTGCTGGCGCTGGTGAGCGCGGGAATGGACACTTTTTCTTTTTAGTACACAGGTTAGTACACAGTATTTCGATTTCCGTAAGAAAGCCTGTAGCCACGGTCTCTATACGATATCAGCCGCTTCTGCATAGGCAAATAAATCCGGGGTCAGTTCTGCCAATCGCACACGAGCTCTACCGTAGCGTGCGCTACGGTAGAGCTCGTGTGCGATTGGCAGAACTGACCCCGGAGTTGCCGGTGATTTTGCGCAAAGAGGACATTTCGCACCGTGCCACCATGAGGGCTGGATTTCATCATGGGGCTTCCATGCCAACCGCAATGACGATTTTGGGCGTGCGGGTCGCTATTTTTCTGAACGACCATCGTCCCGCTCACGTGCATCTGATCGGCCAGGGTCACGAAGCGGTGTTAGACTTGCATTGTCCGAGTGGACCGCCGTCGTTGCGCGAGAATTATGGTTTTTCACGCAGTGACTTGCGGCGCTTGATGACGGCAGTCGCGCCCAGCGTGGCCATACTCTGCGCGAAATGGAGGAAAGTCCATGGACCTTACTGACACCGAATTCGACGCCGCCAACCGGCGCGGCGCCGAGATGCGCGCCAGGTTTCCAGCCGCGCTGGCGGTGCGTTACGACCGCACCGCGGAATGTCTGGTGATCTCTTTGTCCAGCGGTCAGCAGATCACCGTCGCGCCGCAGGAGCTGCGCGGCCTCGAATCGGCTCGGCCGGAGCAACTGGGCGACGCGCAGATCAGCCCGAGCGGCCTCGGCATCCATTTCCCGCAGCTGGATGCCGATATCTATCTGCCGGACCTGCTCAGTACGGCGAACCGGTCACGTCCAGCTTGAGTTGCCACACGGCGCCGGCGCCGGTGATGTAGAGCGTCTTGCCGTCGGCGCCGCCGAACGCGGCATTGGTGACGTTGGCGTCGACCTTGATGGTGGCGATCTGCTTGCCGGCCGGCGTGAACACGCGCAGGCGGTGGTCGGTGTGCTCGGTCACGTAGATGTTGCCATAGCAATCCACCACCATCCCGTCCGGGATGCCCAGCTTCTCGACCAAGTCCTTGCCCGACTGCGGCACGCCGTTGACGATGGCGTACGAGCGCAGCACGCCGTGGTCGCCCACCATGCCGTTCACATACAGCACATCCCCTTTCGGCGACAGCGAGACGCCGTTCGGGTTCTTCAGCGTGTCTTCCACCACGGTCACCTTGCCATCCTTGGCCACGCGGTAGACGCGGGTCTTGTCCTGTCCGCCCGGCGCGGCGCTACGCTGGAAGTCGGGATCGCTGAAGTACAGCGTGCCATCGGCCGCCATCGCCATGTCGTTCGGCGAATTGAAGACGTTGCCGTTGAACTGGCTGACCACGTCGCTGCGCTTGCCGTCCAGCGTGTAGCGCGATACCGATTTGTACTTGTGGGTGGCGGCCAGGATGTTGCCATCGTTATCGACCGCCAGACCGTTGCTGCCGCTGTCGGCGATCGCCACGCTGACCTTGCCGCTGGCGTCCAGTTTCATGATGCGCGACGGGAAGCCGGGATCGGAGGTGAAATCGGAGAAGTACAGCGCATCCTTGATCCATACCGGGCCTTCGTACAGCTGGGTGGCGCGGCTGGAGTTGGCGGCGGCGATGCGGGTGGCGGTCAGCTCGCCGGACGGCGCTTTGCCGCTGCACACGGCCGGCGCCGACATGGCAAGCGGGGCGGCCAGCACGGCAGCCAGGGCGATCAAGATACGACGTAATTTCATGCAGCAGTCTCCTGTTGGTGGTCTTGTGGTCGGTAAACGATGACGCAGTCGCGGCCGGCGCGCTTGGCCGCGTACAGGCAGCTGTCGGCCGCGGCCAGCATGGCGGCGGCACTGTTCAGCTGGTCCTTGTCGAAGGTGGCCACGCCGATGCTCATGGTCACGTGCGGCCGCGTGGCCGCCGGCGCGTGGCCGATGTCGAGCGAGGCGATTTTCGCGCGGATGGCTTCCGCGTGCACGGCCGCCTGTTCGGCGCTGGTGTCCGGCAGCACGGCGGCAAACTCCTCGCCGCCGTAGCGTGCCGCCAGGTCGGCGGGGCGCTGCAGCATGGAGGCGAACGCTTCCGCGACCATGCTCAGGCAGGCGTCGCCCTGCTGGTGGCCGAAGTGGTCGTTGTAGGCTTTGAAGGAATCGATGTCCATCAGCAGCAGCGACAGCTGGCCTTCGTTGCGCAGCGCGCGCCGCAGTTCGCGGTCCAGCGCGACGTCGAAGTGGCGGCGGTTGGCGATGCCGGTCAGGCCGTCCACATACGATTGCGCGCGCAGCGCCTCGGCCTGGCTGCGCAGCTGGCGCTCGCGGCCGACGATGGTGCTGATGTCGCTGACTTCGATCAGGCAATAGCGTTCCTTGCCCTCGTTGAACGGCGTTACCGCCACCGCCTGTTCGACGCGCTCGCCGCCCCAGGTGCCGGCCGGATACAGCGGGAATGGCGACGGATTCAGCGACGGCGACAGGGTCTGCGGCAGGCTGCTCTGCATCGCGCTCAGCACCGCATGCTCCAGGCGCTGGCCGCGCAGTTCGCCGTACAGGTCGAACAAGTCCTGGCCGATCACGCGGTGCGACGATTTGCCGGAACGGCTGGCCATCCACTGGTTCCACATGACGATGCGGTGGTCGGCATCGATTACGATCAGGCCGAGGTTGGCCAGGCCGAGCACGCGCGCGGACAAGGGGGCGGGGACGGAGTCGGACATGCGTGCTTTCCTGATGGGAATGATAAGTGTGCACAGATTATACGGGCAGCGGCGCACGCTGCCGTACTATCGTCCCGCCCTTTTTCATTGAAAAAAATTTCTCCATTCTGGAAAGCAGCGAAAGTGTCGTTTGACGGCGATTTTTTGGCGGGCCGGTGGATGCGGCGGCTGCTCCTAACCTGCTATTATTGATTCGTCCCAATGGCGTGCAAGCATTGAGAATTCTCATGTTTGCCGCTATTCCGCTGAAGTAATCTTGCACTCACCTGGCATGGTCTGGAAAGGAGAGGAATCGTGGAACCGACACAAGACATCGTCACGGATGAGGGGCACAGCCATCCGCCGCCCGCCGCGGCCACGCCGCCGGTACGCGCGCGCCATCTGCTGCCACCCAAGGGCGCGTGCTGGTACTGCGAAAAGCCATTGGACAACGTGCGCCGCTTCTGCGACAAGGAGTGCGCCGACGCGTTCGATGAAGAGAAGGAATTTACCCGCTGAGATCGTCAGCGCATTGCCGCCTGCAAGGTCGCCAGCGCCGCTTCAAAATCGAACTGGTGCGCCGCTTCGGTGACTTCCTGAAACACCTCCACCCCCAGACTGGCCGCCAGCACCGTGGCCGACTGTTCCAGCACATCGATGGCCGCGCCGTCGCCTTCGTCGAGCAGACGCGACAGGTGCAGCAGCAGCATGCGCGCTTCCGGCACCGGCGACGCGGACGCGGCGGGCGCCGGCGCCGTCAGCACGGCGCCGCCGTCACCGTCCAGCAGGCTGTCGATCACCGCGATCAGGCTGCGCAAGGCTGCCTCCAGCTGGGCCAGCGGCGCCGACCAGGCGCTGACCGGTCCGGCGCACAACGGTTCCACCTGCGCCGCCAGCAGATACACCTGCTGCGCGCCGATCATGCCGGCCGCGCCCTTGAGCGTGTGGACGATGCGCTGCGCATGGCCGGGTTCGCCTTCGGTCAGCGCCTTGCGCGCCTCGCAGCCGCTGTCGGGGTAGCGCTGGCGGAAGCGGCGCAGGATCTGCAGGTAAAGCTCGCGGTCGCCCATCAGCTGTTGCAAGCCGGTTTCCACCTGGAGGATGTGGCCGGCACCGGCGGCAGTGGCAAGCGGTGAACTGGAAATGGTCATGGGCGGATGGCGCGATCAAGTTACCGTTACGATAGCAGACGCGGCCGTTTCCACAGTTAAAATCCTGCAACATTCGGCGGCTTATTTGGTTGTAAACGACCAGCTGCGGCTGACCGCCGTCGTGCCCACCGTGCCGGTGAAGCTGACGTCGTAAATGGTAGCGCTGCGCAAAGTTGTCAGCGGCACAATCGCCGCCGCGCTGGCGGTGCTGCTGGTGCCGGCCGCGCTGCTGAGCAGCCGTGTCGCCAGCGCCGCGCCGCCGCGCGGGGCGATGGTGAAGCTCTGCACCGTCACCGGCTGTCCCAGATCGGCGTGGACGCTGACCGGATAGCCGACTTCGTTCTGGCCCGGCACCGGATCGGGCGATTCGTTGTCGCTGAAGAAATTGGTCGGCACGGCGGTCTGGCCATTGAAGGGATAGGCCACCAGCTTGCCGTTGCCGATGCCGCCATAGCTGCCGCGCACTGCAAAGTCGGCCGTGAAGTACGTGTTGCCGCCGGTGGCCGTCGCGGCCCCCGCGCCCAGTTCCTTGAACACCGGCTCGAAGATGACGAAGCGGTGGTAGATGGCGGTGATCAGTTCCTCGGCCTGGTAGAAGCCGGAATTGCTGCTGGTGGCGGCGATCACTTCGCCGGCGGCGTAACTGGTGCCGGCCGTCAGCTTGTAGCCGGCCACGCCAAGGCGGTCATTGAGCGTGTCGCCGGTATAGCCCTGCAAGCCCTGGGTTTCCTCGTGCGTGATGACGTTGTTGAGACGCTGGTAGTTCGAATGCGCCTGCGCGGCGGCATCGATCTGGCTGTTGCGCGTCAGGACCGACAGGCCGATCTGGGCGCGGCGGTAATTCAGCCAGTTGTAGCCGTCGGTGGCGGTGTTGTTGGTGAGCGTGGGCGCGCCCGGCTCCTGCGTCAGATTGGGCGGCGTGGTGGTGGTGGTGCCGGTGACGGCCGTGTTGTTGTCGCCACCGCCGCCGCCGCACGCGGCCAGCAGCAGGGCGCTCAGCAGCGCCGCCAGGGATAATCGCCATTTCTCCATGATGAACTCCTGTGCCATGGTCCCGATTGTAAGCCGGTTTGCGCAAATCGCCGCACGCGTTACAAGTTCAGGCGCGGCGTAAAATGGTAAGCTTGCCAACCATGAATGCACCCAAGTTGAAGCCCACCCGTCAGGCGCGCATGCAGCGCGCCAAGTTCGCCCTGCCCAGCATGGTCACGCTGATGTCGATCGCCTGCGGTTTCGGCAGCATCGTCATTTCGGTCGACAACGCGGAGCCCGGCTTGCCGCACGATTACCGGCTGGCGGCGGTGCTGCTGGTGCTGGCCGGCGTGTTCGACGCGCTGGACGGGCTGGTGGCGCGCGCCACCAACACCCAGTCCGATTTCGGCATGCAGCTCGACTCGATCGCGGATGTGATGAACTTCGGCTGCGCGCCCGGCCTGCTGCTGTATTGCTACGGCTTCGCCCACCTCGGCCACGATTACCCGACGCTGCTGCGCCTGGGCGGCATCGCCAGTTTTTTCTTTGTCGCCTGCGGCGCGCTGCGGCTGGCGCGCTTCAATGTGAACGTGGGCCGTACCGATCCGCGTTACTTCGTTGGCATGCCGATCACGGCCGGCGCGGCCTGCGTGGCCTCGGTGGTGGTGGCCTGGCCCGATCCGGCCGCCTCGGTGCTGCACGGCGGCCTGGTGGTGCTGCTGCTGTTCGTGGTCGGCAGCCTGATGGTGTCCACCGTGCGCTTCCCCAGCTCCAAGCAGAAGAAGAGCTGGACGGCGCTGGTCATACTGCTGATCAACCTCGGCCTGCTGGCCTGGCTGCAGGCGCTGTACTTCGTGCTGTTCTTCCTGGTCTACATCGTCGGCACGCTGGCGCTCAACCTCGGCTGGAAGAGCGGCTGGCGGGGCGTGGCCCCGCCGCTGGTGTACGACGACGAGGACGCCTGATCGGTCACGCCACTTCGTGACCGCGCGCGGCGCGCAGGATCTCGAACCACTGGCTGCGGCTCAGGCTGAACTGGGTGGCCTGCACCGCTTCCTTGACCGCCTCGATGCGGCCGCTGCCGGTCAGCGGCACCGGACGGCAGGGCAGCTGCATGATCCAGGCGAACACCACCGCGCCGAACGGACGCTGCAGTTCATCGGCCACCTGCTGGATCACCGCGCGCACGCGCGCGCCGGCGGCGTCGTCGCTGCTGAACAGGCGGCCGCCGCCCAGCGGCGACCAGATCATCGGCGCCACGCCCAGATCCTGCAGGCCGTCGAAGGTTTCATCGAACATCGGCGCCACGTGCAGCGGCGAGAACTCGACCTGGTTGGTGGCCAGCGCGATGCGGCGGTTCAGGCTCTCGAACTGGTGGCGGCTGAAGTTGGACACGCCGAAGTGCCTGACCTTGCCGGCTTGCTTCAGCTGCTGGAAGGCGCCGGCGATCTCATCGAAATTCATCAGCGGATCGGGACGGTGGATCAGCAGCAGGTCCAGGTGATCGGTACGCAGCTGCTTCAGCGAATTCTCGGCCGAGGCGATGATGTGGCTGGCGCTGGTGTCATAGTGCTGAATGGTGTGTTCCGGCCGCGCATTCGACACCAGCTTGATGCCGCACTTGCTGACGATCTGCATGCGCTGGCGCAGCGACGGCTGCAGCGCCAGCGCCTCGCCGAAGGCCGCCTCGACGCCGTAGCCACCGTAGATGTCGGCGTGGTCGAAGCTGGTGACGCCCATCTCCAGCGCCTGCTCGATCCAGCCCAGGCGCTGCTGCGGCGTCAGATTCCATTCATTCAGGCGCCACATGCCGGCGACGATGCGCGACAGCGTCAGGCCGCCTGGGTAAGTGACGAGGGAAGGGCAGGACAGGTCGCTCATGGGTCTCACTTTCTGGTTGTAAATTAAAGTACAGGCAAGGATTATAGTATGATCGTTGCACGAAAGAACGGAGGGCGTCGTGGGCTTGTTATCGTTTCTAAAACCGAAATCCGAACCCGCGCCGGCCGACGCCGTAGCGCCCGCTGTCGAGGCGCCGCCGCCGGCGCCGGAAGCACCGGCCACCGCGGCGGGCGACCCCGACGCCATGGTGGTGCGTAGCGAAATCGTCGACGCCCATCTGCAACTGTGCGGCTACCGTTACAGCGTGCCGCTGGGCGGCGACCGTCAGCCGCTGGCCGAGCCGGTGGCGCTGGCCAGCTTGGCGGCCGCGGGCGTGGCCGATTTCGCCCGCCAGCGTCTGGCGCTGGTGCCGCTGAGCGCGGATGCGGTGGCGCGGCAGCTCTATCAGCCGCTGGTGGCGGCCCAGACCATCTTTATGGTGGAGCGCAGCGCGGCCGACGCGGTGACGGCCTTGCGCGCAGCCGGCTGCAGGGTGGCGTT
The DNA here is from genome assembly GCF_004614165.1 of Duganella callida. Taxonomy (GTDB): domain Bacteria; phylum Pseudomonadota; class Gammaproteobacteria; order Burkholderiales; family Burkholderiaceae_D; genus Rugamonas; species Rugamonas callida. The sequence goes on along the minus strand of NZ_SPVG01000276.1, from coordinate 947 downwards.
GCGCGGCGCCACGCTGGACGATGACGCGCTGCTGAGCCAGGCAGAACTGGTGCTGCTGCAGCTCAGCCAGCTGCCGCTGGCGGAACTGCAGTTCCTGGTCACGCAACTGCGCCGGCGCCATCCGGCGCTGAAACTGGCGATCGACGGCGTGCAGAGCTGGGACGAACAGCGCATGTGCCAGGCATGGGGCGCCGATTACTTCCTCGGGCCGTTCCTGACCACCAGCGACCAGCCCGATCCGGAAGGCACGATCGAGCAAAGCCGCATGACCTCGATCGAACTGCTGAACCTGCTGCGTACCGATGCCGAATTGCCGGCCATGATAGAGGTGGCCAAGCGCGATCCCGGCATGACCTACCAGGTGTTGCAATGGGCCAACGCGCCGGGCAGCGGCAACACTGGCAAGGTCACCAGCCTGCAGCAGGCGTTCATGGTGCTGGGGCGTAATCAGCTGTACCGCGGCCTGACGGTCTCGATGTTCCGGCTGGGGAGCGGCGCCAACCGCATGCGCGATGAATCGCTGCTGGAAGTGGCGCTGACGCGCGCGCGTTTCCTGGAAACCTGCAGCACCTTGCCGCAGGCCAAACGTGACGAACTGTTCCTGGTCGGCCTGCTGTCCTTGTTCGACGTGCTGCTGGGGGTGCCGATGGCGCGACTGGCCGACCAGATGCACTTGTCGGATGACATCCGTCACGTGCTGCTGGGGCAGGATGGCGTCTACAAGCCCTATCTGACCATGGTGCTGCTGCTGGAGCGCGACAAGGTCGAGCCGGCGCTGGCGCTCGCCGAGACGCTGGAGGTGGAGATCGACAGCCTGGCCGCAATTGCCCAAGCCGCCTTCCGATGGGCGCAGGACGCGCTGCGCTAATCCGCGGTTCGGGGTCAGGTCTTTCATTGCGTCACGGGCTCTACCGTAGCGACCGCTACGGTAGAGCCCGTGACGCAAT
>NZ_SPVG01000076.1 GCF_004614165.1 Duganella callida | reverse complement strand
TAATGCATTAAGCTAACTGATACTAATTGCCCGTACGGCTTGTCCCTATAACCTTGACGGTTATGCGCATTTACTCGATGGTGAGTGCTACCCCAACTTTTACTTCTTCCAGGTTGTTGCCAAGTCAAAGCTTGATGACCATAGCAAGTCAGTCCCACCCCTTCCCATCCCGAACAGGACCGTGAAATGACTCTGCGCCGATGATAGTGCTGCAACCAGTGTGAAAGTAGGTTATCGTCAAGCTAGTTATTAGTGGAAGCCCGCCAGTCTGTTGACTGGCGGGCTTTTTGCGTTCGGCGGAGATTTCGATGAAGATTGCTTTTCTTGGCATAGGCTTGATGGGAGATCCGATGGCACGCCGCCTGCTGGCGGCTGGTCATCAGGTCACAGCGTGGAACCGGACGCATGCAAAGGCACAGGCGCTGACGGGCGCGGGAGCGCAGGCGGTGGCGGATCTGGCGGAGGCGGTGCGCGATGCGCAGATTGTGATCTCCATGCTGGAGGCGGGGCCGACGGTAGCCAGCGTGCTGCAGCAAGCCATGCCGTCGCTGGCGCCGCATGCGCTGTGGATAGACATGAGCTCTACCCAACAGGCCGAGGCGCAGACATTCCATCAGCAGCTGACGGCGCAGGGTTGCCGTTTCATCGATGCGCCGGTATCCGGCGGCGTCGGCGGCGCGGCGGCGGGAACGCTGGCCATCATGGCTGGCGGCAGCGCCGGAGATTTCTCCGAGGCCGAGCCGGTGTTGTCGGCCATGGGCCGAGCGACGCTGGTCGGGCCGGCCGGCAGCGGCCAGGTCGCCAAGCTGTGCAATCAGCTGATCGTCGGCGCGACCATCAATATCGTGGCGGAAGCGATGCTGCTGGCGCAGGCGGCCGGCGCCGATCCGGCGGCGATGCGCGCGGCCATCCGCGGCGGGTTTGCTGAATCGAAAATCCTGGAAGTACACGGGCAGCGCATGCTGGACCGGCAATTCGTCGCCGGCGGCAAGGTCAGTACGCAGCTCAAGGATCAGCGCAACATCCTGGCGGCGGCGGAAGCGGCCGGCATCGTGCTGCCGCTGACCGAGCTGGTGACGGCGCGCTATCAGACACTGGCGCAGACCATCCCGCAGGCCGACCATTCAGCGGCACTGATCGGGCTGGAGCAGCTGAATCCGGGGCAGCGTGTGGGCACTGTCCCGGACCGCTTCGATTAAACGCGCGGCAGGCTGGCTTCGACCAGCTTGACCCAGAAGCTGGCGCCGACCGGCAGCAGGTTGTCGTTGAAGTCGTAGCTGCCGTTGTGCAGCACGCACGGTCCGAGGCCGTGGCCCTGAGTCCGGTGGTCACCCTCGCCGTTGCCGATGAAGATGTAGCAGCCCGGTTTGGCCTGCAGGAAATAGGCGAAGTCTTCCGCGGCCATCGATGGCTCGGCCTGGTCGTCCACCTTGTCGGCGCCGATCACGGTTTTCATCACCTCCACCGCGAAACGGGTCTGTTCGGGATGATTGATCAGCGGCGGGTAGTTGCGGCGGAAGCGGAATTCGACTTCCGCGTCGAAGGCGGCAGCGGTCTGTACCGCCACCTGCTCCATCTGCTGCTCGATCCGGTCCAGCACTTGCCACGACAGGGTGCGCACGGTGCCGGCCATCTTCGCCTCATCGGGAATGACGTTGGTGGCGGTGCCGGCCTGGATCTGCGTCAGCGACAGCACGGCCGTGTCCAGCGGGCTGGTGCGGCGGCTGATGATGGTCTGCCAGCTCTGCGCGATCTGCACCGCGATCATCACCGGGTCGATGCATTTGTGCGGCTGCGCCGCATGGCCGCCCTTGCCTTTGACCGTGACATAGAACTCGTTGCTGGACGCCATCAGCGGCCCGGCGGCCACGCTCATGTGGCCGGCCGGGATGCCGGGCCAGTTGTGCATGCCGTAGATGGCGTCCATCGGGCATTGCTCGAACAGTCCGTCTTCGATCATGCGCTTGGCGCCAGCGCCGCCTTCCTCGGCCGGCTGGAATACCAGGTAGACGGTGCCGTCGAAATTGCGGTTGTCGGCCAGGTGCTTGGCCGCGCCGAGCAGCATGGCGGTATGGCCGTCGTGGCCGCAGGCGTGCATCTTGCCCGGGTGGCGCGAGGCGTGTTCGAAGGTGTTTACTTCGTGCATGGGCAGCGCGTCCATGTCGGCGCGCAGGCCGATCGAGCGGGCCGAGGTGCCGTTTTTGATGACGCCGACCACACCGGTCACGCCCAGGCCGCGGATTACGGGGATGCCCCATTCGGTGAGCTTGGCGGCAACGACGTCGGAGGTACGCTGTTCTTCGTAGCACAGCTCGGGATGGGCGTGCAGGTCGCGCCTGATCTGCTGCAGTTCGGATTGAAATGCAATAATGGGATCTACCAGTTTCATGCTGCTTCTCCAGTATCGGGTTCGCTTGCTTTTTAAGCATCGAGAACAGTCATTGTAGCCCTTGTCGGACAAGTTAAGCCAGCGCCCCCGCAATGGTTTACGATACTGCTTTGCACAAATGCTTTTTGGATTTTTGACATGACGATCACACAAGTTCGCGCGGCCTGTCCGCTCGACTGTCCCGACACTTGCGCGCTGCTGGTGACGGTGGAAGATGGCGTGGCCACCGCGGTTAAAGGCGATCCCGACCATCCCACCACGGCCGGCGCGTTGTGCACCAAGGTGTCGCGCTACGCTGAGCGCACCTACCATGAAGACCGGTTGTTGTACCCGCTCAAGCGCGTCGGCAAAAAGGGCGAGGGCAAGTTCGAGCGCATCAGCTGGGATGAGGCGCTGGACACCATTGCGGCGCGTCTGAAGCCGATCGCCGCGCGCGCGCCGGAAGCGATCCTGCCGTACAGCTATTGCGGCACCATGGGGCTGATCCAGGGCGAGTCGATGTCATCGCGCTTCTTCAATCAGATCGGCGCCTCGCTGCTGGACCGCACCATCTGCGCGATGGCCGGCGCCACCGGCTACAAGTACACCATCGGCGGCTCGGTCGGCACCGACATGGAGCAGTTTCAGCATTCAAAATTGCTGATCATCTGGGGCGGCAATCCGATCGCCTCCAATCTGCATTTCTGGATGCGCGCGCAGGAAGCCAAGCGCAACGGCGCGAAGCTGATCGCCATCGATCCCTACCGCTCGCTGACGGCGGAAAAATGCCATCAGCACATCGCCCTGCTGCCGGGCACCGACGCGGCGCTGGCGCTGGGCCTGATGCATGTGCTGATCAAGGAGGATCTGCTCGATCACGAGTACATCGCCAGCTACACGCTGGGCTTCGAGCAGCTGAAGGAACGCGCGGCGGAATGGACGCCGGAGCGTACCGCCGCGACCTGCGGCATCAGCGTCGATGAGGTGGTGGACCTGGCGCGCCTGTACGGCGGCATGGCCAAGGCCGGCGAGCCGGTGGCCATCCGCACCAACTACGGCGTGCAGCGCGTGCGCGGCGGCGGCATGGCGGTGCGCAACATCGCCTGTCTGCCGGCGCTGGTCGGCGCCTGGCGTCATCCTGCCGGCGGCGTGCAGCTGTCGTCCAGTGGCTCGTTCCCGACCAATAAGCTGAAGTTGCAGCGCACCGATCTGCTGAAAAAGCTGCCGCGCACCATCAACATGAGCACCATCGGCGACGACCTGCTGCGGCCGGCCTCGCCCGAGTTCGGGCCGGCCATCGAGGCGGTGATCGTCTACAACTCCAACCCGCTGGCGGTCGCGCCGGATTCGGACAAGGTGATGCGCGGCTTCCTGCGCGAAGACCTGTTCACCGTGGTGCTGGAGCATTTCCAGACCGATACCGCCGACTATGCCGACATCGTGCTGCCGGCCACCACGCAGCTGGAGCACCTCGACGCGCACACTTCGTACGGTCACCTGTACATGATGGCCAACAACCCGGCGATCGCGCCCATGGGCGAAGCCAAGGCCAACACGGAAATCTTCCGCCTGCTGGCGGCCAGGATGGGCTTCGACGATCCCTGCTTCAAGGAGAGCGACGACGCGCTGGCCGCCATCGCCTTCAATGCGCAGGACGCGCGCGCGGTCGGTTTCGACTGGGACGCGCTCAAGCGGAAGGGCTGGCAACGGTTGAACATGCCGGCCGCGCCGTTCGCGCATGGCGGCTTCCTGACGCCTTCGGGCAAATGCGAGTTTTACTCCGCGCGCATGAAGGAAGACGGCCTCGATCCGCTGCCGGCGTATCTGCCGCCCTACGAGTCCGTGGCCAGCAATCCGGAACTGGCGGCGCGCTATCCGCTGGCGATGATTTCTCCGCCTGCACGCAACTTCCTGAATTCGACTTTCGTCAACGTGAAAAGCCTGCGTGCGTCGGAGGGCGAGCCGCATCTGGACATCCATCCGCACGACTGCGCATCGCGCGGTATTGCCGACGGCGACATGGTGCGCATCTTCAACGATCGCGGGTCGTTCATCGCCAAGGCGCGGGTGACGGACAAGGCCCGCGCCGGGCTGGTGGTCGGCCTGTCGGTGTGGTGGAAGAAGCTGGCGAAAGATGGCAAGAACGCCAATGAGGTTACCAGCCAACAGCTGACAGATATGGGCCGCGCGCCGACTTTTTACGATACACTGGTACAGGTCGAAAGAGTCGCTGCTTGAAGGTAATGTATGCGCAATATTGCACGCCGAATTTTCCGCACCAGATACTGGCTGGCGGCGGCGTGCGTGTCGGCCATGCTGGCCGGTTGCGCGCAGTTCAAGTATTACATGCAGGCGGCGCAGGGACAGTATTCGCTGTGGTCGGATGCCCGTCCGATCGATGACTGGCTCGGCGATCCCGGCACCGATCCCCGCCTCAAGGCGCGCCTGGAAAAGGCGCTATTGATACGCAAGTTCGCCGTCAAGGAACTGAATCTTCCCGATAACGCCAGCTACAAGAACTATGCCGCATTGTCGCGGCCGTTCGTGCTGTGGAACGTGGTGGCGACGCCGGAACTGTCGCTGCGGCCGATCCAGTGGTGCTTCCCGATTGCCGGCTGTGTCAGCTATCGCGGCTACTACAGCAAGGAGGACGCCCAGGCCTACGCCGACGAGTTGCGCAAGGAAGGCAACGACGTGCAGGTCGGCGGCGTGCCGGCCTATTCGACCCTGGGCTGGTTCAGCGACCCGCTGCTGTCCACCTTCATCAACTATTCCGACGCCGAACTGGCGCGCATGGTGTTCCACGAACTGGCGCACCAGGTCGTGTACGTGCCGGGCGATACGCAATTCAACGAAAGCTTCGCCACCGCGGTGGAGGAAGCCGGCGTGGCGCGCTGGCTGGAGCTGTACGGCACCGATCCCATGCGCGAGGCCTACGAGCGCTACAATGTGCGCCGCCAGGACTTTCTGGCGCTGCTGGTGCGGCACCGCAAGATGCTGGCCGATCTGTACGCCAGCAAGACCAGCACCCGCCACAAGCGCGCCGAGAAAGCCCGCATCTTCGCCCACCTGAAATCGGACTATCTGAAACTCAAGGAAAGCTGGGGCGGCTATGCCGGTTATGACCGCTGGTTTGCCGAGCCCTTGACCAACGCTCACCTCAGCGCGGTGGGAACTTACCACGATTATCTGCCGGCCTTCCGGGCCCTGCTACAGCGAGAACGAACGTTCGTACGTTTTTATGCTGCGGTGCAAGGTATCGCTACTCTTGATGTAGTTCAACGCCGGCAGCAGCTGGACGTGTTAGGCCGGCCCGCAATGCTGAACGCGGAGCGCGACAAGGATGCGCTACCAACCATCCAAGGCACGCACTGATGTTGCGTTGCGTCATAAAAAGCCGTTAGAACCCTCGTTCTAATTATGGTTAAATGCGCTTGCGCACGGGCCTGCTGCCCGATAGCATCGCATCATCAAGACCTCCCACCGGCACTGTGCGCCGGCCTTACAACGATAATATTTCGAGACAAGAGGCACAGCATGGAGAAAATCTGGTTGCAATCGTATCCGCCCGGCATGCAGACCGAGGTCGACGCGAGTCAGTACCGTTCGCTGGTGCAGTTGCTGGAAGAATCCTTCCACAAGTTCGCCAGCCGCAATGCGTATGTCTGCATGGACAAGTTCCTCACCTATGCCGAGGTCGACGCGTATTCGAAGCGGCTGGGCGCATGGCTGCAGAGCCGCGGCATGAAGCCGGGCGCGCGCGTGGCCATCATGCTGCCGAACGTGCTGCAGTATCCGATCGCGATTGCCGCCATCCTGCGCGCCGGCTACACGGTGGTCAACGTCAATCCGCTGTACACGCCGCGCGAGCTCGAGCACCAGCTGAACGATGCCGGCGCCGAGGCCATCCTCGTCCTGGAAAACTTCGCCGCCACCCTGGAACAGGTGTTGGGCAAGACCCAGGTCAAGCACATCGTGGTGGCCAGCATGGGCGAGATGCTGGGCGGCCTGAAGGGTATGCTGGTCAACTTCGTGGTGCGCAGCGTCAAGAAAATGGTGCCGGCGTTTTCGCTGCCGAACGCGGTGCGCTTCAAGGATGCGCTGTCGCAGGGCGGCGGCATGAAGCTGACCCCGGTCGAGATCAAGGACAGCGATCCGGCCTTCCTGCAGTACACGGGCGGCACCACCGGCGTCTCGAAGGGCGCGACGCTGACGCACCGGAACATCGTCGCCAATCTGCTGCAGAGCGAGGCGTGGTCGCATCCGGCGTTGGGCGGATCGGACGAGCAGATCAGCATCGTCTGCGCGCTGCCGCTGTACCATATCTTCGCGCTGACCTGCTGCGCGATGTGGGGCACGCGTGTGGGCGCGCTGAACATCCTGATCCCGAACCCGCGCGACATCGGCGGCTTCATCAAGGAGCTGGCCAAGTACAAGTTCAACATGCTGCCGGCGGTGAACACGCTGTACAACGCGCTGCTGAACCATCCGGATTTCGCCCACCTGGATTTCTCGGGGCTGAAGATTTGCAACGGCGGCGGCATGGCGGTGCAGCAGGCCGTCAACGACCGCTGGCTGAAGGCGACCGGCGTGTCCATCATCGAGGGGTATGGCTTGTCCGAGACCTCGCCGGTGGCCACCTGCAACCGTGCCGACAGCACCGCCTTCACCGGCACCATCGGCTTGCCGGTGCCATCGACCGATATCGCCATTCTCGACGATGACGGCAAGGAGGTGGCGCTGGGCACGGCTGGCGAGATCGCCATCCGCGGCCCGCAGGTGATGGTCGGCTACTGGAACCGCCCGGACGAGACGGCCAAGGTGATGACGCCCGACGGCTATTTCAAATCGGGCGACGTCGGCGTGATGGACGAGCGCGGCTACGTGAAGATCGTCGACCGCAAGAAGGACATGATTCTGGTGTCCGGCTTCAACGTCTACCCGAACGAGCTGGAAGCGGTGATCGCCGCGCATCCGGGCGTGCTGGAGTGCGCTGTCATCGGTGTACCGGACGAGCATTCGGGCGAGGCGGTCAAGGTGTTCGTGGTGCGCAAGGACCCGAACCTGACCGAGCAGGCGCTGATGGCCTACTGCAAAGAACAATTAACCGGCTATAAAAAGCCGAAATACATTGAGTTCCGCCAGGAGCTACCCAAAACCAATGTCGGGAAAATTCTGCGCCGTGTCCTGCGCGATGAACAACCCGCCGACAAGAAGAAGGCTGCATGAAGATGGAAAAGATTTGGCTCAAGTCGTACCCCGAAGGCGTCCCCGCGGAAATTGATTACACCCAGTTCCGTTCGATCACGCACTTGATGGAAGACGCCTTCCGCAAGTACGCCGACCGTAACGCTTACGTGTGCATGGACAAGTTCATGACGTACGCCGAGCTGGATCAACTGTCGCAGAAGGTCGGCGCCTGGCTGCAGAGCAAGAAGCTGTCGCCCGGCGCGCGCGTGGCCATCATGCTGCCCAACGTGCTGCAATACCCGGTGGTGATGGCGGCCATCCTGCGCGCCGGCTACACCGTGGTCAACGTCAACCCGCTGTACACGCCGCGCGAGCTGCAGCATCAACTGGTCGACTCGGGCGCCGAAGCCATCTTCGTGCTGGAAAACTTTGCCACCACCGTGCAGCAGGTGGTGGCGCAGACGCGCGTCAAGCACGTGGTGGTGGCGGCCATGGGCGACCTGCTGGGCGGTCTGAAGGGCTACATCGTCAACTTCGTGGTGCGCAATGTGAAGAAAATGGTGCCGGCGTTCTCGTTGCCGGGCTCGACCACGTTCAAGCAGGTGCTGGCCGAAGGCGGACGGCTGTCGCTGCAGCCGGTCAAGCAGGGGCAGGACGACATCGCCTTCCTGCAGTACACGGGCGGCACTACCGGCGTCTCCAAGGGGGCGATCCTGCTGCACCGTAACATCATCGCCAACGTGCTGCAGAACGAAGCGTGGCTGCAGTTCAAGCCGCAGTCCGAGCAACTGGTGTTCGTGTGCGCGCTGCCGCTGTACCACATCTATTCGCTGACGGTCAGCGCCTTCATGGGCATGCGCCTGGGCGGGCTGAACCTGCTGGTGCCGAATCCGCGCGACATCCCGGGCTTTGTGAAAGAGCTGGCCAAATACCGCGTGGCGGTGTTCCCGGCCGTAAACACGCTGTACAACGCGCTGCTGAACAATCCCGATTTCGCCAAGCTGGACTTCTCGTCCTACTCGATCTGCAACGGCGGTGGCATGGCGGTGCAGAAATCGGTGGCAGACCGCTGGCTGAAGCTGACCGGCGCGCCCATCATCGAAGGTTACGGTTTGTCCGAAACCTCGCCGGTGGTGACCGTCAACCGCCTGGACATCAAGGAATTCACCGGCACCATCGGCCTGCCGATCTCCTCGACCGAAGTGCAGATCCTGGACGACGATGGCAAGCCGCTGCCGCTGGGCCAGACCGGCGAGATCGCGATTCGCGGCCCGCAAGTGATGGCCGGCTACTGGAACCGTCCGGACGACACCGCCAAATCGATGACCGCCGACGGCTTCTTCAAGACCGGCGACATCGGCGTGATGGACGAGCGCGGCTACACCAAGATCGTCGACCGCAAGAAGGACATGATCATCGTCTCCGGCTTCAACGTGTATCCGAACGAAGTGGAAGAAGTGGTGGCCGCGCATCCGGGCGTGATGGAAGTGGCGTGCATCGGCGTGCCGGACAAGAACTCGGGCGAGGCGGTGAAACTGTTCGTGGTGCGCAAGGATCCGAACCTGACGGCCGAGCAACTGCTGGACTTCTGCAAGCACGAACTGACCGCCTACAAAAAACCGAAATACATCGAATTCCGCGACGAGCTGCCGAAGACCAACGTCGGCAAAATCCTGCGCCGCCAGCTGCGCGACGAGAAAACCGAAAAAGCCGCCGCGTGAAGATCGGGGTCAGAGCCGACATTCGGACACGAGCCCAGCCGTAGCTGCCGCTACGGCTGGGCTCGTGTCCGAATATCGGCTCTGACCCCTCCTTGGTGGACGGTGAAGTTGGCGATGCGGGCGATCGGACTGGCGGCGTCGTGGACGTCGTCCAGCGCGAGGAAGGCTGCGCTGGTGGCGGCCGGGGTGATGGTCAGCAGCATGTAGCCGCGCTTGTCGCTGCGGCCGTATTTGATGCCGGGGTTCATGCGCACGTATTGTTCGGTGCGCGTCTGCGGCCGCGACGGCGAGGTGATGGAGGTGCCGCAGAATTCCGTCGCCAGCACCGGGTTGGTCGGCGAACGCGGGCGCGAGGGGTGGCGCGTCAGCTCGCAGGCGAAGAAGCTGTGCACGTCCCCCGACAGGATCAGCGGATTGCTGGCGCGGCTGGCGTGCAGGGTGTCGAACAGCTGCTGGCGCGCCATCGGGTAGCCATCCCAGCCGTCGGTCCAGAAGCGGCCGTCGCCCTCCTTCATGATCGGCAGCTGGCTGTTCTGCGCCATCAGCGTCTGCTGCGCCAGGATGTTCCAGCGCGCCTGCGAGCTGCTCAGCCCCTGCGCCAGCCATTGTTCCTGTTCCTTGCCCAGCATGCTGCGGCTGCGGTCCAGCAGCGCCGGGCAGTCGCGCGGCGATACCGAACTGGAGCCGCCGCGTCCCTTCGGCGGGCAGGCGTGGTAGGCGCGGTACTGGCGGTCGTCCAGCACGTGGAAGCGCGCCAGTCTGCCCCAGTCGTAGCGCTGGTAGATGCGCAGGTGGGCGTACGAGCGTCCCGGCGCCAGTTGCAGGCGCAGCGGCATGTGTTCGTAAAATGCCTGATACGCGGCGGCGCGGCGTTCAATGAAGCGCGGGTTCAGGCGCTCGTCGCGGTCGTTGCCATAGTCGTTGGCGACTTCGTGATCGTCCCAGGTGACGATCCACGGGGCGGCCAGGTGGGCCGCCTGCAAATCGCGGTCGGTCTTGTACTGCGCATAGCGGGCACGGTAGTCGGCCAGCGTGAAGCCTTCCGCGATCCTGACCGCGCCCTGCGGATGCTTGAGCTGGTATGGCCCCCATTCGTAGATGTAGTCGCCGAGGAAGGCCACCAGGTCGGGCGCGGCCGCCGCGATGTGGCGGTGCGCGGCGTAAGTGCCGAATTCCCAGTGCTGACAGGAGGCGACGGCCAGTTTCAATGCTTGGGGCATGGCGCCGGCGTCTGGCGCGGTGCGCGTGCGGCCGACCGGGCTGACGGCGTCGCCCAGCATGAAGCGGTACCAGTACCAGCGGTCGGGCCGCAGCCCGGTGACGTCGACGTGCACGCTGTGCGCCAGCGCGGGCGATGCGCTGGCCGTGCCTTTGGCGACGATGCGGCGGAAGCCTTCATCTTCCGCCATTTCCCAGCGCACGCTGTAGGCCAGGCGCGGCATGGCGGCGGCAGCGAGCGGGTCGTACAGGATGCGGGTCCAGATGACGACGGCGTCCGGCAGCGGCGAGCCGGAGGCGACGCCGAGGCTGAAGGGATAGGCGCCGCCGCCTTCGCGCACGGCGGCGCGGCTTTGCGCGGGGCTGGTGGTGCTGGCGCTGCTGAGCGCGGCCAGCGCGCCGATGCGGCCGGCGGTGGCGAGAAAGATGCGGCGCTGTTCGTCCATGCGGTGAGCGAGCGGGCCGCCGCGGCTCAGCCGGTGATCAGTGTTTCGATCGGCGGCACCTTGCGCGGCTTGCGATCGGAGTCGGTGGCCACGTAGGTCAGCGTCGCCTCGGTCACCTTGACGGTATCGGCCTGCAGGCGGTTGCGTTCGGCGTAAACCTCGACCTGCACGGTGATGGACGTATTGCCAACCTTGACAATATCAGCATAGAACGACAGCAGGTCGCCGACGAACACCGGGTTCTTGAATACGAAGGAATTCACGGCGATGGTGGCCACGCGGCCGTTGGCGCGACGGGTGGCCGGCAGCGAGCCGGCGATGTCCACCTGGGCCATGATCCAGCCGCCGAACACGTCGCCGTAGACATTGGCGTCGGACGGCGCCGGCATCATGCGCAGTTCCGGCATTTTCCCGGCGGGCAGGCCACGGTTGACGGTGTTGACGGCGAGCGGGGCGGAAGTTTCGGACGTGGTCATCTTAAATTCTCTTCAGGGGCTACAATGAACGGGATTGAACCATAAAACGCCATTATCCGCCATGCGCCGCTACGCCAACTCCCCGCCCGCCACCGCCAGCACGACCGCTCCCACCCGCAGCGACACCGCCACCCTGAAAACATTGCTGCCCTACTTGTGGGTCTACAAGTGGCGCGTGCTGCTGGCGCTGGGCTGCCTGGTCGGCGCCAAGCTGGCCAACGTCGGCGTGCCGGTGGTGATGAAGCGGCTGATCGATTCGCTGACCATCTCGCCTTCGCATCCGCAGGCGCTGCTGGTGCTGCCGGTGACCGCGCTGGTGGCGTATGGCGTGCTGCGCGTCTCGACCACGCTGTTCACCGAGCTGCGCGAGTTCCTGTTTGCGCGCGTGACGCAGCGGGCGGTGCGCACCATCGCGTTGCAGGTGTTCCGCCATCTGCATTCGCTGTCGCTGCGCTTCCACCTGAACCGCCAGACCGGCGGCATGACGCGCGATATCGAACGCGGCACACGCGCGGTCGGTTCGCTGATTTCGTACACGCTGTTCAATATCCTGCCGACGCTGGTGGAGATCACGCTGGTGCTGGGCTATCTGGTGACGCATTACGACATCTGGTTCTCGGTGATCACCTTCGTGGCGCTGGTCTCCTACATCACGTTCACGGTGCTGGTCACCAACTGGCGCACGCACTTCCGCCGAACCATGAACGAGCTGGATTCCAAGGCCAACACCAAGGCCATCGATTCGCTGATCAATTACGAGACGGTGAAGTACTTCGGCAACGAGGAATACGAGGCTAAGCGCTACGACGAAGGTCTGCAGCATTACGAGAGCGCGGCGGTGAAGTCGCAGACCTCACTGTCGCTGCTGAACACCGGCCAGTCGATGATCATCGCGGTCGCAGTGACGCTGATCCTGTGGCGCGCCACGCTGGGCGTCATCGACGGCAAGATGACGCTGGGCGATCTGGTGCTGGTCAATTCCTTCATGATCCAGCTGTACATTCCGCTCAACTTCCTCGGCGTGATCTACCGCGAGATCAAGCAAAGCCTGGCCGACATGGAGAAGCTGTTCTCGCTGCTGGATCAGAACCGCGAGATCGACGACGCGCCCGGCGCGCAGACGCTGCACACGCGCGGCGCCGAGGTGCGCTTCAAGCACGTGGAGTTCAGCTACGATCCGAAGCGGCAGATCCTGTTCGATGTCGATTTCACCATCGCGCCCGGCACCACCACGGCGGTGGTGGGACACAGCGGTTCCGGCAAGTCCACATTGTCGCGCCTGCTGTTCCGTTTTTACGAGGTCAACGCCGGCAGCATCACTATCGACGGCCAGGACCTGCGCGCGCTGACGCAGGATTCGGTGCGCCACGCGATCGGCATCGTGCCGCAGGATACGGTGCTGTTCAACGACACCATCGAATACAACATCGCCTACGGCAAGCCGGGTGCGACGCACGAGGAAATCGTCGCCGCCGCGCGGGCCGCCTCGATACACGATTTCATCGACAGTCTGCCGGATGGCTATCAGACCATGGTCGGCGAGCGCGGACTGAAACTCTCGGGCGGCGAGAAGCAGCGCGTGGCCATCGCGCGCACGCTGCTGAAGAATCCCGCGATCCTGATCTTCGACGAAGCCACGTCGGCGCTGGACTCGCGTGCCGAACAGGCGATCCAGGCGCAGCTCAAGGAGATCTCGCGCACGCGCACGACGATGGTGATCGCGCACCGCCTGTCGACGGTGGCCGATGCGCAGCAGATCATCGTGCTGGATCACGGCCGCATCGTCGAACGCGGAACGCACCAGTCGCTATTGGCAGCGGACGGACTGTATGCTCAAATGTGGGAACGCCAGCAGGCCAGGGCGGATGAGGAAGAAACGATCAATATAGTTTAACTTTTTAAGGACTCGACCATGAAGTCTCGTTTTGTACTGGGTGCTGTTACCGCCATGCTGGCATGCGTGCAAAGTGCTTACGCTGCCGATCCATCCGAACAGCAGTTCCGCGCCCTGTACAAGGAGCTGGTCGAAACCAACACCACGCTGTCGTCCGGCAGCTGCACGCTGGCGGCCGAGCGCATCGCCGCGCGCCTGAAGAGCGCCGGCTTCCCGGAGTCCGATCTGCATATCTTCACCGCGCCGGACCATCCGAAGGAAGGCGGGCTGGTGGCCGTGCTGCCGGGGCGCGATCCGAAGGCGAAAGCCATCCTGCTGCTGGCCCACATCGACGTGGTGGAAGCCAAGCGCGAAGACTGGATACGCGATCCGTTCACGTTGGTGGAGGAGGACGGCAAGTTCTACGCGCGTGGCGCCCTGGACGACAAGGCGCAGGCGGCCATCTGGGCCGATTCCCTGGTGCGCTTCAAGCAGGAAGGCTATAAGCCGCGTCATACGCTGAAGATGGCGCTGACCTGCGGCGAGGAGACTGCCGGCGCCTTCAACGGCGCCGAGTGGCTGAGCAAGAACCGCCGTGACCTGATCGACGCCGGCTTCGCGCTGAACGAAGGCGCGGGCGGCGAGCTGAATGCGGCCGGCAAGCGCGTCTCGATGACGGTGCAGGCCGGCGAGAAGGTGGCGCAAAACTACCGCCTGGAAGTGGTCAACAAGGGCGGCCACAGTTCGCGTCCCGTGAAGGACAACGCCATCTATCATCTGGCCGGCGCGCTGAGCAAAATCCAGGGTTACGAATTCCCGATCCAGCTGACCGACGGCAGCAAGGGTTATCTGAACGCGATGTCGAAGATCCAGCTGGCGGCGGGCCACAAGGATATCGCCTATGCCATGCAGGCGGTGGTCAAGAATCCGGCCGATGCGCGAGCGGTTGCCACCGTGTCCAATGCGGACTCCAGCTGGGCGGCCATGCTGCACACTACCTGCGTCGCCACCATGCTGGACGCCGGTCATGCCACCAACGCGCTGCCGCAGCGCGCCCGTGCCAACATCAACTGCCGCATCTTCCCGGGCGTGACGCAGGAGACGGTGCGCCAGGCGCTGGTGAAGGCCATCGATGATCCCGCGGTGAAGGTGGAGACGCTGGAAATCCGCGGCGAGAATTCAGCGCCGCCGGTGCTGACGGCCGCCATCATGGAGCCGGTCGAAAAGCTGACCGCGAAGATGTGGCCGGGCGTGCCGGTGCTGCCCATCCTGCAGTCGGGCGCCACCGACGGCCAGTTCCTGAACGCGGCCGGGATTCCGACCTACGGCATCAGCGGCATCTTCCTGACGCCGGACCTGGGCAATATCCACGGCCTGAACGAGTACATCGGCGTGCAGTCGCTGATGGAGGGCCGCACCTTCCTGCACGAGCTGGTGAAGGTGTACGCCGAGCAGAATTAAGCCAGCGCGCGATACTGGAAATCGCGCATGGTCACCGTGCCTGTGCCCGCGCTGTAGATACCGGGCTGCAGGCTGGCGAAGCCGCCGAACACGTTGTGGTGCAGGCCGGAGACTTCCATCTGCCACGGGTGCT
Organism: Duganella callida; assembly: GCF_004614165.1. Taxonomy (GTDB): domain Bacteria; phylum Pseudomonadota; class Gammaproteobacteria; order Burkholderiales; family Burkholderiaceae_D; genus Rugamonas; species Rugamonas callida. The sequence goes on along the minus strand of NZ_SPVG01000076.1, from coordinate 43,127 downwards.
GTATCCAGTTTTTGCCGTCCAGCGAGTAGTGGAAGGTAACGATGTGGCGATCGTTGCGTACGCGGATGCGCACGGTGGTCATGTCCATTTTCTCGCGCATCCAGCTTTGCTCCTGTGAGTGCCGGAAGGTTTTCATCTGCGTGGGCGTGAAGCCGATGCCGACGTAGGCACGCTGGTTGTAGTGCAGCAGCAGGCCGCCTTCGGCATCGCTCCCCACTTGGGCTCTGCCGCCGCGCCAGCCAGCAAAGTCTTTAGCGCAGTGCGCCGGGAAGCAGTCATAAAGTCTCCATCTAAGCATGATTATTCCCAGATGGTGCCTCAGCGGGCGTGCCATCGCAATTGCGAAAAACACCAAGCAGAATAACAATTCCGCACCACAGCCGCGCTTGCTTGATATGCGTCGCCGCAAGGCGCATGCTGTGTGAGAAGCCAACCGTTAGGGAGGCGATCGGCGCCGGACTTCGGGGCGAAAAGCTGGCCATCATCGGGGCAATGAGTGCTTCCTATTACGTTGGGGCGGTGATTGGTAGTATCGCCGTGGCGACAGGCCGCAACCTCGCCGGAGGAACCTCTCTTTCCGAGGTATTGCGGAATGCGCAGATGAATCATTTGCATCGTCCCTGGCTGCCGTCGCTTATGGTGCGCCATCCCGAATTTATAAGCGGAGAAGCCGATGAAAGATGGACTCATGCTGTTATTGACGGGAGTCGCTTGCGCAGCGGGCGCTGCATTGTTTTTCAGGTTATTCGGCAGCGATGCGCTGAACATCATCATTCTGATCAGCTTGATAGCGGCGATGATCGATAACTTCCGTTTGCGGCGCAGGCTGCGTGAGCTGGAGGTCAAGCCGGAAGGTAAGCGCATCTGATTGCGACGAAAAAAAAGCCACCGCGCAGGTGGCTTTCCTGGTTGCTGCTTACAGCGTCTCTTTCGGCGTTTCCATCTCGCCTTCCCATTTGGCGACGACCGCGGTGGCGATGCCGTTGCCGATGACGTTGGTGGCGGAGCGCGCCATGTCGAGGAAGTGGTCGATGCCCAGCAGCAGCAGCATGCCGGCTTCCGGGATGTTGAACTGGCCCAGCGTGGCGGCTATCACCACCAGCGAGGCGCGCGGCACGCCGGCCATGCCCTTGGAGGTCAGCATCAGCACCGCCATCATGGTCATCTGCTGGCCCAGCGACATTTCAATGCCGTAGGCCTGGGCGATGAACACGGTGGCGAAGGTGCAGTACATCATCGAACCATCGAGGTTGAACGAGTAGCCGATCGGCAGGACGAACGAGGCGATGCGGTTGCGCACGCCGAAACGCTCCAGGCCTTCCAGCGTTTTCGGATACGCCGCTTCGCTCGAAGCGGTCGAGAAGGCCAGCAGCGCCGGGCTGCGCATCTCGTTCATCAGCGCGAAGACGCGGCCCTTGAGGAACACGAAGCCGATGAAGATCAGCAACGCCCACAACAGCACGATGCCGAAGTAGAACTCGGCCATGAACACGCCGTAGGTGGACAGCACGCCCAGGCCGCTCTTGGCGATGGTGCCGGCCACCGCCGCGAACACGGCGAACGGCGCGAATTTCATCACGTAGCCGGTGACTTTCAGCATCACGTGCGCCACGCCGTCCAGCGCTTCGATCAGCACATTGGCCTTGCTGCCCACGGCCGCCGCGGCGGAACCGAAGAACAGCGAGAAGATCACGATCTGCAGGATTTCATTCTTGGCCATGCCTTCGACGATGGAAGCCGGCACCAGGTGGGTGATGAAGTCCTTCAGCGTCAGGCTGGAGGTGGCCAGGTCGGCCTTGGCGGCGGTGGCGGCCATGTGGCCCAGCAGCGCGTCGCCGGGACGGAACAGGTTGACCAGGACCAGGCCCAGGGTCAGCGACATCACCGAGGCGATGAAGAACCAGCCCAGGGTCTTGACGCCGATGCGGCCCACGGCCGTCGCATCGCCCATCTTGGCGATGCCGCACACCAGGGTCGAGAACACCAGCGGCGCAATGATCATTTTGATCAGACGCAGGAACAGCGTGGTGATCAGGGTCATGGTGTCGGCGAAGCTTTCCGGGTGCTCCATGTGGTCATGGGCGAAGTAGCCGGTGATAATGCCTAGCGCCAGTCCGATCAGGATGTACGTGGTCAATCGGCTTTGTTTATTCATCTTTATGGGTTTCCTGTGGTAGTGTCTCTCTGGACCCGGTAGCGGGCGGGGTGCCGCCGCTGCGTTCTTTATAGTGTGGCGAGCCGGTTTTTGGGTAGGCCGGCTGCTGAAACAATTGGCAAGTTCCGCAGTATCCTTGTGGGCAGGGGCGCTGTCAAGCGCACGCGCGGCCGTCCATGCGGCGGCGCAGGCCCGACAGAATAATGTATTTTCTTATGATCGAAATTAAAAATATCAGCAAGTGGTATGGCCAGTTCCAGGTGCTCAAGGATTGCAGCACCCAGGTGGCCAAGGGCGATGTGATGGTGATCTGCGGTCCTTCCGGCTCCGGCAAGTCGACCCTGATCAAGACCGTCAACGGCCTGGAGCCGTTCCAGCAGGGACAGATCGTGGTAGACGGCACCTCGGTCGGCGCCAAGGGCACCGACCTGCCGGCGCTGCGCGCGCGCATCGGCATGGTGTTCCAGAATTTCGAGCTGTTCCCGCACCTGTCGGTGCGCGAGAACCTGACGCTGGCGCAGATCAAGGTGCTGGGCCGCAGCGCCGACGAGGCGGCCGAGCGCGGCCTGCACTACCTGGACCGGGTCGGCCTGCTGGCGCATCAGGACAAGTATCCCGGCGCGCTGTCGGGCGGCCAGCAGCAGCGCGTGGCCATCGCGCGCGCGCTGGCGATGGACCCGATCGCCATGCTGTTCGACGAGCCGACGTCCGCGCTGGACCCGGAAATGATCAACGAGGTGCTGGATGTGATGGTCGGCCTGGCGCAGGAGGGCATGACCATGATGGTGGTGACCCACGAAATGGGCTTTGCGCGCAAGGTGGCGAACCGGGTGGTGTTCATGGACCAGGGCAGCATCCTGGAAGACAGCAGCAAGGAGGCTTTCTTCCACGCCCCGCAAACGGAACGCGCGCGCGACTTTTTGGCACGGATCATTCATTGATGAAAATTACTTTTAAACAATTAAGCGGCGCGCTCCTGGCGCTGGAGCTGTTGAGCGCGGCCCACGCGGCCGACAGAATCGCCGCCGACCTGGTGCTGACCAAGGCCACCTTGATCGATGTCGCGGCCGGCAAGACGGTGACCGGCAAGTCGCTGGTGCTCAAGGGCGACAAGATCCTGGCGGTGGTGGACGACGGGCAGCTGTCCGATTATGCGCCGAAAAAGACCCTCAGCCTGCCGGGCAAGTACGTGATGCCGGGCCTGTGGGACACGCACGTGCACTTCGGCGGCGGCCCCAAGCTGATCGACGAGAACAAGCATCTGCTGCAGCTGTATCTGGCTTACGGCATCACCGCCGTGCGCGATTGTTCGGGCGACCTGCCGGACACGGTGCTGGCGTGGCGCGACCAGGTCAACCAGGGACAGCTCGAAGGGCCGACCATCTTCACGTCGGCCGCCAAGCTGGAAGGCTACAAGCCGCTGTGGAAGGGCACCATTGAAGTCGGCACGCCGGAAGAGGTGACCCGCGCGCTGGACAAGCTGCAGGGCCAAAAGGTAGATTTCGTCAAGATCACCGAAAACACGCTGAAGCCGGAGATTTACCTGGAAGCGCTGCGCCAGGCCAGGGAGCGCGGCATGCGCACCTCCGGCCACATCCCGGTGCAACTGACCTTGCCCACCATGTTCGACGCGGGCCTGGGCACGGTCGAGCACCAGTCCTATCTGCTGCGCACGGCGACGCCGCTGGAGCGCGAGCTGACCGCGCAGGTGGCGGACGGCAAGCTGACCGGCAAGGAGGCCCTGAAGCGCAGCCTGGAAACCTACGACGAGCCGACCGCGCGCGCATCGTTCCGCTACATGGCGTCCAAGGGCACGGCGGTGGTGCCGACCTTGTCGGTGTCGCGCGTGGTGGCCTATCTGGACCGTGACGATCACGCGCATGACGAAGCCCTGCAATACATCGGCAAGGGCCTGCGCGCCACCTATGACTGGCGCGTGCAGCGCGCGGCGCAGGATGACGCGGCGGCGATCGCGCTGCGTCACGCGACGTTCGAGAAATCGGCGTCGCTGCTGCCGATCCTGCAACAGGAAGGCGTCAGCATCATCGCCGGCACCGACGCGGGTTTTCTGAATTCCTACGACTATCCGGGACAGGCGCTGCATGACGAGATCGGCCTGTACGTGCATTACGGCCTGACGCCGGCGCAGGCGCTGCAGAGTGCCGTCATCAACGGTCCGCGCTTCCTCGGCAAGCTGGATCGCTACGGCGCGCTGGAAGCCGGCAAGACGGCCGATGTGCTGGTGCTGGACGCCAATCCGCTGCGGGACATCGGCGCCACGCGGCAGATCCGCAGCGTGATCAGCCGCGGCCAGCTCTACGACCGCGCGCGCCTGGATGACATCCTTGCCGACACCAAGGCGTGGGCGGCGCAGACGGTGGCGGAGTAGTCAGTCATAGTGTGACCACATGCGCAGGATGCGCACGGTATGCTGATCCGGGAAGACTTCGTAGACCAGCCGGTGATGGATATTGATCCTGCGCGAATAGGTGCCGGCCAGGTCGCCGACCAGTTTTTCATAAGGCGGAGGACGGGCAAACGGATCATTGGCCAGCACGTCCAGTAGCGCCTGCGCCTGTTTCTTCAGATTGGCAGCGGCCAGTTTTTTCGCATCTTTCTGCGCCTGGCGCGAATACACCAGCTGCCAGCTCACCAGTTGAGCTCCTTGCTGCTGTCTGCCAGTGGTTCCGCGCGTGCCTCGAGTATCGACTCACGCATGCCCGGGACGGAGAGCAGATAGAGCGTTTCCTGTATCGCCGCCCAGTCTTCGGCGGACACCAGCACCGCATTGTTGCGCTTGCCGGTGATCTGGACCGGGGCGTGGTTGGCGGCCGTTTCGTCGATGAGGTTATAGAGCCGAGCGCGGGCCTCGCTGGCGGAAATGGTGTCCATGGCTGCTCCTTGATGTTATCGGCTTGAACGTACGCTTTTGCGTACGAGCTGTCAAGCAGGAGGCGCAACGAGGTAAAATGGCGGGTATTCGTTATTGTTAGCTGAAAGCGCGCCGCCATGTCCGACCTCGAACACACCCCCGACAGCATCACCATCATCCGTCCAGACGACTGGCATTTGCACCTGCGCGACGGCGCCACGCTGGCCAGCGTGCTGCCGCACAGCGCGCGCCAGTTCGGCCGCGCGATCGTGATGCCGAACCTGAAACCGCCGGTCACCACCACCGCCGCCGCCATCGCCTACCGCGAGCGCATCATGGCGGCGCTGCCGGAGGGCATGTCGTTCGAGCCGCTGATGACGCTGTACCTGACCGATAACACCCCTGCCGACGAAATCGTGCGCGCCCAGGAGAGCGGCATCGTGCAGGCGGTGAAGCTGTACCCGGCCGGCGCCACCACCAACTCGGACGCCGGCGTCACCGATCTGTCCAAGTGCTACAAGACGCTGGAAAAGATGCAGGAAGTCGGCATGCCCTTCCTGGTCCACGGCGAAGTCACCGACAACGAGATCGACCTGTTCGACCGCGAGGCGGTGTTCATCGAGCGCGTGATGCGTCCGCTGCGCCGCGATTTCCCGGCGCTGAACATCGTGTTCGAACACATCACCACCAAGCACGCCGCGCAGTACGTGGCGGAAGCGGAAGGTCCGATCGCCGCCACCATCACCGCGCATCACCTGCTGTACAACCGCAACGACATCTTCCGCGGCGGCATCCGTCCGCACTACTACTGCCTGCCGGTGCTGAAGCGCGAGGAACACCGGCTGGCGCTGGTCACCGCCGCCACCAGCGGCGACGAGCGCTTCTTCCTCGGCACCGACTCGGCGCCGCACGCCAAAGGCGCCAAGGAAGCCGCCTGCGGCTGCGCCGGCTGCTACACCGCGCTGCACGCGATGGAGCTGTACACCGAGGCGTTCGAACGCGCCGGCGCGCTGGACAAGCTGGAAGCCTTCGCCAGCCTGAATGGCCCGGCATTCTACGGCCTGCCGGTGAACCAGGGCACCATCACCCTCAAGCGCGAACAGTGGACGCTGCCGGAAACGCTGCCGCTGGCCGAGCAGACCGTGGTGCCGCTCAACGCCGGTGAAACCATCAACTGGAAAATGGTTTAAGCAGTGCTGAACACAATCGACTGGTCGCGTCCGTGGTACGAATCGGTGCGCGACGCGGCCGGCCGGTTGTCGGCGCAAGCGCATTTCCGCGACGGGTTCTGCCAGCTGGCCGCGGAACTGGGCCTGCGCAATCACCTCGACCTGCCGATATCGTTCGTGCCGCAGGAGGCGCTGCCTGAAGGCACGGCCTACGAGCAGCACATCGGCGCCACCGGCTGCGTGCCGACGCGCGACAATCTGCACGATTTCTTCAACGGCCTGGTATGGCTGACCTTCCCGCGCATCAAGGTGCAACTGAATGCCCTGCAGGCGGCGCAGATCGCGCAGGATGGCGTCGGCAAATCGCGCGGTCCCGCGCGCGACGGCGCCACCATCTTCGATGAAAACGCCGCGCTGCTGGTGGTGCGCGACGACGCCGACGGGCAGGCGCTGATCGCCGCGCTGCGCGGGCACCGCTGGCAGGAAGCCTTCCTCGAACGGCGCGGCCAGTGGGGCAGCGATGCGCAGGTCTGGCTGTTCGGCCACGCGCTGATGGAAAAGCTGGTGGCGCCGCGCAAGGCGATCACCGCGCACACGCGCATCGTGCTGGCGGACGATGCCTTCTTCACGCTCGATCACGCCGCGCGCCGCGCCTGGATCGATGCCACGGTGGCGCGCGAGCTGGCCGAACAGGGGCTGGACACCTCCGGCTTCACGCCCATGCAGGCCCTCGGCGTGCCGGGCTGGTGGCCGGAGCAGGACCAGGCTTTCTACGCCGACGCAAGCGTGTTCCGCCCCAAGCGCGTGGTCGCAGTAAAATAGCCATTCCGATACCAACATCACGCCGCCGACGCGGCAGAAAGACCACGCCATGACGCAGGTAATCCGCTGGGGTATTCTGGGCACGGGCAAGATCGCCAAGGCCTTCGCCACCGCTTTGCAGGACACGCCCGATGCAAAACTCGTCGCCGTTGCCTCGCGCACTGTAGATAGCGCTACCAAGTTCGGCCAGGAATATGGCGCCGAGCGTTTCCACGGCAGCTACCAGGCGCTGGCCGACGACCCCGAGGTGGATGTGATCTACATCGGCACGCCGCACCCCATGCACCATGAGAACGCACTGATGTGCCTCAACGGCGGCAAGGCGGTGCTGGTGGAGAAGTCGTTCACCATGAACCGCCGCGAGGCCGAGGACATCATCAATCTCGCGCGCGCGAAAAAGCTGTTCGTGATGGAAGCGATGTGGACCCGCTTCATGCCGGCCGTGGTGGAGGCCAAGCGCATCGTCGACAGCGGCGAGATCGGCAAGCCGGCCAACGTCACCGCCGATTTCGGCTTCACTTCGGACGCCGGCCCGGAGCACCGGCTGTTCGCGCCGGAGCTGGGCGGCGGCGCGCTGCTGGATCTGGGCATCTATCCGCTGTCGATGTCCTCGTTCTTCCTCGGTGCGGTGAGCGGTGTGACGGCGGTGGGCGAGATGACCGCGACCGGCGTGGACATGCAGACCGCGTTCACCCTGAAGCACGAAGGCGGTGGCGTATCGTCCTGCGCCTGCAGCCTGCGTTCGCGCACGCCGACCGAGCTGACCATCTCGGGCGAGAAGGGTTATGTGCGCCTGCACGACCGCTTCCACAATACCGACACGCTGAGCGTCACCATCGTCGATGGCGCCTCGCGCAGCGAGCGCACGCTGACGCTGCCGAAGAGCGGCAACGGCTACACCCACGAGGCGCAGGAAGTCGGCCGCTGCCTGCGCGCGGGCCTGATCGAAAGCCCGGTGATGCCGCACGATGAAACGCTGTCCATCATGGGCACGCTGGACGAGATCCGCCGCCAGATCGGCCTGCGCTACCCGGCCGACAAGTAATCCCGCCATCGGCGCGGCTGGCGCGAACTGGTTACAATCGACGGATAAGATCGATAACCGGAGACCCATCATGTTCGTCGCCTCCCACGCGCCATCCCTGAAAACCGTGCTGATCGCCAGCGGCGTCGTGCTGACGCTGGCGATGGGCGTGCGTCACGGCTTCGGCTTCTGGATGCAGCCTATCTCGCAGGCGCACGGCTGGACGCGTGAGACCTATTCGTTGGCGCAGGCCATGCAGAACCTGCTGTGGGGCGCCTTCGGCCCGTTCGCCGGCATGGCGGCCGACCGGTTCGGCACCATGCGCGTGGTGCTGGTGGGCGCCGTGTCCTACATGCTGGGGCTGGTGTGGATGGCCACCATCACCCAGCCGACGTTGTTTGTGCTGGGTTCCGGCGTGTTCATCGGCCTGGGGCTGGCATGCACTGCGTTCGGCGCGGTGAGCGGCATCATCGGCCGCGTCGCGCCGGCGGACAAACGCTCGCTGGCGTTTGGCATCTCCGGCGCGGCCAGCTCCTTCGGCCAGTTCGTGATGATGCCGGTCGAACAGCAACTGATCTCCGCCATCGGCTGGCAGCAGGCGTTTTATGTGCTAGGCGCGGCGGTGCTGCTGCTGATGGTGCCGATGGCGTTCTACCTGCGCGAGCCGACGGTCGAACATGCGCACGGGCCGCAGCAGAGCATACGCGAGGCGGCCGGCGAAGCGCTGAGCAACCGCTCCTTCCTGTTCCTGGTGGCCGGCTATTTCGTGTGCGGATTCCAGCTGGTGTTCATCGGTGTGCACTTGCCGGCCTACCTGAAGGACAAGGGCATCATGGAGCCTGGCGTGGCGGTGCTGGCGCTGGCACTGATCGGCCTGTTCAACATCTTTGGTTCCTACTACGCGGGCAAGCTGGGCGGGCGCTATCCCAAGCGCTACCTGCTGTCGGCGATCTACTTTGCGCGCGCGGCGGTAATCGCGCTGTTCCTGCTGGCGCCGTTGATGCCGCTGTCGGTGTATGTGTTCGCGGCGGCGATGGGCGCGCTGTGGCTGTCGACGGTGCCGCTCACCAACGGCATCATCGCCGGAGTGTTCGGCGTCAAATACATGTCCATGCTGGCGGGGATCGTGTTCTTCTCGCACCAGGTGGGCAGCTTCATCGGCGTGTGGCTGGGCGGTTACCTGTACGCGAGCACCGGCAGCTACGACATCGTCTGGGGCATCGCCATCGCGCTGGGCGTCATGGCCGGCCTGATCAACCTGCCGATCAACGAGCGCCCGCTGGCGCGGTTGCGGGCGGCGTGATGAAATCCTGGCTGCTGCGCGCCGCCATCGTCGTCGTGCTGGCGCTGGTGTTCGCCGCTTACCTCCAGCCGGACTTCATGCTGGACCTGGCCAACCGCATCTACCTCTGTTTTTAAGTCGGGATCTTAGACCTTGAGGAATTCTTCGCGGCCGCCCAGCCAGCGGGCCAGGTGGGCTTCGACGGTGGCGGCTTTTTCGGGGGTGTCGGCGTGCAGCAGGTCGTGGGCGACGTCGCGCGCCTGGTCGACCAGCCAGCCGTCGGTTTCCAGGTCGGCGAAGCGCAGCATGGCCTGGCCCGACTGGCGCGCGCCGAGGAATTCGCCGGGGCCGCGGATTTCGAGGTCGCGGCGGGCGATTTCGAAGCCGTCCGTGGTTTCGCGCATGGTCATCAGGCGCTGTTTGGCGATCTGGCCCAGCGGGCTTTGGTACAGCAGCAGGCAAACCGATGCCGCCGAGCCCCGGCCCACGCGCCCGCGCAGCTGGTGCAGCTGCGACAGGCCGAAGCGTTCGGCGTGTTCGATCACCATCAGCGAGGCATTCGGGACGTCGACACCCACTTCGATCACGGTGGTGGCCACCAGCACCTGCATGCGGTTGGCGATGAAGGCGTCCATCACTTCCTGCTTTTCCGCCGGTTTCATGCGGCCGTGCACCAGGCCGACATTGAGGTCGGGCAGGGCTTCGGCCAGCAGGGCGTGGGTTTCGGTGGCGGTCTGCAGTTGCAGGACTTCCGATTCTTCGATCAGCGGACAGACCCAGTAGACTTGCCGGCCTTCCTGCGCGGCGGCGTGCACGCGCTCAATCACTTCGTCGCGCCGGTTCTGGTCGATGGTGCGGGTGACGATGGGACTGCGGCCCGGCGGCAGTTCGTCGATCACGGACACTTCCAGGTCGGCGTAGTAGGTCATGGCCAGCGTGCGCGGGATCGGCGTGGCCGACATCATCAGTTGGTGCGGCACCGATCCTTCCATGCCTTTGTTGCGCAACACCAGGCGCTGGCCGACGCCGAAGCGGTGCTGTTCGTCCACGATCGATAAGCCGAGGTTGGCGAAAGTGACCACATCCTGCAGCAGCGCGTGGGTGCCGACCACCAGCCGGGCCTCGCCCGATTCGATGGCTTCGTAAGCGGCCTGTTTTTCCTTTTTCTTCAGGCTGCCCGTGAGCCAGGCGACTTTGACGCCCAGCGGTTCCAGCCAGGCGGCGATCTTGCGGAAGTGTTGTTCGGCCAGGATTTCGGTCGGCGCCATCAGCGCGGCCTGGTAGCCGCTGTCGATCGCTTGCGCCGCCGCCAGCGCGGAGACCACGGTCTTGCCGCTGCCGACGTCGCCCTGCAGCAGACGCTGCATCGGGTAAGGCTGTTTGAGGTCGGCGCGGATTTCCTTCAGCACGCGCTGCTGGGCCCCGGTCAGTTTGAAGGGCAGGGCGGCTTCCAGCTGTTTCGACAGCTCGCCGACCTTTTTCAGCGCCGGCGAGCCCTTGGCGCGGCGCGCGCGCTGGGCGCGTTTCAGTGACAGCTGCTGCGCCAGCAGTTCGTCGAACTTGACGCGGGTCCAGGCCGGATGCGAGCGGTCGGCCAGCGCGTGCTCGTCCACCTGCTGCGGCGGGTAGTGCAGCAGCTTGACGGCCGGCTCCAGCTCGGACAGTTGCAGCTGCCGGCGGATGTCGATCGGCACGGTGTCGGTCCAGTCGACGCGCTTCATGGCGTCGGTGATGGCGCGGCGCAGCACCAGCTGCGACAGCCCCTCGCCGGCCGGATATACCGGCGTCAGGGAGGTCGGCAGCGGCGCGCCCTCGTTGACGACTTTATATGCCGGGTGCACCATCTCGGCGCCGAAGAAGCCGTGCTTCAATTCGCCGCGCACGCGCACGCGCACGCCCTCGGACAGTTGCTTGACCTGGCTGCCGTAGAAATTCATGAAACGCAGCTGCAGTTCGCCGCTGCCGTCGCTGATGTGGACCAGCAGCTGGCGCCGCGGCTTGTAGGCGATCTCGTTTTTTGTGACCACGCCCTCAACTTGGGAGGTGTCGCCGCCGTGCAGGCGGGCTTCCTCGATGCTGATGACCTGGGTTTCGTCCTCGTAGCGCATGGGCAGGTGCAGCACCAGGTCCATGTCGGTGTGCAGGCCCAGTTTGGCCAGCTTGGCTTCGGCACTGACGGTTTTTTTAGCAGTTTTCGAGGGTGAAACAGGCATATGGCGTAAAATAGAGGGTTCGGCCGCCGGTATTGTAAGGCTTGCACCGGGGTAGGGCCTACCGTATTTTTGATAACAGAGTCCGCAAATGTATTCGCTTTCCGATTTCGATTTTAACTTGCCGCCAGAGCGTATCGCGCAATTTCCGCTGCCGGACCGCAGCGCATCGCGCCTGCTGCACCTGGATGGCGCGCAGATCGTCGACCGTCAGTTCGCCGATATCCTCGACCTGCTGCAGCCGGGCGATCTGCTGGTGATGAATAATACCCGTGTGCTGAAGGCGCGCTTCTTCGGCGCCAAGGAAAGCGGCGGCAAGGTGGAAGTGCTGGTCGAGCGCGTGCTGGACAACCGCACCGTGCTGGCCCAGGTGCGCGCCTCGCGCTCGCCGCTGGCCGGCACCAAAATGCGCCTGGCCGACGCTTTCGATGTCACCGTCGGCGAGCGCGCCGGCGAGTTCTTCACGCTGCATTTCGACGCCGATGTGTTCGACCTGATCGAAGCCCACGGCCGTCTGCCGCTGCCGCCGTACATCGAGCACGATGCCGATGCCTTCGACGAGAACCGCTATCAGACGGTGTTCAACAAGGTGCCGGGCGCGGTGGCCGCGCCGACCGCCGGCCTGCATTTCGACCAGCCGCTGCTGGACAAGCTGAAGGCCAAGGGCGTCAACTTCGCCTATGTTACGCTGCACGTCGGCGCCGGCACCTTCCAGCCGGTGCGCCATGAGAATCTGGCCGAGCACCAGATGCACACCGAGTGGTACACCATGCCGCAGGAAACCGTGGAGGCGGTGCGCGCTGCCCGCGCTGCCGGCCGCGATGTGGTGGCGGTCGGCACCACCAGCCTGCGCGCGCTGGAATCGGCCTCGCAGAGCGGCCAGCTGGAAGCCGGCAGCGCCGATACGTCGCTGTTCATCACGCCGGGCTACCGCTTCAAGACGGTGACCCGCCTGATCACCAATTTCCACCTGCCGAAGTCGACGCTGCTGATGCTGGTGTCGGCGTTTGCCGGTTTTGACGAGATACGCCAGGCCTACGCCCATGCTATCGCCAAGGAATACCGCTTCTTCAGCTATGGCGACGCCATGTTGCTGACGACGCAGAGCAGAGCTTAACCGCCTCCATGTCATCCGCCGTGCGCGAATCCATACTCGGCATGGGTCCCCGCGTTCGCGAGGACGACAGGGCAACAACAAGGATTAATATGCTGGAATTTAAGTTACACAAGACCGACACCACCGGCGTGACCAAGGCGCGCCGCGGCGAGGTCAAGCTGAACCACGGGGTGGTGCAGACGCCGATCTTCATGCCGGTCGGCACCTACGGTTCGGTGAAGGCGATGTCGCCGCTGGAGCTGAAGGAAATCAATGCCCAGATCATCCTCGGCAATACCTTCCACCTGTGGCTGCGTCCGGGCAATGACGTCATGGCCAAGTTCGGCGGCCTGCACGATTTCATGGGCTGGGACAAGCCGATCCTGACCGACTCCGGCGGTTTCCAGGTGTTTTCGCTGGGCGCGATGCGCAAGATCACCGAGGAGGGCGTGCATTTCAATTCGCCCATCAATGGCGACAAGCTGTTCCTGTCGCCGGAAGTGTCGATGCAGATCCAGCGCGTGCTGAACTCGGACATCGTGATGCAGTTCGACGAGTGCACGCCGTATGAAATCGACAACCGTCCGGCCACCCTGGACGAGGCGGCGAAGTCGATGCGCATGTCGCTGCGCTGGGCGCAGCGCTCCTACAACGAATTCCACCAGGGCGGCAATCCGAACGCGCTGTTCGGCATCGTCCAGGGCGGCATGTTCGAGAAGCTGCGCGACGAGTCGCTGGAAGGCCTGGAACAGATCGATTTCCCCGGCCTGGCCATCGGCGGCCTGTCGGTCGGCGAGCCAAAGGAAGACATGATGCGCATTTTGCAACACGTCGGCCCCAAGCTGCCGGCCAACAAGCCGCATTACCTGATGGGCGTGGGCACGCCGGAAGACCTGGTGGCCGGCGTTTCCAACGGCGTCGACATGTTCGACTGCGTGATGCCGACGCGGAACGCGCGCAACGGCTGGATCTTCACCCGCTACGGCGACATCAAGATCAAGAACGCCCGTTACAAGGATGACAAGGAGCCTTACGACAGCACCTGTTCCTGCTACGCCTGCAAGAACTTCTCGCGCGCCTACCTGCACCACTTGAACCGGACCCAGGAAATCCTCGGGGCGCGCCTGAACACCATCCACAACCTGCATTACTACCTGGACATCATGCAGCAGATGCGCGACGCCCTGGACCAAGACCGTTTCCCGGCCTGGGTGCAGCAATTCCACGCCGACCGCGCGCGCGGCGTGTAAAAGTCCTAACGCCGTGCGGCCAGTGCTAGAATACAGCGCTGTTTTTTAAACTATAGATATCGGAGTCACCTGTGTTCTTCATTTCCAATGCTTATGCCCAATCCAACCCACTCGAATCGCTCGGCGGTGGCGGCTTCCTGGGCCAGTATGGTTTCCTGATTCTGATGTTCGTGGCGATGTACTTCCTGATGATCCGTCCTCAGCAGAAGCGCGCCAAGGAACAAAAAGCCATGATGGAAGCACTGGCCAAGGGCGACGAAGTCGTGACCGTTGGCGGCGTGCTGGGCAAGATCACCAAGATCTCCGACCAGTACCTGACGCTGGAAATCTCCAGCGGCGCCGAAATGCTGGTGCAGAAGAACGCGGTGACCATGGTGCTGCCGAAAGGCACGATCAAGGCGCTGTAATCAGCTCTGGCGGCCCGCGTTTGCGCGGGCCGTTTGCATTCCGACCCTGAACGTTAGAACTCTATGAATCGTTATCCACTCTGGAAATACATCCTGATCGCCGTGGCCATCCTGTTGGGCGCGCTGTTCACGGCGCCGAACTTCTTCGGCCAGTCGCCAGCGGTGCAGGTCACCAGCGGCAAGTCGACCGTCAAGCTGACGTCCGACATGACGGCCAAGGTCGGCGAGGTGCTGACCAAGGCCGGCATCGCTTATGACGGCCTCAGCTTCGACGGCACCGGCACCTACGCCTCGGTGCGCGCGCGCTTTGCCACCCCGGACATCCAGTTCAAGGCCAAGTCCATCCTGGAAAAAGGCCTGAACACCAATACCGAAGACCCGACCTACCTGGTGGCGCTGAACCTGCAGGAAGACACGCCGAAATGGATGCAAAGCCTGCACGCGCTGCCGATGTACCTCGGCCTCGACCTGCGCGGCGGGGTGCACTTCCTGATGCAGGTCGATACCAAGGCGGTGCTGAACAAGCGCATCCAGGGTATCCAGGCGGCGGCGCGCGCTTCGCTGCGCGACAAGAATGTGCGCCATGCCGGCATCGACCGCGTCGGCGACAGCATCGAAATCAAGTTCCGCGACGACGCCACCCGCCAGAAAGCCAAGGATGTGCTGGCCGGCCAGATTTCCGACCTGATCTTCGTCGACGCCGGCGAAGGCAGCGAGCTGAAAACCGTGGTCACGCTGAAGCCGGCCGCGCTAAAGCAGACCATCGACGATGGCGTGAAGCAGAATATTTCGACCCTGTCCAAGCGCGTCAACGAGCTGGGCGTGGCCGAGCCGATCATCCAGCAGCAGGGGCCGGACCGCATCGTGGTGCAGCTGCCGGGCGTGCAGGACGTGGCGCGCGCGCGCGCCGTGATCGGCCGCACCGCGACGCTGGAAGTGCGCATGGTGGATGATTCGATCACCCCGGGCACCGAACTGTCGGCGGCGATTCCGTACAACTCGGAACTGTTCACCGTCGGCAAGGGCGTACCGGTGGTGCTGTCCAAGGACGTGGTGCTGAGCGGCGACTACATCTCCAGCGCCGTGGCCAGTTTCGACCAGAACCAGCAGGCCGCGGTCGGCATCGACCTGAACGGCGACGGCGGCCGCCGCATGCGCGACGCCACCCGCGACCGCGTGGGCAAGCGCATGGCCATCGTGCTGTTCGAGAAGAAGGGCTCGCCGGAAGTGCTGTCGGTGGCCACCATCCAGAGCGAACTGGGCAGCCGCTTCCAGATCACCGGCATGGGCAACGCGGAAAACGCCGCCGAACTGGCGCTGCTGCTGCGCTCGGGCGCGCTGGCCGCGCCGATGGACGTGATCGAGGAGCGCACCATCGGTCCGGCGCTAGGCGCCGAGAACATCAGCAAGGGTATCCACTCGACCATGTACGGCTTTGCCGCGATCGCCATCTTCATGATCGTGTATTACATGATCTTCGGCTTCTTCAGCGTGCTGGCGCTGGCGGTCAACCTGCTGTTGCTGCTGGCGCTGCTGTCGCAGATGCAGGTGACGCTGACCTTGCCTGGCATGGCCGCTATCGCGCTGGCGCTCGGTATGGCGATCGACTCGAACGTGCTGATCAACGAGCGCGTGCGTGAGGAACTGCGCGCCGGCGCCTCGCCGCAGGCGGCGATCGCCGCCGGCTTCGAGCGCGCCTGGGCCACCATCATCGACTCCAACGTGACCACCCTGATCGTCGGTGTGGCGCTGTGGGTGTTCGGTTCCGGCCCGATCCGCGGCTTCGCCGTGGTGCACACGCTGGGTATTCTGACCTCGATGTTCTCCGCCGTGTTCGTTTCGCGCGGTGTGGTCAACCTCTGGTATGGCCGCAAGAAGAAACTGCAATCGATCGCCATCGGTACCGTCTGGGTACCGGGTCAGAAATAATCAGGGGCTGCAAACATGGAATTTTTCCGCATCAAAAAAGACATTCCGTTCATGCGCCACGCGCTGGTGTTCAACGTCATTTCGGCGTTGACCTTCGTCGCGGCCGTGTTCTTCCTGATCCACAAGGGCCTGCATTTCTCGGTGGAGTTCACCGGCGGCACCGTGATGGAACTGCGCTACGACCAGCCGGCGAATCTGGAGAAGATCCGCCACACGCTGGAAACCATCGGCTACGAGCAGCCGGAAGCCACCGGCTTCGGCACCGCGCACGACGTGATGCTGCGTCTGCCGGTGGTGAAGAACATCACGCCGAAGGATGCTTCGGCCAAGGTGTTCGACGCGCTGTGCAAGGCTGAAAACGGCGGCCTGAAACAGATCGACACGGTCAGCGCCAAGGGCGAGCACGTGGTCAAGCAATCGTGCGCGGACGCTTCCGGCGCCACCGAGCTGGTGTCGCTGCAGAAGGTGGAGTTCGTCGGCCCGCAGGTGGGCGACGAGCTGGCGCAAAATGGTTTGAACGCGCTGGTGATGGTGGTGATCGGCGTGATGATCTACCTGGCCGTGCGCTTCGAGTGGAAATTCGCGGTGGCGGCGATCATCGCCAACCTGCACGACGTGGTGATCATCCTGGGCTTCTTCGCCTTCTTCCAGTGGGAATTCTCGCTGACGGTGCTGGCCGGCGTGCTGGCGGTGCTGGGTTACTCGGTGAACGAATCGGTGGTGATCTTCGACCGTATCCGCGAGAACTTCCGCAAGCAGCGCAAGGCGAGCGTGCATGAGGTCATCGACAACGCGATCACCTCGACCATCTCGCGTACCATCATCACCCACGGCTGTACGCAGATGATGGTGCTGTCCATGCTGTTCCTGGGCGGCCCGACCCTGCACTACTTCGCCATGGCGCTGACCATCGGTATCTGCTTCGGTATCTACTCGTCGGTGTTCGTGGCCGCCGCCGTGGCCATGTGGCTGGGCGTGAAGCGCGAAGACCTGATCAAGCCGGTCAAGCCGAAGGACGAAACCGACGGCGCAGTCGTCTAAACCAGAATCCCTCCCGCGCGGAGGGATTTTTTTTGTCAGTGTATGTCTTCCAGCATGTCGTATTTGCGGCGGTTCTTCGGCAGCCGGCGATCCAGGACGGTTGTGGTCTGATAGTCGACGTGCTCGATCAGCAGTACGGCGGCATTCAGTGCCTGACTCATGGCTTTTGCCGCAGAGGTGAGGGCGTCGGCCTGCGAGACAGGAAGTTTTTCCAGCTCTTTGTTTTGCTGGGCGCGCAGGCGCGCGGCGTTGATCCAGTATTGTTCGCCCGGCAGCAGCAGCCATAGATCACGCCAGGCGTTGCGGCCGTCGCCGGCGATGGCGATCGTCATCTCGCGTGGCGAAACGGCGTGCTGGCGCAACAGGATTTTGTCGCCGACCACTTTTGCATAGTGACTTTTGCCATCGCTGACCATGCGCACGTCCGTGCCCTCGGGCAGGAACAGCTGCTTCCATTGATAACCGCGGGGCGAGGTTTCAGCGGAGCGCTCGCGCTCGATCCACTCATTGATGGCGCGGGTCACCGCTTCCTGCGGCGACAAGGTGCTGCGGGTCTGACGCAAAAAAG
Source organism: Duganella callida (assembly GCF_004614165.1). GTDB lineage: Bacteria > Pseudomonadota > Gammaproteobacteria > Burkholderiales > Burkholderiaceae_D > Rugamonas > Rugamonas callida. Next base: position 25,302 of record NZ_SPVG01000076.1, on the reverse strand, counting down.
TTCGCAGCAGGTGTATGGCATGGGGAGGTACGAAATCGTCCTGTCGTGCGTTCATTCCCATTCTCCTGTCTCGTTTTGTCTCGTTTTGGCGAGTCTTGTCTCCATTAGACAGCTGCACTGCACAAAAGTTCGAACGCGCACAAACGAGACGAAACGAGACAGTCAAACGGGACGGCATGCACGACGGGAGCGAGCACGCGCCTACCCATGAGTATTCTTGTGGCAATAGATCGCTTGCTCCGCTTTGGTGCGGAATCGTTGGCACAGGACTTGCATATTTGACCATCTCCTGAGGAGGCGATCATGCAAGCTACTTTACAGAAGACGCTGGGCACGTTTCAGTTGTGGGGCATCGCCGTCGGGCTGGTGATCTCGGGCGAGTATTTCGGCTGGAGCTATGGCTGGGCGTCGGCCGGGACGCTGGGGTTCGCCGTCACCGCGCTGTTTATCGCGGCGATGTACACGGCCTTCATCTTCAGCTTCACCGAACTGACCACGTCGATTCCGCACGCCGGCGGCCCGTTCGCCTACAGCAAGCGCGCCTTCGGGCCGCTGGGCGGCTATCTGGCCGGCGCGGCGACGCTGATCGAATTCGTGTTCGCGCCGCCGGCCATCGCGCTGGCGATCGGCGCCTATCTGAATGTGCAGTTTCCCGCGCTGGCGCCGAAGACGGCGGCGGTGGGCGCCTATCTGCTGTTCATGACGCTGAACATCCTCGGCGTGCAGATCGCCGCCACCTTCGAAGTGCTGGTGACGCTGCTGGCCATCTTTGAACTGCTGGTGTTCATGGGCGTGGTGGCGCCGGGTTTTGCGACGGCGAATTTCATCAGGGGCGGCTGGGCGGGGCAGGATGCCTTCAGCCTGGCGGCGATCCCCGGCATGTTCGCGGCGATACCGTTTGCGATCTGGTTTTTCCTGGCGATCGAAGGCGTGGCGATGGCGGCCGAGGAGGCGCGCGATCCGCAACGCTCGGTGCCGGTCGCCTACATCGCCGGCATCCTGACGCTGGTGCTGCTGGCGCTGGGCGTGATGGTGTTTGCCGGCGGCGCCGGCGACTGGACCCGGCTGGCCAATATCAACGATCCGCTGCCGCAGGCGATGAAGCTGGTCGTCGGCGCGGACAGCGGCTGGCTGCACATGCTGGTGTGGCTAGGCTTATTCGGCCTGGTAGCCTCGTTCCACGGCATCATTCTCGGCTATTCGCGGCAGATTTACGCGCTGGCGCGCGAGGCTTATCTGCCCACCTGTTTCGCCGGCGTGCACGCGCGTTTCCGGACGCCGCACCGCGCCATCGTCGCCGGCGGCGTGGTCGGCATCGCCGCCATTTACAGCGATGAACTGATCACCTTTGGCGGCCAGACGCTGACGGCGAATATCGTCACCATGTCGGTGTTCGGTGCGATCACCATGTACATCGTCAGCATGCTGGCGCTGTTCAAGCTGCGCCGCGCGGAACCGCAGATGGCGCGGCCGTTCCGTGCGCCTTGCTATCCGCTGTTCCCGGCCATCGCACTGGTGGGCGCGATGGTCTGCATGGGCACCATGATCTACTACAATGGGGTGATCTTCTGTGTGTTTGCGGCGTTTCTGGTGCTGGGTTATGGCTGCTTCCTGGCCACCGCGCCGCAGCGTAAGCGAAAGGGCGGCGATGAGCAGTTACTCGCACCAGGTGGGCAGTAGGACCTATCAGTTCCGCGACCTCAAGGAGTTGATGGCCAGGGCCACGCCCGCGCGTTCGGGCGACTATCTGGCCAGCCTGGGCGCGGCGGGCGCGGAGGAGCGGGTGGCGGCGCAGATGGCGCTGGCCGCGCTGCCCTTGTGCGTATTCCTCAGCGAGGCGCTGATACCGTATGAGGAAGACGAGGTTACGCGGCTGATCATCGATACCCACGACGTCGCGGCCTTCGCGCCGGTGGCGCATCTGACGGTGGGCGATTTCCGCGACTGGCTGCTCAGCGACCTGGCCGACACGACGGCGCTGACCGCCCTGGCGCCCGGCCTGACCCCGGAAATGGCGGCGGCGGTGTGCAAGATCATGCGGGTGCAGGATCTGGTGCTGGTGGCGCAGAAGTGCAGCGTGGTGACGCGCTTCCGCAACACCATCGGGCTGCCGGGCCGCATGGCCACCCGGCTGCAACCGAATCATCCCACCGACGACGCCGGCGGTATCGCGGCCAGCATGCTCGATGGCCTGTTGTACGGCAGCGGCGACGCGGTGATCGGCATCAATCCGGCCACCGACAATGTGCCGCAGGTGGTGCATCTCCTGAACATGCTGGACGAGGTGATCGCGCGCTATGCGATTCCGACCCAGTCCTGCGTGCTGACGCATGTGACCAATACCCTGGCGGCCATCGAGCGCGGCGCGCCGGTGGATCTGGTGTTTCAATCGATCGCGGGCACGCAGGCGGCCAACGCCGGTTTCGGCATCAGTTTGGCGCTGCTGGACGAGGCACGGCAGGCGGCGCTGTCTCTGGGGCGCGGCACGGTGGGCGACAACGTGATGTATTTCGAGACGGGGCAGGGCAGCGCGCTGTCGGCCAATGCGCACCATGGCGTCGACCAGCAGACCTGCGAGGCGCGCGCCTATGCGGTGGCGCGGCACTTCCAACCATTGCTGGTGAATTCGGTGGTGGGCTTCATCGGGCCGGAATATCTGTACGACGGCAAGCAGATCCTGCGCGCGGGACTGGAAGACCATTTCTGCGCCAAGCTGCTCGGCCTGCCCATGGGCTGCGATGTCTGCTACACCAATCATGCGGAGGCAGACCAGGACGACATGGATGTGCTGCTCACCATGCTGGGCGCGGCCGGCTGCACGTTTGTGATGGGCGTGCCGGGAGCGGACGACATCATGCTCAATTATCAGACCACCTCGTTCCACGACGCGCTGTATGTGCGGCGCGTGCTGGGCTTGCAACCGGCGCCGGAGTTTGCGGCATGGTTGCGCGACATGGAGATCGTCAGCGGCGATGCGCGCTTCACGCTGCGCGAGGGGCTGCCGCCGGCGTTCGGCAAGGTGCTGCGGCATGGCTAAGCCGGTGACCGCCAATCCGTGGCAGTCGTTGCGGCGGCTGACGGCGGCGCGCATCGCGCTGGGGCGCAGCGGCGTCAGTCAACCGACGGCGCAGCAGCTGGCGTTTCAGCTGGCGCACGCGCAGGCGCGCGATGCCGTGCACCGCGAGCTTGACCCGCAGGCGCTGGCCGTTAGCCTGTCCGATGCCTGCGGCCTGGCTTGCGTCAGCCTGCACAGCGCGGCCGCCGGACGCCCGGTCTACCTGCAGCGGCCCGACCTGGGCCGGCAGCTGGACGCGCCATCGCGCGCGGCGCTGGCCGCACCGGCCGATGGCTACGATCTGGCGCTGGTCGTCGCGGATGGTTTGTCGGCACTGGCGATCGAGCAGAACGCCGCGCCGGTGCTGCGGGCCTTGATGCCGCGCCTGGCGGCGGACGCGTGGCGCGTCGCGCCCATCGCCATCGTGCGGCAAGGCCGGGTGGCGGTCGGCGATGAAGTGGCGCATCTGCTGGGCGCAAAAGCCGTGGCGGTACTGATCGGCGAGCGCCCCGGCCTCAGCTCGCCGGACAGTCTGGGCATCTATCTGACCTGGGCGCCGCGCCCCGGTCTGTCGGACGCCAGCCGCAACTGCATCTCCAACGTGCGCGCGGCGGGACTCGGCCACACGGCGGCGGCGCACAAGCTGCACTACCTGCTGACCGAAGCGCGCCGCCGCCAGCTGTCCGGCGTGGCGCTCAAGGACGAAAGTGCCGACGGCCGCGCCAGCCTGCAGCCGACGCAGCGCAATTTTCTGCTTTAATGGATGGCCTGCAGGCTGTGGCGTTGCCCGGCAGAGCGGCAAAATGCGCGCATTGTCACTTGACCTGCGCGGCCGCTGGCGGCAAGCTGGCAGCGCTGCTGTGAGGAGACGATCGATGAGCCGTACCGGCCGACTATTTTTGCTGATGGATGCGATGCGCGGTTACCGCCGTCCGGTGACGGCCGCGCGCCTGGCCGAGCAACTGGGCGTGTCCGAGCGCACCATCTACCGCGACATCCAGACGTTGTCGGGCCTGGGCGCGCCGCTGGAAGGCGAGGCCGGCGTCGGCTACATGCTGAAGGCCGGCTTCTTTCTGCCGCCGCTGATGTTCGGCGCCGACGAGCTGGAAGCGCTGGTGCTGGGCGCGCGCTGGGTGCGGCGCCAGGGCGACGATGGCTTGGCCGCCGCCGCCAACAGCGCGCTGGCCAAGATCGCCGCGGCCACGCCGAAGGACCTGCGCGACGACATGGCCGAAACCAGCCTGTGGGTGCCGATGGGCGAAGACCGCCAAAACGCCAGCGATATCCACGTGCGTCCGGTGCGCGAGGCGATCCGCTATCAGCACCGCCTGCGCATGGCGTACCGCGACGAGCATGGCGCGCCGTCCGACCGCGTGGTGTGGCCGTTCGCGCTGGCTTTCCTGGAGGGCAAGCGGCTGCTGGCCGCCTGGTGCGAGATGCGCATGGCGTTCCGCCACTTCCGCATCGACCGCATCGCGGCGGTGGAGTCGCTGCGGCAGCGCTATCCGGCGCGCCGCCACGACCTGCTGAAGACCTGGCGCAAGGAACACCATATCCGCGAAGACTACTGACAGAAACTGTCGCCGCCCGGTTCTACGATGAAGGCCTCACTCATTCATCGGAGACCGCCATGCGCCTTTACTATCATCCTGCTTCCACCAGCGCGCGCCGCGTGATGCTGGCCGCCATCCACATGGGCACGCCGCTGGAGCTGACCGAAGTGAACCTGATGAGCGCCGAAGACCGGCGCCGCCTGGCCGCGCTCAATCCCAACAACAAGGTGCCGGTGCTGCAGGACGCCGACTTCATCCTGTGGGAGTCGGGCGCCATCATGCAGTACCTGGCCGACCGCACCCACGGCCAGACGCTTTACCCGGACCACATCATGACCCGCGCCGACATCAACCGCTGGATGCTGTGGACCGGCCAGCACTTCGCGCCGGCGCTGGGCGTGTACGTGTACGAGCACATCTGGAAAGGACTGACCGGCAACGGCGGCCCCGATCCTGCCGAACTGGACCGCGCCGGCCGCCAGATCGCCCAGTTCGCCGCGGTGCTGGAGCAGCATCTGGCCGGCCGCGACTGGCTGTGCGGCGACAGCCTGAGCCTGGCCGACATGGCGGTGGCGCCCTCGCTCACCTACGTCGAACAGGCCCATCTGCCGGTGACCCGGCATCCCAAGCTGATGGCATGGCTGGAGCGCATGCGCCAGCTGGACGCCTGGAGGCAAACCGAGCCGGTATGGTGATTTTGTACATATCCGCCGCATATGTGAAGTAGCGCACAGAGCTGCCAGGGGCATGCGGGTATTCTGGACGCGTCTCCTCTGGAGGAGATCCCTAGTTTTGGACTTTGGCCCGCTGCCCAGCGGGCTTTTTTTTTACAGCATCAGCACCGCGTACAGCGACTGCACCTCGTGCGCGGATTCCGTCATGATGGCGTGCAGGGTGCCGTCGCCGATCACGCAGTCGATGGTGCGCGCCGCCTGCAGCGTGGTGGCGCCCGGACGCTGGTGCAGCGGCGAAGCCACCGGTGCCAGGTCGTCGGCCAGCAGCAGGGTGTCGCCCAGGGTTTCCGGCGGCAGTGCGCGCAGGCCGCCCCACATCGCCTCGATGGCATGCACCACGGCGGCCGGCACGCAGAGGTGAGCCATCACTCCGCGCCCGATCGTGATTTCGCCATGCTCGATCCAGTCTTCGGGCGCGCCTTCCATCACCTGCGGGAACTCGCCGGCGCTGGCCAGCATGTAAAAGCCGGCCACTTCGTGCACGATGCCGGCGAACAGCGCGGTGTCGGGATCGACATGGGTGACGCGGCGCGCGATCACGTGGGCCAGCGCGGCCACGTGGGCGGTGTGTTCCCACAGCTGGGTAACCTTGGCCTGCAGGCCGGGGTCGGTGATCTGGGCGCCGATCTGGCGCACGATCAGCGCCGCCACCAGCGACTGCAGGGTGCGGATGCCGAGCCGCTGCACGGCCGCGCGCACGCTGGAAATTTCGGTGCCGGATCGGTTGTAGGCCACCGAGTTGGCGATGGCGACGCTGCGCGCCGCCAGCAGCGGATCGGCCTGGATCAGCCGCGCCGCCTGTTCGACGTGGCAGTCGGGATCATTGAGCGCCTGCTGCAGGCGCAGCGAGGCGTTGACGTTGGCGGGGAACGTCAGTTCGCCGCGGCTCGCCTGAGCGGCGATGGTCTTGAAGGCGTCGAGTCTGTCCATCACAAAAGTATATCGTCGGAATGTTGCCGTGTGGCACTTTTCCACAAATAGTTTTTGCGGCGATGCTCGCCCGCCACAGCCCGGCTTAGTCGGCCGGCGCGCTGAAGATGGCGTCGCAGCCTTCGACCGGTTCGTCGGTCTGTTCCAGCTCGTCGACCAGCTCGAGGTCGAACAATTCCTCCACCGCGTTCATGAAGCTGTTGTGCTTGGTGGCGCCGATCAGGCGGTAGATGTCGCCGGCCTCGTTGCGCACGCCGATGATCAGCGCCTGCTGGCGCACGTCGTCGGCGCTGGCGGTTTCCAGCAGCAGGTTGCCGGTGATGTCTTTATCGAATTTGGCAGGCTTTTTGCCTTCCAGCAGAGAAGTTTTCAGCATTGTATAGATGGGTAATTAATCGCAATCATGCTCGGGCGTACCGGGAAGGTGTCCCGCCATGATCACATTTTTAAGTTCGGACAGGGTTTTTTCAAGGGCGCTGAAATCATCCGGCGTGTAATGCGCAAACACCTTGCCGCTTTGCGAGATGACTTCCGGGAACACGTCGCAGAACACCCGTTCGCCCTCCTTGGTCAGGCGCACGAAGAACGAGCGCTTGTCGCAGTCGCTGCGCTGGCGTTCCACCAGACCCTTCTGCTCGAGCCGCTCGATCACGCCGGTCAGCGTGCCCTTGGTGATCAGGGTTTTCTCGCCGAGTTCCTTGTAGGACATGCCGGGCGTATTGCCCAGCGTGGCGATGATGTCGAATTGCGCGTGCGTCAGCCCGCTCCGGCGCACGTATTCGCCGGAGAGCCGTTCATAGCCTTGCATGCATTCGGCCAGCAGCCGGATACTTTTCAAGAATCGTGCACCCATAGCCCGTGATTATAGCCGCTTCGCATCCGGCTTTCCGGCGGGGTACACTATGCGCAATGCAAATCATAACAACAACGATGCCTTTACACCTGCGCGGCGTGTTCGCCCTGTTGCTTGTGACCCTGGTCTGGGGCACAACCTTTCCGGCAATGAAAGACATGACCGGCTACCTGTCGGCCGGCTGGATCGTGCTGTGCCGCTTCGCCCTGGCCAGCCTGCTGTTGCTGCCGTTCCTGTGGCGCGCGCGCTGGCGCGACCTGCGCTGGGGACTGCTGTCGGGCGCGCTGTTATTCCTGTGCTATGTGTGCCAGATCGCGGGGCTGGCGCTGACCAGCTCCAACCGCAACGCCTTCATCACCGGCCTGAACGTGCTGGTGCCGCCGCTGCTGGGCGTGCTGCTGGGCGCGCGGCTGGAGCGCCGCATCGCGGTCGCGCTGGCGCTGGCCGTGGCCGGCTTGTTCATACTGTGCTGGGAGGGCAGTTTCACCTGGGGCCTGGGCGACACGCTGGCGCTGCTGTGCGCGCTGTGCTTCGGCTTGTACATCAAGCTGATGGAGGCCACCACCCGCAAGGTCGACCAGTTGATGGCGCTGACCGCCTCGCAAATCCTGACCGTGGCGGTGTGCGCCGCGCTATGGCTGCTGGCGCGCGAGGTGCCGCTGGACTGGGCCGGGCGCAGCCAGGCGCTGCCCGACTATCTGGCCCATGTGGGCAAGGGCCTGCGGCTGTATGCGCCCAATCTGCTGTATCTGGGCGTGGTGGCCACCGCCGCCATCATTTCGCTGCAGACCTGGGGGCAGAGCCGCAGCTCGGCCAATGAGGCGGCCGTGATCTATGCCTTCGAGCCGGGCTGTGCCGCCATCTTCGCCTATTTCTGGCTGGGCGAGACGCTGGCCTGGAACGGCTTGCTGGGCGCGCTGCTGCTGATTTCCGGCATGATCGTCAGCCAGTGGAGCACCGCGCGCCCGGCGACGGCGCTGGCGCCGGAGTAGGGCCGTGTCCTTCGTCCCACTGTCCAGTCTGGCGCAGCAGCGGCCTTTGCGGCTGTTGCTGGTCAACGCCGGCGAGGCGGACGCCATCACCTGGGCCGGGCTGGTGCAGCCGTTGCGGCTGGCGGCGGCCCAATTGGGGCGCGAGGTGCTGCAGCTGGAAACCATGACGCCGGCGCAGGTGGTGCTGGCGCAGCCGGGCTGGCATATCGCGCTGCTGGTGGCCGATGAGCAGCAAGCGCCGTTGCCGGCCGAGCAGGCGCGCGCCGTGATCGAGCGCTGCCGTAGCGCCTCGTACTGGGGCGGCGTCGGCGCCGGCGTACTGTGGCTGGCCAAGGCCGGGCTGATGGCCGGCGTGCGGCTGGCGCTGCCGTGGGCGCTGTACGCCGACACCGAGGACATCACCGAGCGCGCCATCCTGACCCCGCATCTGTTCGAGCTGGACGGGCGGCACCTGAGCTGCTGCGGCGGCGCCGCCTCCATCGATTTCGCGCTGACCCTGATCGAGCAGTTGTTCGGCGCCACCGTGCAGGCGGCCATCAAGGAAAGCCTGTGCGTGGAGCGCGTGCGCGGGCCGGAGGAGCGCCAGCGCGTGGCGCTGCAGGCGCGCTTCGGCGCCCTGCAGCCGCGGCTGTCGGAAGCGGTGACGCTGATGGAAGCCAATATCGAGGAACCGCTGTCCACCGACGACATCGCCAACCTGGTCGGCCTGTCGCGGCGCCAGCTGGAGCGCCTGTTCAAGCAATATCTGGGCAGCCTGCCATCGCGCTACTACCTGGAGCTGCGCCTGCAACGGGCGCGACAGTTGCTGCTGGATACCAACCATTCCATCGTGCAGGTGGGCCTGATGTGCGGTTTTTCGTCCGGCTCGCACTTTTCCACCGCCTTTGGCGCATTGTTCGGCAATACGCCGCGCGAGGAACGCCAGCGCAAGCTCGCGCCACCGTGAGGCGGTTTGGGATGGCCATGGCGTTGTTGCAGCGCCTCGCCGTGCAGGCGCACTGTCTTCGTCGCTGCGCCTGGCCATGCCCATCCCAAACCACCTCATGATCAATCTGGCAATCTTAAATTTGCGGTCAAATCTAAAAATTCTTGTCGCCATTTGAAAAGAGTTTTAGCATCGCGCTTTTTATAATTGGGTCCAGGCGGCGCTGTGCCGTCCTCCCACCCACTATTGATAGGGAATGCCATGAACGCCAAGCTCGAAACGACCGCTTTTAACCGTCCTGTGACTCGTCAGACTTTCGATGAAGTCCTGGTGCCGACCTATGCACCGGCAGCGATGGTTCCGGTCCGAGGCGAGGGTCTGGATCTGTGGGACCAGGCCGGCAAGCACTATCTGGATTTCACCTCCGGCATCGCCGTGGCCGCGCTCGGCCATTGCAACCCGATCATCGTCGAGGCGCTGACCCGCCAGGCCAACACCCTGTGGCACCTGGGCAATGGCTACACCAACGAACCGGTGCTACGCCTGGGCCTGGCGCTGACCGAAGCCACCTTCGCCGACCGCGCCTTCTTCTGCAACTCCGGCGCGGAAGCCAACGAAGCGGCGCTGAAGCTGGCGCGCAAATACGCGCACACCAAGTTCGGCGCGCACAAGTCGCGCATCGTGTCGTGCTACCAGTCGTTCCACGGCCGCACGCTGTTCACCGTGTCGGTGGGCGGCCAGTCCAAGTACACCGAAGGCTTCGAGCCGCTGCCGCCGTCGATCGACCACATCGTGTATAACGACATCGCATCGGCGCGCGCCGCCATCGGCGACGACGTCTGCGCCGTGATCGTCGAGCCGCTGCAGGGCGAGGGCGGCGTGGTGCCGGGCGACAAGGCTTTCCTGCAGGAGCTGCGCGACCTGTGCAACAAGACCGGCGCGCTGCTGATCTTCGACGAAGTGCAGTCGGGCATGGGCCGCACCGGCCACCTGTTCCACTACATGAGCTACGGCATCGTGCCGGACATCCTGACCTCGGCCAAGGCGCTGGGCAACGGCTTCCCGATCGCCGCCATGCTGACCACCCACGAGCTGGCGGCCACGCTGAGCGTCGGTTCGCACGGCACCACCTACGGCGGCAACCCGCTGGCCACCACGGTGGCGCTGGCGGTGCTGGAAACCATCCGGCAGCCGGCCTTCCTGGCGCGCGTGCAGGAAGCCGGCGCCAAGCTGCGCTCGACCATGGAACAGCTGATCGGCGACTACCCGCAGGTGTTCAGCCAGGTGCGCGGCGCCGGCCTGCTGCTGGGCCTGGTGGTAACCGAGGCGTGGAAGGGCCGTTCCAAGGATATCCAGAAGGCGGTCGAGGCCAACGGCATGATGGTGCTGATCGCCGGCATGGACGTGGTGCGTCTGGCGCCGGCGCTGATCGTGTCGGACGCGCAGATCGCCGAAGCCGACCGCATCATCCGCCAGTCGCTGGATGAGCTGCTGAAGGCGGCGTAAAACGGCAGCACCGCGGCGGATACCGATCCGCCGCTTTTCCATGGCCCGGCGAGGTGTGTGCCGGGCCGGTTCGCTTTCCCTGAGGAGTTCCCATGTATGTAGTCCGTCCGGTCGAACTTGCGGATATCGCAGCCCTGGAAGCGCTGGCCGCGGTGCCCATGCCGGGCGTGCATACCTTGCCCAAGACGCGCGACAAGATCGTCGCCATGATCGAGCGCTCGATCGCGTCCTTTGCCGCGCACGTCGACATCCCCAGCGAGGAATCCTATCTGCTGGTGCTGGAATCGCCGCACGAACGGCAAATCGTCGGCACCGCCGCCATGTTCGCGGCGGCCGGCTCCAACGGCACCTATTTCTCCTTCCGCAACGACGTGATCCAGCAGGTGTCGCGCGACCTGAACATCAGCCACAGCGTGCACGCGCTGACGCTGTGCTCGGAGCTGACCGGCTATTCGCAGCTGTCCAGCTTTTACGTCGGCGAGCGCGAACACGGCTCGGCCGAGGCGGCGCTGCTGTCGCGCGCGCGGCTGATGTTCGCCGTGCTGGCGCCGCACCGCTTCGCCGACCGCTTCTTCGTGCCGCTGGCCGGCGTCACCAAGGACGACGGCAGCTCGCCGTTCTGGGACGCGCTGGGCCGTAAATTCTTCAAGATGGATTTCCTCGACGCCGAGCGCACCATCGGCGGTGCGCGCAACCGCACCCTGATCGTCGAACTGATGCCGCACTACCCGGTCTACGTGCCGCTGCTGCCGGGCGACGCGCAGGCGGCCATGGGCCAGATCCACCCGTCGGGCGAGCTGGCTTTCAACCTGCTGACGGCGGAGGGCTTCGAGGCCGACGACTACATCGACATCTTCGACGGCGGCCCGATCCTGCAGGCGCACAAGAATTCGCTGCGCACCTTCACCGGCGCGCTGCAGCGCCGCGTGGCGACCTCGGTGGAGCAGCCGGACCGCGGCCGCGAGCCGCAGCTGCGTTACGCCGTGGCCTCGGCCACCGAACATGACTTCCGCGCCGTGATCACGCACTGCCCGGCGCTGGATGCGCAACTCAGCGTGGCCCTGTCCGTCGAGGTACAGGAAGCGCTGCGCGTCGCCGAGGGCGACACCGTGATCTGCGTCCGAATATAAGAACAAAAGGAAAAGCTATGCTGGTAGTACGCGCAATCCAGGCCGGCGATCTCGACGCCCTGTACGTGATGGCCACCCAGGTCGGCAGCGGCATGACCACGCTCAAGCCGGACATGAAGATGATGGGCGACCGCGTGCAGATCGCCGTGGCCTCCTTCGCCGAAACCATCGCGCCAGAGAAGCGCGACTACATGTTCGTGATGGAGGACACCGACAGCGGCCGCATGGCCGGCGTGTGCGCCATCAAGGGCGCGGTCGGCCTGACCGAACCGTTCTACAACTACCGCATCGGCACCCTGGTGCACTCCAGCCGCGAGCTCGATGTGTTCACCCGCATGGACACGCTGTACCTGTCGAACGACCTGACCGGCAGCACCGAACTGTGCTCGCTGTTCCTGCATCCCGACTACCGCAGCGGCAACAACGGCAAGCTGCTGTCCAAGAGCCGCTTCCTGTTCATCGCCCAGTTCCCGCACCTGTTCACCGAAAAGCTGATCGCCGAAATGCGCGGCTACCAGGAGGAGAGCGGCCGCTCGCCGTTCTACGAGGGGCTAGGCCGCCACTTTTTCAAGATGGACTTCGACCACGTCGACGCGCTGACCGCGGTCGGCAAGAAGTCCTTCATCGCCGAACTGATGCCGCGCCAGCCGCTGTACGTCGACTACCTGCCGCAGGATGCGCAGGAGGTGATCGGCAAGGTGCACACCTCGACCGCGCCGGCGCGCCGCCTGCTGGAACAGGAAGGCATGTATTTCGAAGGCTACGTCGACATCTTCGACGCCGGCCCGGTGCTGCAGGCGCGCGTGTCGGAACTGCGGGCGCTGCGCGACAGCACGCTGGCCGAAATCGGCCCCGCCACCGACTGGGATTCGGCGTGCGCGCCGGAGTCGCTGGCGGCCGAGCCGATGCTGGTGTCGAACACCACGCTCAAAGATTTCCGCATGATTCTGTCGCACGCCATGCCGGTCAACGGCAGCATCGCGCTGCCGGAGGCCGAGCAAAAGCTTCTGCACTGCCACGGCGGCGACAGCGTGCGCACCCTGACTCTCAATCCGAGGAAGCACCATGGCTAACATCAGCAATTTCATTAACGGCGAATGGCTCGCCGGCAGCGGCGCCGAACTGGTGACCATCGATCCATCCACCGGCAGGCAGACCTGGGCCAGTTGCGAATCCACCTGCAAGGACGTGGAGCAGGCCGTGGCTGCCGCGCGCGCCGCCTTCGAGCCGTGGGCGCTGACGCCGGTCGAGGAGCGCATCGCCATCGCCACCCGCTTCCGCGACCTGCTCAAGCAGGATGCCGAGGCGCTGGCGCTGCTGATCGCCGAGGAAGTCGGCAAGCCGCTGTGGGAAGCGCGCACGGAAGTCACCACCATGGCCAACAAGATCGACATCTCGGTGCAGGCTTATAACGCCCGCACCGGCGAGAGCCACAACAAGGTCGCCGACGGCGAGGCCGTGCTGCGCCACCGTCCGCACGGCGTGTTCGGCGTATTCGGTCCGTACAACTTCCCCGGCCACCTGCCGAACGGCCACATCGTGCCGGCGCTGATCGCCGGGAACACGGTGGTGTTCAAGCCCAGCGAATACGCGCCGCGCACCGCCATCAAGACCGTGCAGCTGTGGGAACAGGCCGGCGTGCCGAAAGGCGTGATCAACCTGCTCAACGGCGGCCGCGAGACCGGCGTCGACCTGGGGCAGTGCAAGGACCTGGACGGCGTCCTGTTCACCGGCAGCTGCCCGACCGGCACCGCGCTGCACAAGCAGTTCGGCGGCCAGCCGGGCAAGATGCTGACGCTGGAGATGGGCGGCAACAACCCGCTGGTGATCTGGGACGCGAAGGAAATCGATGCCGCGGTGTTCATGGCGGTGTCCTCGGCCTTCATCTCGGCCGGTCAGCGCTGCACCTGCGCGCGCCGCCTGATCGTGCGCCAGGGCGCCGAGGGCGACGCCATCATCGCGCGTCTGGTGGATGTCGCCGGCCGCCTGACCGTGGGCGCTTCGAACGCCGAACCGGCGCCGTTCATGGGACCGGTGGTGTCGGCCAACGTCGCCAAGCGCCTGGTGCAGGCGCAGTCCGACCTGGTGGCCAAGGGCGGCAAGCTGCTGCTGGAAATGAAGCAGCTCGACCCCAACACCGGCTTCGTCACCGCCGGCATCGTCGATGTCACCGACGCCAAGGGCATTCCGGACGAAGAGTGGTTCGGTCCCCTGCTGCAGGTGATCCGCGTGGCCGATTTCGACAGCGCCATCAAGGCCGCCAACGCCACCGAGTTCGGTCTGGCGGCGGCGCTGATCTCCAACGACGAACAGCTGTGGAAGATCTTCCAGGTGCGCGCCCGCGCCGGCATCGTCAACTGGAACCGTCCCACCACGGGCGCCGCCAGCACCGCGCCGTTCGGCGGCGTCGGCAAATCGGGCAACCACCGTCCGAGCGCCTACTACGCTGCCGATTACTGCGCCTATCCGGTCGCCTCGATCGAAAACCCCGCTCTTGAAATGCCGGCCAAGCTGTCGCCGGGCATGCACTTCTGAAGGTCGCCTCCATGTCTGCACGCGAATTCAACTTTGACGGCCTGGTCGGCCCATCGCACAATTATGCCGGCCTGTCGTTCGGTAACGTCGCCTCGTTCAGCAACGTCAAAAGCGCATCGAACCCAAAGCTGGCCGCGCTGCAAGGGCTGGCCAAGATGCGCGCGTTGGCGGCGCGCGGCTTCGGCCAGGCGCTGTTGCCGCCGCAGGACCGTCCCAACTTCCGCCTGCTGCGCAGCGTCGGTTTCAGCGGCAGCGATGCCGAGGTGCTGGCCAAGGCAGCCAGGGAAGCGCCGGTGATCCTGGCCTGCGCCTATTCGGCGTCGCCGATGTGGACCGCCAACGCCGCCACCGTCAGCCCGTCGGCCGACAGCGCCGACGGCCGCACCCACTTCACCGCGGCGAACCTGAACAACAAGCTGCACCGCGCCTTCGAACACACGCAATCGACGCGCGCCCTGCGCGCCATCTTCAAGGATGACGAGCACTTCGCCGTGCACGACGCGCTGCCCGGCACGCCGGCCTTCGGCGACGAGGGCGCGGCCAACCACACGCGCCTGTGCCGCGATCACGGCAGCGCCGGCATCGAGATGTTCGTCTTCGGCCGCAGCGAATTCGATGTGTCGGTCGCCGCGCCGAAGAAGTATCCGGCGCGCCAGACGCTGGAAGCATCGCAGGCGGTGGCGCGCCTGCATGGCCTGGCGGCGCAACGCGCCGTGTACATCCAGCAGAATCCCGACGTGATCGATCAGGGCGTGTTCCACAACGACGTGATCGCGGTAGGTAACGCCAATGTGCTGTTCTACCACGAACAGGCATTCGCCGACGAAGCGGGCGCGCTCGATCAGCTGCGCCGCGCGATGGGCGCGGTGGGCGCGGACCTGAACGCGATCCGCGTCGACACCGCCAGGGTATCGGTCAACGACGCCGTCGCCAGCTATCTGTTCAACAGCCAGCTGCTGAGCAAGGACAACGGCAAGATGGCGCTGGTGATCCCGCACGAATGCCAGGAAGTGGGCGCGGTGGCTTCCTATCTGGAAGGCCTGGTCGCCGGCGGCGGCGCCATCGACGAATTGATCCACTTCGACCTGCGCCAGTCGATGCGCAACGGCGGCGGCCCGGCGTGCCTGCGCCTGCGCGTGGCGCTGACCGATGCCGAGGCGGCGGCCATGCACCAGGGCGTGGTGATGACCGAAGCGCTGTATCACACGCTGGTGGCGTGGGTGGAAAAACACTACCGCGACCGCCTGGAGCCTGCCGATCTGGCAGATCCCCAACTCGCCATTGAGGTACATACCGCGTTGGAGGAATTGAGCCTTATACTGGGACTGCCGGGGCTATACGACTTGTAATCCTGTTTTTCGTCCCACATCTAACCGGAATCGCGCAGCCACAAGCCGGCGCGGCCCCTGCAACACAAAATACCTATAACGTATTGGAGAAGCAAAGATGAAACAAATGCCACAAGACCTGCGTAAACAAACGCTGGAGCTGGTCAATGCAAGCAAGACGGCGGGCGACGACGAGCAGGTCGCCGCGCTGATCGCCGCCTGGCTGAAGTCTCTGGATGACGAGGACCTGGCGGGCACGGTGCCCGACAGCCTGGCGCCGGTCTTGTGGGGCGGTTTCACGCAGGTCGCCAAGCGTAGCGGCAGCGGCGCGCAGGTCGCGCGCCTGCGCCATTCCGACGGCCGCGGCGGCATGGCCACCGCGCTGCTGATCCTGAACGACGATATGCCGTATCTGGTCGATTCCATCGTCATGGCCATGCGCAAGCTGCGCGTGGCCGCCAACGGCGTGCTGAACGCGGTGCTGCCGGTGCAGCGCGACGCCGACGGTGCCATCACCGCCGTCGGCCAGGCCGGCGCCAAGCTGGAATCGTATGTGCTGGTGCTGCTGGCGGACGATCTGCCGGACGCGGAACTGGGCATGCTGGTCGAGCGCATCGAGATGGTGTCGCGCGACGCCGCCGTGGTGCACCGCGACCGTCCGGCCATGCTGGAACACTTCAGCCGCATCGGCGCCGAAGCGGCCACCCACGGCGAAGAGGGCAAGGAAGTCGCCGCCTTCCTCGAATGGGCGAAGACCGAAGGCTTCGAACCGTTCGGCTACGCCTACTATCAGGTCAAGCCCGGCGTGCCCGAACTGGAGCGCGATATCCCGAGCCGCATCGGCGTGCTGCAGGACACCTCGCACCCGGTCTACGGCACCTGCCTGGCCAACATCCCCGGCTTCTTCGACACCCTGTCCAAGCGCGCGCACACGCTGTCCATCGTCAAGGCCGACGTGGAAGGCACGCTGCACCGCGATGCGCAACTGGACTTCATCGGCGTGCGCCATGCGGATGCCGACGGCAAGATCCTCGGCGAATACTGCTTCGTCGGCCTGTTCACCCGCGCCGCCACCTCGACCCCGCTGGACCGCCTGCCGTTCGCGCGCGGCCGCGTGGCCAAGGTGCTGAGCATCGCCGGCGTGCGTCAGGAAGGCTTCCGCGCCGAGAAATTCGTCGAGATCCTCGAATCGCTGCCGCGCACCGAAGCGCTGGAAGCGGAACCGGAATGGCTGGCCGAAGTCTGCGGCGCCGTGGTCTCGCTGTACAAGCAGCCGCGCGCCAAGGTGTTCGCCCGCCGCGACGTCTATGCGCGTCACCTGAATGTGCTGGTCTACCTGCCGCGCGAGCGTTACAGCGCAAGCGTCGGCTCGGCCCTGGCCAAGGCGCTGCAGGCAAGCTCCGGCGCGCATCACGTCAGCTCGCAGACCCTGGTGGCGGACGGTCCGCTGGCTCGCGTCTACCTGATCGCCCACGGCGCG
This sequence comes from Duganella callida, assembly GCF_004614165.1. GTDB lineage: Bacteria > Pseudomonadota > Gammaproteobacteria > Burkholderiales > Burkholderiaceae_D > Rugamonas > Rugamonas callida. The sequence goes on along the minus strand of NZ_SPVG01000076.1, from coordinate 8,281 downwards.
CGCTATCCGCTGGACCTGGCAACCGACATCCAGCAACCGCTGCTGGCGGTGCTGGACGGCTGGCATGACCAGTTCTCGGCGCTGGCCGACAAGGTGGAAGACGTGTCGCTGCGCGCCAGCCTGCGCCGCATGTGCGCCACGCTGCCGACCGATTACGTCGTCGCCACCAAGCCTGCCGCCGCCTTCCACGACCTGGAAGCGATCCTGCGCAACGGCGACCCGTCACGCGTGAGCGTGCGCGTGGATGCCGACAACGGCGCCAGCACCATCCGCCTGTATTCGGTCGATCGCGTGCCATCGCTGTCGACCATCCTGCCGGCGCTGCACAACGCCGGCGTCACCATCGACCGCGAACAGGCGCACTCGCTGCGCGTAAACGGCCAGCGTCACTACGTCACCAGCCTGTCGGTGGATGCCGACACCGCGGCCAAACTGGGCAAGCCGGAAATCGTCTCGGTGGCGGAAGACCTGTTCACCGCCCTGTTCAACAACGAAGCGGAAGACGGCCGCCTGAACGGCCTGGTGATCGAAGGTGGCCTGAGCGTGCGCGAAGTGCAACTGGTGCGCGCCTACATGAGCTACTGGCGCCAGACCGGCACCAACTTCTCGGTGCGCTACATGGCGGAGACGCTGCGTACCCAGCCGGCGCTGGTCAAGGATTTGGTCGACGCCTTCCTGCAGCGCTTCGATCCGGCCAACGACGACGCCACGCGCAACGCCGCGCTGGACAAGATCGCCGACATCAAGAGCCGCCTGCCGGCCATCAACCACGCCGACAGCGAGGCGGTGCTGGGCGCCATGGCGACCCTGATCGCCGCCACGCTGCGCACCAACTACTTCCAGAACGCCCAACAGGGCGACAAGATCATCTTCAAATTCGACACCAGCAACCTGTCGCTGGTGCCTGAGCCGCGTCCGTTCCGCGAGATCTTCGTGTTCTCGCGCCGCTTCGAGGGCGTGCACCTGCGCGGCGGCCCGGTGGCGCGTGGTGGCCTGCGCTGGTCGGACCGCATGGAAGACTACCGCACCGAAGTCCTGGGCCTGGTCAAGGCACAGATGGTGAAGAATGCCGTGATCGTGCCGGCCGGCGCCAAGGGCGGCTTCGTCTGCAAGCAGATGCCCAAGGACGCCGCGCGCGACGTCATTGCGGCGGAAGGCGAGGCAGTCTACCGCCTGTTCATTTCCAGCCTGCTGGAAGTGACCGACAACCGCGTGCTGGGCAAGATCGTGCCGCCGGCCGATACCGTGGTCTACGACCCGAATGATCCATACCTGGTGGTGGCGGCCGACAAGGGCACCGCGACCTTCTCCGACATCGCCAACGGCATCGCCGTGCAGCGCGGCTTCTGGCTGGGCGACGCGTTTGCATCGGGCGGCTCCAACGGCTATGACCACAAGAAGATGGGCATCACCGCCAAGGGCGCGTTCGAGGCGGTCAAGCGTCACTTCTACGAAATGGACCACGACATCCATGCCGCGCCGGTGACCATGGTGGGCGTGGGCGACATGTCGGGCGACGTGTTCGGCAACGGCGCGCTGCTTTCGCGCAAACTGAAGGTGCTGGCGGCGTTCGACCACCGCCACATCTTCCTCGACCCGAACCCGGACATGGAAGTCTCGTTCAAGGAACGCGAGCGCATGTTCGCGCTGCCGCGCTCCTCATGGGACGACTACAACAAGGAACTGATCTCGGCCGGCGGCGGCGTGTATCCGCGCAGCGCGCGTTCGATCGAACTGTCGCCGCAGATCCGCGCCGCGCTGGATATCGAAGAAACCGCGCTGGCGCCGGAAGAGCTGATGCACCGCATCCTGCTGGCACCGGTGGACCTGTTCTACAACGGCGGCATCGGCACCTATATCAAGGCGTCGACCGAGACCCACGCGCAGGTGAAGGACCGCGCCAACGACAACATCCGCGTCAACGGCAACGAGCTGCGCTGCAAGGTGGTGACCGAAGGCGGCAACCTGGGCGCGACCCAGGCCGGCCGCATCGAATTCGCGCTGAACGGCGGCCGCATCTTCACCGATGCGATCGACAACTCGGCCGGCGTGGACTGCTCGGACCACGAAGTGAACGCGAAGATGTGGCTGGACGTGGAAATGAACGCCGGCCAGTTGAGCGAAGCGGACCGCAACCGCACCCTGAACGAGATGACCAACGATATCGAACGCCTGGTCCTGCGCGACAACACGCTGCAAACGCAATTGCTGGTGCGCGAGCTGCAGGCGCAGGGCGATGCCGCCGTGCAGGATGGCTACGCCGCGCTGATCGCTTCGCTGGAAGAAGAGGGCGCGCTGTCGCGCGAGCTGGAACAGCTGCCGTCGGTGGCCGAACTGGCGCGCCGCAAGGCCGATGGCCGCGGCCTGACCACGCCCGAACTGGCGGTGGTGATCGCCAACGTCAAGAACCGCTACAAGCGCATCCTGTCGGCGCTGCCGCTGACGGATAACAGCTGGGCCGAGTCGGTGCTCAAGCCGTACTTCCCGGACCTGCTGGTGGCCACCCGTCCGGCGCTGGCGCACCCGCTGGCCAACGCGATTTTGGCCACCGTGCTGGCCAACGAGTCGGTGAACCGCTGCGGTCCGCTGATGCTGCGCCAGCTGGCCGGCGAACATGGCGTCGATGAGTCGGATGTGATCCTGGCCTGGGGCCAGGCCTGGTCGGCGCTGAATCTGGCGCCGGTGTTCGACGCGCTGGACGCCGATGCACTGAAGGTGCCGCGCGCGGTATCGGTGAAGGTTGATGCGCGTACCCGTTCGCTGCAGAAGTCCGTGATCGAAGGCGCGCTGTCGGTGCCCGCCGAACAGCTGCGCGCCGGCGCCGCCGAGCTGACACGCTTGTTCGCCAAGCCGGAGACGCTGGCGTCGCTGACTGGCGCCGATGGCCAGTCGGAAGCCGAACTGACCGCCGGCCTGCGCGCCGAGTTCGTGCGCGCCTGGAAGGCGGTCGATGCGATCGAATCGGTGGCGGCGTTCGTATTTGCCGCGCTGTCGGTACAGCGTCCGCAGGGCATGGACTTGCCGGCTTTCCTGCAGGTCGGCCTGGCGCTGCGCGCGCAGGTCGGCATCGATGTGCTGGAGCGTGGCCTGAAACTGCCGGCCACCAACCGTTCGCAGGAACAGCTGCGCAGCTACGCGCAGAATGCGCTGCGCCGCACGCAGCAGCGTTTGCTGACACAGGTGCTCAAGCATGCGACCGGCGGCCATAGCGCGGTGGAGGCGGTGGAAGTCGTCGCCAACACCCTCGGCCTGTCGGGCTACGCGCCGGCCGCCGATCTGGAACAGGCGATGCTGGACGTGTGGGCGCTGTCGGAAGCGGTCAACGCCAGCACGACCGCGGTGGCGGTGTAATGAGCGGCTTGCCGGAACCGGTGCGCGCGCTGGCGGAAGCCGATTTCCGCGCGGTTGCGCAGCGCTTCAGCGCGGCCGGTTTTGTGGTCACGGAACCGGCCGACGGCATCATCACCATCAAGGCGGCCGGGCATGCGCGTGCCGGCGGCGGCGACGCGCGTCCGGCGGTGCTGCTGTCGGTCGGCGTCCATGGCGACGAGACGGGGCCGATCGAAGTGGTGGCCTATCTGCTGGAAGCCTTGTCGCATCAGGCTTCCCTGCTGGCGGTGGACCTGATGCTCTGCGTCGGCAACATCGGCGCCATCCGCGCCGGCAAGCGCTTCATCGACGCTGACCTGAACCGCATGTTCCGCGCCGAACGCGGTTCGCTGGAAGGCACGGCGGAAGCGGCGCGCGCCGACGTGATGATCGCCGCCACCGACAGCTTCTTCGCCGGCGCGGGGCCGCTGCGCTGGCACCTGGACCTGCACACGGCGATCCGGCCATCGGTGTATCCCACCTTTGCCATCGTGCCGGAGCTGATTGCCGATATCCCGCGTCATGAGCTGATTGAATGGCTGGGGCTTGCCGGCATCGGCGCCGTGATCATGAACCCTGCCTCGGTGGGCACGTACAGCTACTACTCGGCCGAGCATCACGCGGCGGCCGGCACCACGGTGGAACTGGGCCGCATCGGCACGCTGGGGCAGAACGACCTGGCGCAGTTTGCCGACGCCTCGCAGGCGCTGGACGACCTGCTGCGCGGCGCCGCCAGGCGTAGCGCGAAGCAGAAGCCGCACATCTTCAACACCGCGCGCCAGATCGTCAAACTGAGCGACCGCTTCCAGATGGCCTTTGGCAAGGACACGCACAACTTCACGCCGATGAAACAGGGTGAGGAGATCGCGCGCGATGGCGACACGGTCTACACGGTGCAGCATCCGGAAGAGTATGTGGTGTTCCCGAATCCCGACGTGCGGGTGGGCTTGCGGGCGGGCGTGATGGTGGTGCGCGTGGAGTAGGCCTTTACCTGCCTTTACACTTTGCAGGCTCATAGATACATGGTTTGGTTCGTTAACAGGAACAGCATTGTCCTTAACGATACGGAGTAAGAACCATGACCTCAGCAATCAGCAGCCTGTCCGGCAGCGGCACCACCCAAGCCACTTCCTTCGACCCATCGAAAGGCGCGGCGCGCTTCGCCTCCAAAGTCTTCGGCGACATGGACGCCGACAAGGATGGCAGCGTCACCAAAGACGAATTCGTCAAAGGCCTGGAATCCAAGGGCGTCTCGGCCGACGACGCAGCCAAGCAGTTCGACGCCATCGACACCCAGAAAAGCGGTGCGATCACCAGGGACGACCTGGAAGGCGCCATCAAGAGCGGCACCTTCCAGCCACCGCGTCCGCAGGGCGGCGCGCACGGTGGCGGCCGTTCCGAAGGCGCCGGTGGTGCGCAAGCGGCCGGTGGCGCCGGCAGCGTCAGTACATCATCCAGTTCGACCAAAACCTACGAAGCGGCCGACAGCAACCAAGACGGCTCCGTCTCGCAGCAAGAGCAGCTGATCTACGACCTCTCCCACGGCAGCGGCAGCACCTCCGATGCCAGCAAGATCGGCACCAACTTCAACGCGGTAGCATAAACTCCGGGGTCAGGTCTTTCATTGCCTCACGAGCCCAGCCGTAGCGGTCGCTACGGCTGGGCTCGTGAGGCAATGAAAGACCTGACCCCGGATTCGCGGCTATACTTCCTGTACCTCATTCAAGGAGTGGATTATGCCGCTATCGATGTATCAAGTGTCCGTGCCGGTGTTCGTGCGCGGCTTGCAGGTGTTGTCGGATTTGTTGAAAAAGGCCGAGGCCCACGCGCAGCAGCACGGCGCGGTAGAGGGGGCGATGATTTCGGCGCGGCTGGCCGATGATATGTTGCCGCTGTCGGGACAGGTGCAGCGCGCCAGCGATACGTCCAAGATGACCATCGCCCGCATCGCCGGCGTGGAGGCGCCCAGGTTCGAGGACGATGAAACTTCTTTCGATCAGCTCCAGCAGCGCATCGCGAAAACCATCGCTTATCTGGAAAGCGTTGGCGCCGAACAGTTCGAGGGCAGCGAGGACCGCGTCATCAAGCTCAATTTCGGCGGTTTCCCGGATTTCAAGGGCAGCGAGTATCTGTTGACGTTCGCGCTGCCGAACTTCTACTTCCACATCGCCACCGCTCACGACATCCTGCGCAATCAGGGCGTCGCGATCGGCAAGCGCGATTATCTGGGACCGTTTTAAGCGCGCACGATCAGCGCAGTCAGGGTGATGGCCAGTCCGACCAGCACCATGGCTGCGCCGGTGACGGCGGCCGGATGCATGCGGCGCGAGACGGTCGGGATTTTCTGGATCGGCATGGCTGGCTCCTTCTTGGCTTTGAGTAATACTTGACGCAAGAGTAACCGGACGCGAGTTGACGATCTAGACATGCGCCTGTATCAAAAGTAAGCACTTGTAACGCAGGGTTGTATTTCTGGCACAAAAATCCGTTAGGGCCGCAGACGCGGAAAGCCCTATAATCGCTGTGTTTTTGCCCGAATATTTCTCCCACAAGGATTAACCTGTGAACCAAACGCTGGTCCAGAAACTGACCCGTACCAAGCCGGTCAACAATAAAAACGAAGAGCAAGCAGCAAGCAGCAACGGCCTCCACCGCTCCATAGGCCTGTTTCCCCTGACGATGATCGGCGTCGGCGCCACCATCGGCACCGGTATCTTCTTCACAATGGTCGAAGCCGTACCCAAGGCTGGTCCGTCGGTCATCCTGTCCTTCCTGATCGCGGCCATCACCGCCGGCCTGACGGCGCTGTGTTATGCCGAACTGTCGTTCCGCATTCCCGCTTCCGGCTCGTCTTACTCGTTCGCCTATGCGACGGTGGGCGAGTTCCTGGCCTTCGTCATGGCCGCCTGCCTGCTGCTGGAATATGGACTGGCCGCCAGCGCCACCGCCATCGGCTGGTCGGATTACCTGAATAACTTCCTCAACAACGCCTTCGGCTGGCATATCCCCGAGCTGCTGCGCTCGCCGATGATCGTCTCTACCGCGCACGGCATCGAGTTCCATCCCGGCCGCATCAACCTGCCGCCTATCCTGCTGGTGGTACTGTGCTGCGTGCTGCTGGTGCGCGGCGCCAAGGAGTCGGCCACCACCAACGCCATCATGGTGCTGATCAAGCTGGCCATCCTGATCTTCTTCGTCGTGATCGCGTTCACCGGATTCGATATAAACAATTTCCATCCTTTCTACAGCCCGGATGGCGTGCATCACACCGGCCTGGGTGGGGTGACGGCGGCTGCCGCCACCGTGTTCTTCTCGTTCATCGGCCTGGATACGGTGGCCACCGCCGGCGAAGAGGTGCGCAATCCGACCCGCAATGTTCCGATCGGCATTCTGGCCGCACTGGGCATCGTCACGGTGTTTTACATGCTGGTGGCGGTGGCGGCGATGGGCGCGCAGCCGGCGTCGAAATTCGCCGGCCAGGAAGCCGGCCTGGCGGTGATCCTGCAAAATGTGACGGGCCAGACCTGGCCGGCGCTGGTGCTGGCGGCCGGCGCCGTGATCTCGGTATTCAGCGTGACGCTGGTGACCATCTACGGCCAGACCCGCATTCTGTACGCGATCTCCAAGGACGGTCTGATTTCGCCGGCCTTTCGCAAAGTCAGCCCGCGCACCGGTTCGCCGGTGCAGAATACGCTGATCGTCTGTATCGTGGTGGGCGTGGTGGCCGGCTTTGTCGATGCGACCTTCCTGTGGGACATGGTCAGCATGGGCACGCTGACGGCGTTCATCGTGGTGTCGCTGGCGGTGCCGGTGATGCGCGCCAAGGAAGGCCCGTCGGCGGTGAAGGGCTTCCGCGTGCCGGGCGGCCCCTATTTCGTGCCGGGTCTGAGCATCGCGGCCTGCCTGTACCTGATGTTCGGCCTGTCGATGACCACCTACACGGTGTTCGTGATCTGGATGGCGGCGGCGATCCTGACTTACTTCTTCTACGGTCTGCGCAACTCGCGCCTGAACTGATTAAAAAGCCCCGGCCGCTTGCGCGCGCCGGGGCTTTTTCCCAATGACGTCGGTGAGGCTTATTCTGCGTCCTTGCTTTCCGGCTTGGCGCCCAGGTAGAGGCGCAGTACCAGACCGGACAGGGCGATGGCGGCAGGCAGGTTTTCGATGATGGTCAGCATAATTTTCTCCTTGATGTGAATTCGGTAATCGATCAGCCGCGCGATGCGAAGTAGCGCAGTTCGGCGGACAGGTTGGGCGAGTGCAGTTCGCAGTCATTCGCCAGGCGGTTCAGCCACCAGATGGTTTCTTCTTTGTTGCGCTGCGACACAACCGGCTGTACGGCAAACAGGGCGTTGAACAGCTGGCGTGCAGCGGCAGCAACGTTGCTGAAATAGCCTTCGGTAGCGGTGGTGGTGAAGGTAGCGGCGCTCATCGGAAGATCCTTTAAATATTCGTTTGTTGCGTTGCAGTATGCGCCGACTGCAGTAATAAATAAACTTTTGATTTGTGATAAGTGCGATAAATTATTCGTATAACTGTGCAGAGGCGCGCTGCCTTTGGGTATTATTGCTGTCCGTTTGGCAATAATCGAAGGGGTGACATGTCGCTGCGCACGAAACTGATGTTGGCCTTGCTCTTGACCGGATTGGCGGCGGTGGCCATGGTCGGCGGACTGGCCTATGGCGGCATGACCAGCAAGGTCGACAGCATCCGCCGCGCGCGCGCCGCCGAACATTTCCGTGCGGCCGTCACCGCGTATCTGCAGCCTTACGGCAGTTGGGAGGCAAGTCCGGGCAAGCAGGGTTTCGACGCCTTTATGCACGACAACGCGCAGTCCGGGGCGCGCCGCCCGCCGCCCGACGATGAGCGCGCCCCGCCGCACGACCAGCCGCCGCCACGCGGCGACGAAGGC
>NZ_SPVG01000174.1 GCF_004614165.1 Duganella callida | reverse complement strand
CCGCCACGCCGGGCGCCTTCCCGCGCGTGGACAGCGCCGAACAGCGCGCGCGCGACGACGACCGCCGCGGCATCCTCGAAGAGGAGCTGCGCAATGAGCAGAACAAGCTGACGGGTCTGCGCCAGGAGTACAACAACGGCGAACCGGAACGCCGTGGCGATGAGCGCAACTACGCCAAGTACCAGGAACGGGTGGCGGCGCTGCGCGACAGCATCAGCCGCTCGGAAAAGAATGTCGAAGCCTTGAAACGTGAGATCGCGAATATCCGATGAACCTAGTCAGTAAAATCGCTGCCCGCGCCGCCGGCGCCATCAGCCGTCCGCCCGCGCTGGCGGGGCTGGAACTGCTCGCCTCGGCCGTGGTGATACTCGATGCGGAAGGACGCATCAGCTATGTCAACGCCGCCGCCGAAAACCTGCTGGAAAGCTCGCTGAAGGCGCTGTCGCGCCAGAAGCTGAGCGCGCAGTTCCTCAACGCCGAGGAACTGGAGCACATCTGCGGCCAGGCGCGCGCGCACAAGTTTTCCGACCTGCGCCAGGACCTGACGCTGGAACGCGCCGGCCGCGAGCCGCTGCATGTGCACAGCATCGTCTCGGCGCTGGAAGATCCGCCGTGCCACGTGCTGATCGAACTGCGCGAGCACCTGCAGCACATCAAGCTGGACCGCGAGGAGCGCATCCTCGACCAGAGCCAGGTCAACAAGGAGCTGATCCGCAACCTGGCGCACGAGATCAAGAACCCGCTGGGCGGCATCCGCGGCGCCGCCCAGCTGCTGGAGATGGAGCTGCCGGGCGCGCACGCGGTGCAGCTGCGCGAATACACCCAGGTCATCATCAAGGAAGCCGACCGGCTGCAGACGCTGGTGGACCGGCTGCTGGCGCCGCACCGGCGGCCGCACATCGTCGGCGACGTCAACATCCACGAAGTGCTGGAGCGCGTGCGCAGCCTGATCATGGCCGAATTCCCCAGCGGCCTGACCATCCTGCGCGATTACGATGCCTCGATTCCCGAATTCCGCGGCGACAAGGAGCAGCTGATCCAGACCGTGCTCAACATCGCGCACAACGCCGCGCAGGCGCTGTCGGCGCAGATCGAGGCGGGCCAGGCGCAGATCGTTTTCAAGACGCGGGTGGCGCGCCAGGTGACGCTGGCCAAGGTCCGCTACGGGCTGGCATTAGACTTGCATATCATCGATAACGGACCGGGCATCGCGCCGCAGATCCGCGACCGCATCTTCTACCCGCTGGTATCGGGCAGGGAAGGCGGCAGCGGTCTGGGGTTGACCCTCGCGCAGACCTTCGTGCAACAGCACATGGGTGTGATCGAGTGCGAGAGCCGGCCGGGATGTACGGACTTCCGTATCCTGCTGCCGCTGCCATAAGCCGCGCCCGGCCGGACAAGTCCGAGTCCCTTGATTGACGATCCATCGCGGAAACCACATAACACATGAAGCCAATCTGGATAGTAGACGACGACGAATCGATCCGCTGGGTACTGGAAAAAGCATTGGCCAGGGAGAATCTGGCCACCAAGAGTTTTGCCAACGCGCGCGACGCCATCGCCGCGCTGGAATTCGAGACGCCGCAGGTGCTGGTGTCCGACATCCGCATGCCGGGTGATTCCGGCCTCGACCTGCTGCAACTGGTGAAGTCGCGCTTCCCCGGCCTGCCGGTCATCATCATCACGGCGTTTTCCGACCTCGATTCCGCCGTGGCGGCGTTCCAGGGCGGCGCCTTCGAATACCTGGCCAAACCGTTCGACATCGACAAGGCGGTCGAACTGATACGCCGCGCGCTGGACGAGAGCCTGCGCGAAACCAATGTCGAGACCGGGCCGGCCGAGACGCCGGAAATCCTCGGCCAGGCGCCGGCGATGCAGGAGGTCTTCCGCGCCATCGGCCGCTTGTCGCAATCGAACGTGACGGTACTGATTACCGGCGAATCGGGCTCCGGCAAGGAGCTGGTGGCGCGCGCGCTGCACAAGCACTCGCCGCGCGCGGCGCAACCGTTCATCGCGCTGAACACGGCGGCGATCCCGAAAGACCTGCTGGAATCGGAACTGTTCGGCCACGAGCGCGGCGCCTTCACCGGCGCCCAGACCACGCGCCGCGGCCGCTTCGAACAGGCCGAGAACGGCACGCTGTTCCTCGATGAAATCGGCGACATGCCGTTCGACCTGCAGACGCGGCTGCTGCGGGTGCTGTCGGATGGTCATTTCTACCGCGTCGGCGGCCACCAGCCGCTGAAGGCCAACGTGCGCGTGATCACGGCGACGCACCAGAACCTCGAACAGCGCGTGCGCGAAGGCTTGTTCCGCGAAGACTTGTACCACCGTCTGAACGTGATCCGTCTGCGTCTGCCCAGTTTGAGGGAGCGGCGCGAAGACATCCCTATTTTGGTGCGTCACTTCCTGGTGCAGAGCGCGAAACAGCTGGGCGTCGAAGCCAAGCGCATGAGCGATGCCGCGCTGCAGTTCCTGTGCAGCCTGGAGTTGCCGGGCAATGTGCGCCAGCTGGAAAACCTGTGCAACTGGATCACCGTGATGGCGCCGGGGCAGACGGTGGAGGTGAAGGACCTGCCGCTGGAACTGACGCAGGAAAAGAACAGCGGTTCCTCCGGCGGCATGACGGCGTCGGCGGCGCAGGCGCCGGACACCTACAGCGTCCAGCATCACGGCACGGTGAACGCCGTGGCGGAGGCGGCGTCCAGCGCCGCGCCGCTGCCGGAAGCCTGGCTGGGTCTGCTCGAAGCGCAAGCCGCGAGCATGCTCAGCAGCGGACAGCAGGAAGTGATGGCGGTGCTGGGGCGGCAGTTCGAATCGGCGCTGATCCGCACCGCGCTCAAGCACACCCACGGTCGCAAGAACGACGCCGCGGTACGGCTGGGCATCGGCCGCAACACCATCACGCGCAAGATCGCCGAGCTCGGCATCGACGGCGCCAAGGACGACTGAACTCCGGGGTCAGGTCTTCCATTGCATCACGGCCTCTGCCGTAGCGTCCGCTACGGCAGAGGCCGTGATGCAATGGAAGACCTGACCCCGGATTAGCTTGTTAGCGCCTCGGTGTCGGCGCCGGCGGCGAGGCGCAGGGGCGTGGCGGCGTCGGTTGCTGCGCGCCAGACCGCCGTCACCACATCTTGCGGCAGCGTCACCGCGGTCTGCTGCGACCAGTCCGCAAATACTTTTTCAGCCAGTGCCGCGTAGGCTTGCGGAATCCGGATGCGTTGCTGCGCATTGGCGCCGAAACGGGTGCTCGGCGCGCGACCCGGCAGCACCAGGTGGGCGCGGATGTCGAAGGCGGCCAGTTCCAGCGCCAGCGATTCGGTGTAGGCGTTCACCGCCGCCTTGCTACCCGTGTAAATCGCCAGCAGCGGCAGCGGCTTCAGCGTTACGCTGGAGGTGACGTTGATGATCACGCCGTCGCGCCGTTCCCGCATTTGCGGCAACACTGCCTGCGTCATGGCGATGGTGCCCAGCGTGTTGGTTTCAAACACCTGGCGCGCGAGGTCCAGCGGCGTGCCTTCCACCGCGCCCAGCATGCCGATGCCGGCGTTGTTGACCAGCACATCGATCGGACCGGCCTCGGCGATGGCCTGACGGATGCTGCCGGCGTCGGTGACGTCCAGCGCGAGCAGACGCAGATGCCCGGATGACGGCAGCAGGCTGGCATCCGGCGTGCGCATGGTGGCGATCACGCGCCACTCGCGCGCGAGAAAATGCCTGGCGATGTCGAGGCCGAAACCGGACGAGCAGCCGGTGATGAGGATGGTTTTCATGAGGACTCCGGTAAAAAATGGACAGGCCCCCACTGTAGTCGCGCCCGGCCGGACTTGCTACAATTGCCAGTCCATATTTCATTAGCGTCAGTCCGGATATGATTGATCCATTGGCGGAAGTCGTGACCCTGCTGCGCCCACGCGCGCGGTTTTCGAAAGTCGTCGGCGGCGCCGGTGCCTGGCGCGTGCGCCGCGCGCACCAGGGCGAGCCGTTTTATTGCGTGGTGCTGGAGGGCGCCAGTCTGCTGACCACCGACGGCCAGGCGCTACCGCTGCGCCAGGGCGACTTCGTGCTGATTCCGGCATCGCATGATTTCACCATGACCAGTCTGCAGCCGCCGCCCCCGCATGCCATCGACCCGCCGCCGATGGCATTGCCCAATGGCGCGTTCCGCCTCGGCGCCGTCGATGGCCCGGCCGAGACGCTGCTGCTGGTTGGCCACTGCGCCTTCGATGCGCCCGACGCGGCGTTGCTGCTGTCGCTGCTGCCGCAATTGATCCACGTGCGCGGCGAACCGCGCCTGTCGACCATCGTGCAGCTGGTCAGCGGCGAGTCGCGCGCGCAGCGGCCGGGGCGCGAGGTGGTGCTGGCGCATCTGCTGGAAGTGCTGCTGATCGAAGCGCTGCGCTTCAGCGCCGCAGGTGGCGCTTCCCCAGGCCTGCTGCGCGGGCTGGCCGACGAGCGGCTGGCGGCGGCGCTGCGCTGCCTGCATGAGGACATGACCCGGCCCTGGACCGTGGCGCAGCTGGCGCAGCGGGCGGCGCTGTCGCGCTCGGCGTTCTTCGAGCGCTTCAGCCGCGCCGTGGGGCTGGCGCCGATGGAATATCTGCTGCGCTGGCGCATGGCGCGCGCCAAGTTGTTGCTGCGCCAGCAGGGCAGCGTGGCCGCGGTGGCGGCCAGCGTCGGCTATGGCTCGGCCAGCGCCTTCAGCGTGGCGTTCAGCCGCCACGTCGGCATGTCGCCGACGCAGTACGCCAATGCCGGGGGTCAGGTCCAGTTGCCGGACCTGACCCCCGAGTTGGTTTGAGGTAAGCTCTGGTTTCGTGAGACTGGAGCTTTTCTTTTTTATGGAAACAGTATGCTGATTAATTGTGTGGCCTATCAGGACGGTAAGAAACTGGCCGACATCCCGGTTGAAGATATCAGCGAATATGTCGAGAAACCGGAAACCTTTGTCTGGGTGGCGCTGCGCGACGCCAGCCAGGAGGAGTTGAACGAGATGCAGGCCGAATTCAGCCTGCACGAACTGGCCGTGGAGGACGCCAGCCGCGGCCATCAGCGCCCCAAGATCGAGGAGTATGGCGATTCGCTGTTCGTGGTGGTCAAGACCATCGAATGCCATGGCGGCGAAATCCAGATCGGCGAGGTGGATATTTTCGTCGGCCAGAATTATGTGCTGTCCTCGCGCGACGGCAACAGCCAGCAGGGTTTCCTCGGCGTGCGCGCGCGCGCCGAGAAGGAGCCGCACATGCTGCGCCTCGGCCCGGCCTTCGTGCTGTATGCGCTGATGGATGCGGTGGTGGACCGCTATTTCCCGGTGCTGGACGTGCTCGAATCCGAACTGGAAAAGATCGAGGAGATGATCTTCACCCAGGGCCGCCAGCGCGACAACATCCAGCGCTTGTACGAGCTGAAAAGCAAGGTCACGGCGGTGCGCCACGTGGTCGGCCCGCTGACCGAGGCAGTGGGACGGCTGCACGGCGGCCGCGTGCCGGCGATGTGCCTGGAGACACAGGAGTATTTCCGCGACGTGCACGACCATCTGTACCGCATCATGGCCTCGCTGGACGGCATCCGCGACACCATCGCCACGGCGATCCAGGTCAATCTGTCGATGGTGGCCATCGATGAGAGCGAGGTGAACAAGCGGCTGGCGGCGTGGGCGGCGATCTTCGCCATCGTCACCGCGTTTGCCGGCCTGTGGGGCATGAATTTCAAGTTCATGCCGGAGCTGGAATGGAAGTACGGCTATCCGATGGCGATCGCGGTGATGGTCGGCGTCTGCCTGTACCTGCACCGGCGCTTCAAGAAGGCCGGCTGGCTGTAGATAAAAAAATCCCCGGCGCGCCGGGGATTTTTCATGACAACCGCTTAGAAGTTGTAGGTGCCGCGCACGTACAGGGTGCGGCCGGTTGGATCGGTGTAGCGCGGATCGTAGCCAGCCTGGAAGTTATTGCTCTGGTACGACAGCGGCGGTTCACGGTCGAACAGGTTGCGCACGCCGGCGGTCAGGCTCAGGCTAGGCATGACCTGCCAGGTGCCGTAACCGTCGAAGGTGGTGTACGACGCCACGCGGTGGCCTGGATGATCTTCATCTTCCTGGTCCAGGTAACCCGACTTGTAGTGCGCCACGATGCCGCCGCCGAACTTGCCCTTGTTCCAGTTCACGTTGACGGTGTTCTGCCAGCGGAAGATCGGACCGTCACCGGAGAACACGCCGACCTTGTTGTGCATCTGGTCGCCGACGTAGTTCTGGTACTCGTACTTGTGCACCCAGGTGCCGTTGTAGTTGAAGGTGAAGTTGCCGTAGTCCTTGGTGCGCAGACGGTAGTTGGCCGACAGGTCGACGCCGTTGGTGTTCATGTCGCCCAGGTTCTGGGTGCGCAGGTCGAGGTAGCCGCAGGTGGCCGGGTTAGGGCACTGCGAACCGTCGATCGCCAGGTCGCCCGAGGCGTTGCGGATGATGTGCGATGCGAACTGGTCAGGGTGCGCCAGCACGTCGAAGTCCTGCAGGCTGTCGATCTGGTTGGTCAGGCGGATGGTCCACCAGTCGGCGCTCAGCGACAGGTTGTTGATCGGTTCCCACACCACGCCGATGGTGCCGTTCTTCGAACGCTCTGGGCTCAGGCCCTGGGTGCCGCCCTTCAGCACCTGGAACTGCTGTTCGCAGTTGGCCGAGGCCGACTTGCCGGGCACCGGATTGCCGGCCGGGCAGTTCAGCGGATCGTTCAGGGTGCTGGCCGAGTTGGTGTACGACTTCGAGGCGTAGATGTCATACAGCGACGGCGCGCGGAAGCCCTTCGAGTACGAACCGCGGAACAGCACTTCCTTGGTCGGCTGGAAGCGGAAGCCGACCTTCGGATTGTAGGTGTGGCCGAAGTCGCTGTAGCGGTCGGCGCGGATGGCGGCGGTCAGGTCCAGGGTCTTCAGCACCGGTACGTTCAGTTCCGAATAGAGCGCCGAGACGCTGCGCGAACCGACGTTGTAGGTGTTCGGGTCGGTACCGGTCGAGGCCACCACTTTTTCCGCGAACGCGGTGTTGGCGATGGATTCGAACTTCTGGTGCTCGTACTGCGCGCCCACGGCCAGGCCAGCCTGGTGGCCGGTGTTGAACCAGTCGCCCACTTCGCGGCTCAGTTTCAGGTCGGCGCCTTGGTTGGTGCCCTTGGCGTTCATCAGGTTGCCGTTCAGGGCGGCGCTGTTGATCAGCGCGGTGCCGGCGGCGTCCTGCTCGCCGAAGGTATTGATCACGCCATCCAGCACGCCCTTGGTGATGATGCCGCCATCGCTGTAGCCGTACAGGTTCTGCTTGACCTTGTTCTCGTTGTAGCTGACCGCGCCCGAGTAATCCCAGCCGGCGATGGTGCCGGTCATCGACACCACCAGACGGTTCTGCTTGTTGATGTTCTCATCCTGACGCGCGCCGTTCGGCAGGTCGCGCCAGCGCGCCGCCACGAAGCCCGGCTTGACGCCAGGGGTGGCTTCGCCGTAGGCGTCCATGTAGTTCGGGTCGAGGCCGGCCACTTGCGGGTAGTACGGGTTGGCCGTGCCGTCCGGACGCAGGCGGTTGATGTACAGGCCGCCGTATGGCACCGGCGCGATCGCGGTCTGGACCTTGCTCTCGGTCGACAGCAGTTCCACGCCCAGTTCGTGGTTTTCGTTGATCTTGAAGGTGCCCTTGATCAGGCCGGTGGTGCGCTCGCTCTTCGGCACATAGTCGACGAAGGACGAGGTGGTCATCGCGCACTGGCCGCCCGAGGCTTGCACCAGGTGGCTGCCGGTGGTGCAGTTCGGACCGGCCGGGTTGCCGGCCAGGTCGCCTTGCGACCAGTTGGCCGGGAAGGTCGACGACGACAGGCCGCCGGCGTAGCGGGTGTTGAAGTCGCGCTGGGTGCCGCCGATGCGGTGCTGTTCCTGGTGGTCCACCATCGCGAAGATGTTGAAGCCCTGCTGGTTCAGGTCGCCCCAGCCGTAGCCGGCGTTGAAGTTGTTGGCGAAGCCGCCGTCGTGCTGCGGATTGTCCGCGCCGACGGTGATGGTGCCGCCCTGGTAGTCTTTCTTGGTGATGAAGTTGATCACGCCGCCCACCGCGTCGGAGCCGTACAGCGCCGAGGCGCCGTCACGCAGCACTTCCACGCGTTCCAGCGCCGCGAACGGGATCATGTTCAGGTCGGGCGCCGAGCTGTCGAAGGCGTTGTTGGCCAGGCGACGGCCGTTCAGCAGGACCAGGGTCTTGTTGGCGCCGATACCGCGCAGGTCGGCGAACGAGGCGCCGCCGGTGCTGGAACCGACCGACTGGCTGGTGCCCTGCGAGGACTGGGCCACGCTCAGGTTGGCCATCACTTGCTCGATGGTGGTGATGCCTTCCTTCTTGAGGTCGTCCATCTTCACCACGGTCACCGGTACGGCGGTCTCAGCGTCGATACGCTTGATTGCCGAGCCGGTAATTTCCACGCGCTGCATCGGCGCGTCCTGGGCCATTGCCGGTTGGGCCAGCATGATTGCGGCGCCGCTGGCGAACATCACGCGCAGCGAACGCGACAAAACTTTTTCCATCATCATTAATCAACTCCTTGGGTGCTACAGGCTACTTTTGTTATTCAAATTTACACTATGAATAATTTAAAGATGAATTATTCAAGGGTGCTCATCAGACCACTTGCACCATTGCGGGTCAATTCATTCTCTGTAACAACTTTGAAATAAACAACACTTTCTGCGGTTTTTTCAAAAAATATCGAGCTTTTTACACAAATACACAAAGTTTTCGTCAAATTATGGCGTAAACGTGGTAGGCGACTGTCAATCATTCAACCACGTTCAGCCGGAAATTAGCGCTACAATGGACCTGGACTAAGCGACCGGAGCCAGGTGATGAGCGAGGACAGCAACGACAAGGCAGCCGCCCGGCTGTTCGATGCGGCCGACGGCCGGGTGCTGGCCGAAGCGGCCCTGCGGTCGATCACGGCGTCCACCGCGCGCGTGCGCGGCGACGCTTTCCTGCGGCTGCTGGTGCGCGATCTGGCGCAGGCGCTGGACGTCACCTACGTGATCGCCGGCCGCGTGATCGGCATGGACGACGGCGAAGGCATCCGCACGCTGGCGGTATGGGCCGGCGGCGACTACGGCGCCAACCTCGAATACAGCTTGCGTCACACGCCATGCCAGGACGTGACCCGGCAGAGCATGTGCTTTCACGCCCGCGGCATCCAGGGCGACTATCCGCAGGACACCCTGCTGGTCGAGATGGGCGCCGAAAGCTACATCGGCATGCCGATGATCGACACCGAGGGGCAGACCCTGGGCATCCTGGCGGCCATCGACACCAGGCCGATGTCCGAGGACAAGCGGCTGCTGGCGCTGTCGCTGCTGTCGATCTTTGCCGCGCGCGGTGCCGCCGAGCTGCAGCACCAGGACCGCGAGCAACAGCTGGAAGCCAAGGTCCGGCGCCGCACCGACGCGCTGCTGGCGGCCCAGGCCACCCTGGTCGAGCAGGAAAAAATGGTGGCGCTGGGCACGCTGGTGGCCGGCGTGGCGCATGAAGTGAACACGCCGATCGGCGTCGCCGTGACGGCTGCCTCGACCATGGTCAGCTATGCCGAGCAGTTGCTGCAATGCGTCGGCGGCGAGCGCGTCAGCCGGTCCGAGCTGGTGGCCACCGCCCAGCGCTTGCGCGAAGGCGCCCAGCTGATCGAGCGCAACCTTGCGCGCGCGGCCGACCTGATCGGCAACTTCAAGCAGCTGGCGGTGGATCAGGGCAGCGCCCACGTGTCGGAAGTGGCGCTGCGCGAGCATGCGCAGAGCGTGGTGTCGGCGCACGGTCCGGAATTGCGCAAGGTGGGCTTGGTGGTCGATATCGACATCGCGCCCGAACTGCGGCTCTGGCTGGATGCGGGGCGCTGGTCGCAGGTACTGTCGAATCTGCTGATGAACGCCGCCAAGCACGGCTATCCCGATGGCGGCCCGGGCCGGGTGACGCTGGCGATGCGGCTGGCGCCGGAGAGTGAAGGCGCGTGGCTGCTGGCGGAGTTTGCCGACGACGGCGTCGGCCTGACGGCGGAAGCGCGCGAGCGCCTGTTTGAACCGTTCTTCACCACCAAGCGCGGGCAGGGCGGTTCGGGGCTGGGCATGCACATCGTCTACACCATCGTGCACCAGATGGGCGGCCAGGTCGCGGTGGCGGGCGAGGCCGGCGCCGGCTGCCGCCTGAAGCTGCGGCTGCCGATCAAATCCGGGGTCAGTTCTGCCAATCGCACACGGCCCCAGCCGTAGGCTCGCCTACGGCTGGGGCCGTGTGCGATTGGCAGAACTGACCCCGGATGTTATCTGGCCATGGACAGGGCGACCGCTTCGGCGACCTTGATGCCGTCGACGCCGGCCGAGAGGATGCCGCCGGCGTAGCCCGCACCTTCGCCGGCCGGGAACAGGCCCTTGGTGTTCAGGCTCTGCAGCGTCTGGTCGTCGCGCTTGATGCGGATCGGCGACGAGGTGCGCGTCTCCAGCCCGGTCAGCACGGCGTCGTGCTTGAAGTAGCCCTTGATCTGCTTGTCGAACGCGGGGAAGGCTTCGCGCAGCGCGGTCACGGCAAACTCCGGCAGGATCTGCGCCAGGTCGGTCAGGGTGATGCCCGGCTTGTACGAGGGCACCACGGCGCCGAACTCGGTCGAGGCGCGGCCGGCCACGAAGTCGCCCATCAGCTGGCCCGGCGCGTTGTAGCTGCCGCCGCCCAGGTGAAACGCCTTTTCTTCGAGGTCGCGCTGGAACGCCACGCCGGCCAGCGGGTGGCCCGGATAATCGACTTCCGGCGAGATGCTGACCACGATGGCGCTGTTGGCGTTGCGCTCATTGCGCGAGTACTGGCTCATGCCGTTGGTCACCACGCGGCCCGGTTCCGAGGCGGCCGCCACCACGGTGCCGCCCGGGCACATGCAAAAGCTGTACACCGCGCGGCCGTTGGAGGCATGGTGCACCAGCTTGTAGTCGGCCGCGCCGAGGATGGGGTGGCCGGCGTTGGGGCCGAAGCGGCAGGTGTCGATCAGCGATTGCGGATGCTCGACGCGGAAACCGATCGAGAACGGCTTGGCTTCTATATAGACGCCGCGCTGGTACAGCATCTCGAAGGTGTCGCGCGCGCTGTGGCCGATCGCCAGGATCACGTGGTCGCTGAGCAGCTTTTCACCGCTGTCCAGGGTGATGCCGCGGACCTGGCGGCCAGCGGCAGTTTCCTCGATCTCGATGTCGGTGACCTTGCTCTCGAAGCGGTATTCGCCGCCCAGCGCCTCGATGGTTTCGCGTATCGATTCCACCATCTTGACCAGGCGGAAGGTGCCGATGTGGGGCTTGCTCACATAAATGATCTCTTCCGGCGCGCCGGCCTTGACGAACTCGGTCAGCACCTTGCGGCCGTAATGCTTGGGATCCTTGATCTGGCTGTACAGCTTGCCGTCGGAGAAGGTGCCGGCGCCGCCTTCGCCAAACTGCACGTTGGATTCCGGATTCAGCTTGCGCTGGCGCCAGAAGCCGAAGGTGTCGACCGTGCGCTCGCGCACGATCTTGCCGCGCTCGACGATGATCGGGCGCAGGCCCATCTGCGCCAGGATCAGCGCCGCCAGCAGCCCGCACGGGCCGATGCCGATCACGATCGGCCGCTGGAAGTCCGGTCGGGCGGCGATGGCCTGGCCGTCGGCGACAAATTGATAGCTGGTGTCCGGCGACGGCATGATGTGGGCGTCATGATGATGGCGCTGCAGCACGGCGGCCTCGTTATTCACTGCGATATCGAGCGAATAGATCAGCACGATGGCGCTTTTCTTGCGCGCATCGTAACTGCGCTTGTAGATGGTATAGCCGAGCAGGTCGGCGGTGGCGATGCCCAGGCGCGCGACGATGGCGGCCGGCAGTTCCTCTTCCTTGTGGTCGAGCGGAAGCTTGAGTTCGTTGAGTCTCAACATGGTGTGGTTCCAGCAGATTACAGGGCTCCGTGGCTAACGGAGAGCGGGACGGCCGCCGCTGTGCGGGCGGCCGCAGGCGCTATTTTACCGCGTGTGGCGAGGGCGGTCGAATCGCCCGTTTTTAAATACCGGGAGATTAATTAAGTGCTTGTGGCATTTAATCGCCATTTAAATGGGATTTAAATAAAAATTTAAATCGGTTTATAAAATGAAAACCGCATAAGCATATGCACCAAATTGAGCGGCAACGCACTAAATCCGTGCGTTGCGAGGATACAACAACATTGTATTTTGGAAACTAATGTTGCACAGCTCATTTGCCTGGCGGTATCGTCCAAAATGGTGCGTTTGTAACCTGAATGACACACTTGCCATGCTGCACTGCAAAAATATGGGCCTGTAGTCAAATCTGCCATGGCAAGATAATTGCTGGATGAAAGCCATATCTTCGTAACTTAATTTGTTTGGCGACGATTTATATCGAAGAAAGTCATTGAAAATTACGGTCTTGGTATAAGAATAACGAAATTTATTGCGATGCAGCAAAGAAGTAGATGTAAAACTACTTGCATTGTTGGCGGCCTTGCCTTTCGTTGTTTTCATGAAACATTCCGTGTTCGCGGTTGACAGTTTTGGCAAGCAAATGGTTTCATGCAATGCGCCTGCAAATAACGATTTTGCCAGGTGTTAATAACGAGATTCGGCACCCTGATAATCGCGGCACAGTTTTAAACCCGCCGCGGTGCATAGTTAAACAGCGGTTCTAAGAATCCATCAGGCTGGCCAAAGATAGTTGACTCCTTGTAAATACGGGAGTCCCTTACGGCGGTTGGGTTTCTCTCCTCATCGGAGGGTTCAATAATGGGAGTTTTACAATGATTCAAGAGAAGATGATGTCGCGTACCTTGCGCACCGTGTTCGCCGGCTCGATGCTGGTCGGCATGAGCGCAATGATGCACAACGCCGTCGCACAAGAAGCCGCACCGCAGAAAATCGAATCGGTGCAGGTGACTGGTACCCGCATTACCGCACCAGGCACGACCTCGACCAGCCCGATTTCGTCGATCACCGCGGAAGAGATCAAGTCGTCCCAGCCTGTCGCTGTTGAAGAATTCGTCAAAGGCCTGCCAGCCGCCGTGCCATCGATCGGCCCGGGCAC
Source organism: Duganella callida (assembly GCF_004614165.1). GTDB lineage: Bacteria > Pseudomonadota > Gammaproteobacteria > Burkholderiales > Burkholderiaceae_D > Rugamonas > Rugamonas callida. The sequence goes on along the minus strand of NZ_SPVG01000174.1, from coordinate 45,178 downwards.
CAATAACGGCACCGCCGGCGCCGCCACCGTCGACCTGCGCGGTCTGGGCGCGAACCGCACCCTGGTGCTGATCGACGGCCGCCGCATGGTACCGTTCAACCTGAACGGCACCGTCGATACCAACTCGATCCCGATCGCCCTGCTGAGCCGCGTGGACGTGCTGACCGGTGGCGCATCGGTGGCCTACGGCGCCGACGCCGTGGCCGGCGTGGTCGACTTCAAGCTGAAGAAGAACTTCAGCGGTATCGAAGTCGGCACCTCCTACGGTGAAACCAGCGAATACCACGACGCCAAGCGCAAGCGCACCGACCTGACCATGGGCGCCAATCTGGATGACGGCAAGGGCAACGTGGTGCTGAGCATCGGCAAGACCACCGCCGATCCGGTGACCCAGGGTTCGCGTCCTTACGGCGTGACCAGCCTGGGTTCGACCGACGGCAAACCGAGCGGTTCGGGCACCGCCATCCCGTCGACCTTCCAGATTGGCCAGGGCAGCGGTGGCAGCACCGCGCTGTCCGGCACCTGGCAGATCGATCCGAGCACCGGCAAGCTGATCCAGCCTGCGGTCAACTACAACACCAACCCGCTGAACTACTATCAGACCGGTCTGGACCGTACTCAGTTGACCTCGCTGGCCAACTACAAGATCAACGACTACGCCGAAGTGTACGCCAACGCGTTCTACACCAACGCCAAAGTCGCCTCGACGCTGGCCGAATCGGGTACCTTCCTGAACGTGTTCCAGGTGCCTATCGGTAACCCGTACATCCCGGATGCGGCGCGTCAGCAGATTTGCGAGCGCCGCGGCATCACCCCGGCCAACTGCGTGGTCGGCAACACCACCCTGGTGCCGATGACCATCGGCCGCCGCTTCACCGAGCTGGGTCCGCGTTACAACAACTTCGACAACAAGACCCTGCAGTACACCATCGGCATGAAGGGCGACATCGCCTACGACTGGACCTACGATGCGTCGTGGACCCGTGGCCGTGCCGACCAGACCCAGACCCGTCTGAACTGGGGCTCGCTGTCCAAGGTCGCGCAGGCGCTGAACGCCGTCAGCAAGACCGCTTGCGTCAACACCGCCAACAACTGCGTACCGCTGAACGTGTTCGGCGCCGCCGGTTCGATCACGCCGGATCAGCTGGCCTTCATCAACGCCAGCGCGATTCTGCTGCAAACCGTGCAGCAGGACGTGGCGTCGATTTCGGCACAGGGCGACCTGGGCAGCAAAGTGGTCAGCCCATGGGCCAACCAGCCGATCGCGATGGCGATCACCGCCGAAGAACGCAAGGCCACCGCCGGCACCCAGTCCGACGCCGCCTCGCAGATCAACGGCGAAGTGCTGGGCACCGGTTCGCCGACCCCGGACCGCACCGGTACCTTCCGTCTGCGCGAACTGGCGATCGAATCGCAAGTGCCGCTGATCAAGGACAAGCCATTCGTCCGCAGCCTGAACGCGGACCTCGGCTACCGCGAAACCCAGTTCAAATCGGGTAACACCGACGACCAGAGCTACAGCAGCTGGAAAGTCGGCGGCGAGTGGGAGCCAGTCAAGTCGGTGCGTTTCCGCGCCATGCTGCAGAAGGCCACCCGCGCACCTAACGTGAACGAACTGTTCGCGCCGCAGGTGACCGGCCTGTCCAATCTGGCCAAGGATCCTTGCCAGGGCGCCTCGATCAACCAGGCGCAGGCCAATACCGCCGGCACCCTGTCGAACCTGTGCCGCCTGACCGGTGTGCCGCTGACCGAAGTCGGTTCGCTGGCAGCCCCATCGGCTGGCCAGATCAACAACCTGACCGGTGGTAACCCGAACCTGGCGCCTGAAAAAGCCAAGACCAAGACCATCGGTTTCGTCTGGGAGCCGCTGCCGCGTCTGGCCGTGTCGCTGGACTGGTACCAGATCAAGATCACCGACGCGATCTCGAGCCTGAGCACCACCGACGTGCTGGACGGTTGCTACAACAAGAACCCGAGCTACACCCTGAACGCATACTGCGGCATGGTGGGTCGTAACCCGGCCAACGGCTCGTTCAACGGTGTCGACGCCAAGGGCGTGCAGACCCCGCTGTCGAACTCCGGCAAGCAGAACACCAGCGGCTTCGACCTGGGCGTGGCGTACAAGCTGCAGCTCAAGCAGCTGAACGTGGATCCGAAATACGGCAACCTGGATCTGGGCCTGAACTACACCCAGGTGCAGCGCTTCGAGTTCCAGGGCAGCTCGGTGTCGATCAACCGCGATTGCCTGGGCTACTACTCGGTCGCTTGCGGCAACGTCTCGAACGCACCGGTGTTCAAGCGCAAGTTTAACCAGCGCACCACCTGGAACGTCGGTGACTTCGCCGTGGGCTACAACTGGCGTTACACCAGCGCGGTCGACGTCGAGCCGCTGGCCGGCACCTTCCTGCCTGCTTACTCGCACATCAAGGCGTTCAGCTACTTCGACCTGTCGGGCGTGTACAACTACTCGAAGAACCTGCGTTTCAACATCAGCGTGAACAACGCGTTTGACAAGAAACCACCTATCGTCGGCGGCACCATTGCCACCACCACGATGGACAGCGGCAACACCTTCCCGCAAACCTACGATGCCATCGGCCGTATGGTGACCGTGGGCGCCAACCTGAAGTTCTAAGCTTCAGCGCTGCAATAAAAAAACCGCGTCGCTGCGAAGCGACGCGGTTTTTTTTATTGGGGCGGCGCGCTGGCCTACATGCCGCCCCAGGCTGCGCTGAGGATGGCGATGGCCGCCAACGCGGCCGTCTCGGTCCGCAGCACGCGCGGTCCGACCGACAGCGGCAGCGCGCCATGGCGCAGCGCCAGGTCTTCTTCATCATTGCTGAAGCCGCCTTCGGGGCCGACCACCAACGTCACCGCCTGCGCCGGCTGGTGGCGGGCCCAGTCCGCCAGCGACTGCCCGGCGCGCGGGCTCAGTACGATGCGCCGGTGCAAGTCCTGCTGGCTGATCCATTGTTTGTAGTCCAGCGGCGGCGCCACCGGCGGCAGGCGGTTGCGGCCGCTTTGCTCGGCGGCGGCCACCACCACGCCGCGCCAGTGCTCGAGTTTTTTCTCGGCCCGTTCGGCCGACAGCCGGACCACGCTGCGCTGCGCGGCCAGCGGCTGAAAACCGGACGCGCCCAGCTCGACGGCTTTCTCGATGATCCAGTCCATTTTGTTGCCTTCCGGTAGAGCCTGCGCCAGCGTGACCGCAAACGGCAGTTCCACCTCACGCGGCGTGTGGGCCTTGATTTCCGCGCTGGCGCTGCGGCGCGCCAGGTCGGTGAGCACGGCGGTGTACTCGCCGCCGTCGCCATTGAACAGCGTGATCAGCGCGCCGGGCGCCAGGCGCAACACATGAATATGATGAGACAGCTCGGCTGGCAGGGATATTGCTTCTCCTACGGAGATCGGGGCAGGGTAGAAAAATCGTGGCATGGGTCAAATGAAGGGGCGGAGGTGTGTCTATTTTAATACACTTGCCTTTCATAATGCCGTGAAGATGGCGACAGGATGCCGTCCGTTGACGGAAGTTGCGACTTATTACAAAAACAGGTATGGCCAAAAGTAATTGGTATTTGCTCAATATTTTATTCGGGAGTAGCATCAATAAAGTAACTCCAAGTATAAAAACCACGGGGGTAGGATTGAAAGAAGGCATCTTGGCGGCGACCATATTGATGGCCGCCTGTGGCACCCTGCGTGCCGATGAATTGAGTGACGCGCAGCGCTTGTGGGAAAACAAGGACTTCAAGCAGGCGTTCAAGCAGTTCGGCGTGCTGGCCGAGCGCGGCAATCCCGCCGCTCAGCTGCAGCTGGGCGAGATGTACGGTTTTGGCGAGGGCACGCCGCAGGATACGGAAAAGGCCGTGTACTGGCTGCAACGCGCCCAGGCGGCCGGCAGCCCCGACGCCGCCGAATCGCTGGCGCTGGTGCGGGAGCGCAGCCGGCGCCAGGCCGATATCGCGTATTACGTCACCAGTTACGACGGCGCCGCGCTGCGCTACGAAAACTATCACTGCGTGCGGCCGACCATTCCCGCCGTGTCCAAGACCAATCAGGAAATCCACACCGTCAACGCTGGCGTGGTCGCCTGGACTGAATGCTATGGCCGCTTCGTGCTGGGAATCAATAACAGTCTGCCGGCCACCAAAACCATCCCGCCCGACGTGCTCAAGCTTATGAGTAACGAAGAGTATCAGCGCGCGGCCGCCCTGATCGAGCGCACCGGCCGCCAGCTGACAGTCGAACCGCGCCAGCTGGCCGATACCATCATGGCGGAAAATCAGGCCTGGAAAACCGCCACGGAAAAATTCGCGGGCGAAAACAATAAGGCGGTGGAAGATCAGGCGGCGAAAAACAAGCTGACTTACGATGTTATAAATCGTGAGAATGATCTTGATTTTAAAATGCGTCAGGATATTCTCCGTTCGAGAAAAAGCCCTTAGTTCCCATATAACGTAAACCTGGTCTCATTAACCAGACTGATTTTTTCAGTGCATGCTCGCGCTGATATTGTCCTGAAATGGGGCAGGCGTGTTTGCGTCCGCACCATTTTGGTGATGTGTGCCTATGTTACTGATTTTGCTGGGAAAAAAATTAGTGTTGTATGTCTGCACCAGCAAGGTTGACTTTATTGACAGTGGCACGGCCCGCATGGTCTTATAAATAACCTGTCGAAATGGACGATGCGGGAATTTATAATTTCCTCCAGTCGAATCCCATCAGATGAGAGAATTGTGAGCGCCGTCCGTCAGCTTTAGGCGGCTGCAAGCATTGATGCGACACAGCCTTATCCGGGCTGTTATTTTTAGTATATTCAGGGAAAATTAATGTTAAAAAAAACTGTTCTCGTCCGCGCGTTGCAGGTGGCGTTCAGTGCTGCCGCGCTGAGCGCTGCGGTGGTTCCTGTGGCAACTGCGCAATCGAATGCTTCCGGTACGATTTTTGGTAACATCGAGTCGCCGGCCGGCACCAGCGTGGTCCTGTCCAACACCGATACGGGCGCGCGCCGTGTGGTCACCCCTGATGCCTCCGGCCGCTACACGGCGACCGCGATGGCCGCTGGCCACTACAAGGTTGAACTGATGCGCAATGGCGCGGTCGCCAAGACCCAGGAGATCGACGTGCTGATCGGCCAGGGCGTGGATGCCTCGTTCCTGTCCTCGGTGCAAGCCGTGCAGGTGACCGGCCGCCGCAGCCGCATCGACATTTCCAACTCGAACAACGGCGCCACCTTCACCGCCAAGGAACTGGCCGCACTGCCGATCGCCCAGAGCGTCGATGCGATCATCCAGCTGGCCCCGAACACCACCCGTGCCGACTCGCGTTACGCGGCCGGTGCTTCGTTCGGCGGCGGCGGCGCGTCCGAAAACGCCTACTACATCAACGGTTTCCCGGTCACCAACCCGCTGACCCAGCTGGGCGCCTCGGAACTGCCGTTCGGCGCGATCGCCCAGGCGCAGATCCTGACCGGCGGCTTCGGCGCCGAGTTCGGCCGTTCGGTCGGCGGTGTGGTCAACATCACCACCAAGAGCGGCACCAACACCTGGGAAGCCGGCGCCAGCTTCAGCATCGAGCCCAACTCGACCCGTGCCGCCTACAAGGACAGCTACTATGCCGTGACCGGCAAGTCGGAAAACAAGAGCACTGACGGCACCCTGTTCCGTCGCAACCAGGACAATACCCGCACCGAGAAAATCTACGGCGCCTACGTCGGCGGTCCGATCATCCAGGACAAACTGTTCATGTTCGTGTCGGTGGAGGAGCGCAAGTCGGAAGAAGCCGGCACCAACGCCACCCTGAACACGCTGGGCACGCGCACCTCGACCTCCAACGCCACCACCGGCTGGGAAGAGAAACAGGACAAGATCCAGCGCTACATGGGCAAGTTCGACTGGAACATCACCGACAATCACCGCCTGGAAGCGACCTTCCTCGGCGATACGCCGAAGACCGATCGTCAGCTGTACAGCTACGACTACAACACCTTCACCCACGGTAACACGGCCACGGCGTCGCAGCACTACAAGAACGACTCCACCTACAACCCGTCGGTTGGCGCGGAAACCCAGATCCTGCGCTACATCGGTAACATCACCGACAATCTGACCGTGACCGCGCTGTATGGTCAGAGCAAAACCAAGAACGAGTCGCGCTACGATGTGATCGGCACGCCGACCACCGGCGACCTGTTCCAGGTGAACGCCCCGGTGGCCGCGCGTTATCCGGGCCTGAACTACACCACCACCCAGACCCTGAGCGGCAACGTGTCGGCCAACGACGCCTCGAGCAAGATCAAGTCCAAGCGTCTGGACGTGGAATACAAGTGGACCGAGCACAAGTTCCGTGCCGGTCTGGATGACAACAAGCTGAGCTCCGAAGGCGCCGGTCAGGTGATCGGCGGCGGCGGTTCCTGGACCTACGGCCACGTCAATTCGCCGACCACTCCGATCAGCTTCGGCGACGGCAAACTGGTAGCGCCTGCCAGCGGCGGCGGCCTGGGCACCCAGGGTTACTACGTGACCAAGCGTATCTTCGACGATACCACCTCGGCCGGTTCCGACCAGTCGGCGCAGTACCTGGAAGACCAGTGGCAAGCCACCAAAGATCTGCTGGTCACCGTCGGCTTGCGTAACGAAAACTTCAAGAACAAGAACGGCGACGGTGTCACCTTCCTGGAAGTGAAGAACTTCGTCACCCCGCGCGTGGCGGCGGTATGGGATGCCAACGGCGACGCCTCGCTGAAAGTGTTCGGCAGCGCCGGCCGTTACGCGCTGCAGATCCCGACCCACCTGGCAGTGCGCGGCGCCAGCCGTTCGCTGAACGTGCGTCAGGTCTTCACCTATACCGGCACCGATGCGCAGGGCCAGCCGACCGGCCTGGTGCCGCTGACCGGCGTGTTCTCGACCAATAACGAAGTGGGCCAGGCCAAGGATCCGAAGACCCTGACCGCGCTGGGCATCGACCCGTCGTACCAGGACGAGATCACCCTGGGCTTCGAAAAAGCCTGGTCGCCAGAGCTGAACTTCGGCGCCAAAGTGACCTACCGCGACCTCAAGGCCACCATTGACGACTTCTGCGATCCATCGCCTATCCTGGCCTGGGCCAAGCGCAACAACGTCGACGCCTCGCACTACGGCGGCTTCAACTGCGCCTCGTTCAACCCGGGCGAGGACAACACCTTCCTGGTGGACTTCGCCGGCACCGGCAGCAACTACTCGACGGTGCACCTGACCAAGGCCGACCTGCAGTTCGACAAGGCCAAGCGGACCTACACCGCGCTGGACCTGTTCCTGGAACACCCGATGCGCAACGGCTGGTACGGTCGCGTGAACTACACCTGGTCGCGCAGCAAGGGCAACACCGAAGGCCAGACCCGTTCCGACAATGCCCAGACCGACGTCGCCGCGACCTCGACCTGGGATAACTGGCCGCTGATGGTCGGCGCCAACGGCCTGCTGCCGAACGACCGCGAGCACCAGGTCAAGGCCTTCGGCTTCTACGAAGTCACCAAGGAATGGATCGTCGGCGGTAACTTCCTGGCCGCCTCGGGCCGTCCGCGCAGCTGCTTCGGCAACCGTCCGGACATCCCGGAAGGCATCGACGACTACGGTTCGGTGTACTTCTACTGCGACAAGGAAACCCCACGTGGCTCGCTGGGCCGTCTGCCATGGGATATCCGCCTGGATGCCAACCTGACCTACCGTCCGGCAATGATCAAGGGCCTGTCGGTCAAAGTCGATGTCTTCAACGTCTTCAACAAGCAGACCGCGCAGACCATCGACGAGACCTACAACCTGGACGGCACCACGGTCGCCTCGACCTACGGCCGCGTGATCAGCTACACGCCGCCACGCGCCGCCAAGTTCACGGTGGAATACAACCACCGCTTCTAAGCGCAGCCCATGCCGGCCCCGGCCGGCATGCAGGAAACCGCCGTGTTCGCACGGCGGTTTTTTTTTATGCCCACCGGGGTCTGGTAAAATAAGAGGTTAAGCAAGCCGGCACGCCCCCGTTCAGTTGCAATTGCATCCAGTTTCCATACTTTCGTGATATCGACGATGACTTCTACGCTCCCCCACACCCAAATGGCCAATGCGATCCGCGCGCTGGCAATGGACGCCGTCCAGAAGGCCAATTCCGGCCACCCAGGCATGCCGATGGGCATGGCCGAAATCGCCGTGGCTCTGTGGTCCGGCCATTACAGCCACAACCCGGCCAATCCGAAATGGGTGAACCGCGACCGCTTCCTGCTGTCCAACGGCCACGGCTCGATGCTGCACTACGCGCTGCTGCACCTGAGCGGCTACGCGGTGACCATGGATGACATCAAGTCGTTCCGCCAGCTGCACTCGAAGACCCCGGGCCACCCGGAAGTCGGCTACACCCCGGGCGTGGAAACCACCACCGGTCCGCTGGGCCAGGGCATCGCCAACGCGGTCGGCATGGCGCTGGCCGAATGGCTGCTGGCGAGCGAGTTCAACAAGCCGGGCCTGGACGTGGTCGACCATTACACCTACGCCTTCGTCGGCGACGGCTGCCTGATGGAAGGCATCTCGCACGAAGCCTGCGCGCTGGCCGGCACCCTGGGCCTGAAAAAACTGATCGCGCTGTACGACGACAACGGCATCTCCATCGACGGCAAGGTCGAAGGCTGGTTCACCGACGACACCCCGGCCCGCTTTGAAGCCTATGGCTGGAACGTGATCCGCGCGGTCGACGGCCACGACGTGGCCGCCGTCTCGGCCGCCATCGCCGCCGCCAAGCAGGCCGACAAGCCGACCCTGATCTGCTGCAAGACCGTGATCGGCAAGGGTTCGCCGAATCTGCAGGGCGGCGACAAGGTGCACGGCGCCGCGCTGGGCGAGAAGGAAGTGGCGGCCGTCCGTGAATACATCGGCTGGAGCGCGGCGCCGTTCGAGATCCCGGGCGACGTCTACGCGGCCTGGGACTTCAAATCGGCCGGCGCCAAACACGAGGCCGACTGGACCGCCAAGTTCACCGAGTACAGCGCCAAATACCCGGCCGAAGCGGCCGAGCTGAGCCGCCGCATGGCCGGCGATCTGCCGGACAACTTCGCGGCCACCCTGGCGGCCGGCATCGCCTCGACCGTCGAGAAGAAGGAAAACATCGCCACCCGCAAGGCCAGCCAGAACGCCATCCAGGCGCTGGCGCCGGTGCTGCCGGAATTCCTCGGCGGCTCGGCCGACCTGACCGGCTCCAACCTGACCAACTGGAAGGAAATCACCCCGGTGCGTTCCGGCCAGCCGGGCAACCACATCAACTACGGCGTGCGCGAGTTCGGCATGTCGGCGATCATGAACGGCGTCGCCCTGCACGGCGGCTACATCCCGTTCGGCGCCACCTTCCTGACCTTCGCCGACTACAGCCGCAACGCGCTGCGCATGGCCGCGCTGATGAAGCAACGTTCGATCTTCGTGTTCACCCACGATTCGATCGGCCTGGGCGAGGACGGCCCGACCCACCAGTCGGTCGAGCACGTCTCGTCGCTGCGCCTGATCCCCAACCTGGACAACTGGCGTCCGTGCGACACCACCGAATCGATGGTGGCCTGGGGCGCGGCGGTGCAGCGCAGGGATGGCCCGTCGACGCTGATCTTCTCGCGCCAGAACCTGCCGTACCAGGAGCGCAGCGCGGCGCAGATCGCCGACATCGCGCGCGGCGGCTACGTGCTGCGCGAAGCGGCCGACGCGCAGGTGACGCTGATCGCCACCGGTTCGGAAATCGAACTGGCGCAGGCGGCCGCCTCGGCGCTGGCGGCGGAAGGCATCGTCGCGCGCGTGGTGTCGATGCCGTCGACCGATGTATTTGACCGTCAGGACGCCGCTTACAAGGCGGCCGTGCTGACCAAGGGCGTGCCCCGCGTGGCAATCGAAGCCGGCGTCACCGATTTCTGGTACAAGTACGTCGGTCTGGAAGGCGCTGTTGTCGGCATCGATAGCTTCGGTGAATCCGCTCCGGCAGGCGTGCTGTTCAAGCATTTCGGCTTTACCGTGGAAAACGTGGTGGCCAAAGTCAAATCTGTCATTGCTTAATCTATAATCGCTGATTGCGGTACTAATATTATTCAAGGAGCAAACGTATGACGATCAAAGTTGCAATCAATGGCTATGGCCGTATCGGCCGTAACGTGCTGCGCGCCTTCTACGAAGGCGGCAAGAAGCAAGACATCCAGATCGTGGCCATCAACGACCTGGGCGACGCCAAGGCCAATGCCCACCTGACCCGCTACGACACCGCGCACGGCAAGTTCCCCGGCACTGTGGAAGTCGACGGCGACAACATGATCGTGAACGGCGACAAGATCCGCGTGTTCGCGCAGCGCAACCCGGCAGAAATCCCGTGGGGCGAGCTGGGCGTGGACGTGGTGCTGGAGTGCACCGGCTTCTTCACCACCAAGGAAAAGGCATCGGCCCACCTGAAGGGCGGCGCCAAGAAAGTCATCATCTCGGCCCCGGGCGGCAAGGACGTGGACGCGACCATCGTGTACGGCGTCAACCACGGCGTGCTGAAGGCCTCGGACACCGTGATCTCGAACGCCTCGTGCACCACCAACTGCCTGGCGCCGCTGGTCAAGCCGCTGAACGACGCCATCGGCCTGGAAAACGGCCTGATGACCACCGTGCACGCCTACACCAACGACCAGGTGCTGACCGACGTCATGCACGAAGACCTGCGCCGCGCGCGTTCGGCCACCCATTCGATGATCCCGACCAAGACCGGCGCGGCCGCCGCGGTCGGCCTGGTGCTGCCTGAGCTGAACGGCAAGCTGGACGGCTACGCCATCCGCGTACCGACCATCAACGTCTCGATCGTCGACCTGTCGTTCATCGCCAAGCGCGACACCACCGTGGACGAAGTCAACGCCATCATGAAGGCGGCGGCCGAAGGCCCGCTGGCCGGCGTGCTGACCTACCAGACCGAGCCGCTGGTATCGGTGGACTTCAACCACAACCCGGCCTCGTCGAACTTCGACGCCACCCTGACCAAGGTCTCGGGCCGCCTGGTGAAAGTCTCGTCGTGGTACGACAACGAGTGGGGCTTCTCCAACCGCATGCTGGACACCACCGTAGCGCTGATGAACGCCAAGTAATAATCCCGGCGCAGCCAGTAAAAAACCCTCGCGGCTTGCGCCGCGAGGGTTTTTTTTTGTCTTGCAGCCTGCCCCGCGGGGCAGGCCGGGACAGATTACAGCGACACGCGCAGGCCCAGGTAGTAGCGGCGGCCGATCGGATCGTAAGCCGAAGCGTCGGTCTCGGTACCGGTGGTGTTGCCTGGCAGACCGCTGACGATAGGCGGCGCTTTCTTGTCGAAGGCGTTGTCCATGCCGAAGTAGAACTGGTAGTTCTTCTTCACGTCGTAGGTCAGCTGGAAGTCGGTGGAGACGTACGCACCGATTTTCGGCGCCAGTTCCGGATTGTCGTAGGTGTTCAGGAACTGGTCGTCCAGCTTGACGCGGCCGGTGTAGCTGGTGGTGGTGTTGATGCCGAAGGCGCCCCACTTGTAGGCCAGGTTCAGCACGGCCTTGTTGCGTGGCGACTCGACTTCACCCGCCGATTCATCCGCCGCTTCGCCCGGCAGCGGCACGTTCCACAGCGTCTTCAGGTAGGTGTACGACAGCTTGGCGCTCAGGCGGCCAGGACCGACTTTGTCCGCCCACGAGGCGGTCAGGTCGACGCCGCGGGTGCCCAGGCCACCGCTGTTCGACACGCCGGTGTCGGAATACTTGATCGAACCGGCGCTGGCCGAACCTTCGGCCGTCGGACGACGGGTGATGAACTGGCAGTACACCGGATTGCCGCCGCCGTAGCACTGTTGCAGGGTGAACTGGCGCGGGGTGCTGACGATCGCGTCTTCGATGCGGATGTTGAAGTAGTCAGCCGTGAAGGTGAACTTGCTCAGCATCGGGATCGAGGTCGGGGTGATCACCACGCCCACGGTGCCCGACTTGCCGCGTTCGGCCTTCAGGTCCGGGTTGCCGCGGTTGTAGCCGCTGATGCCCTGGATGTCGGCCTGGGTCAGGGTGAACACGCCGCCGTTGGCAGCGATGTTGGCGTTCACGCCCGGCGCCGCGCGGCAGGCGATGCTGCGCGGGTCGTTGCTGGTGGCGGTCACACCCTCGCATGGGTCGACGATGCCCGACGGGAAGTCCTGGGTCGGCGGCGAGTACAGTTCGTTGATGTTCGGCGCGCGGGTCGAGACCGCCTTGGTGCCGCGGAACTTGATGTCCGAGATCGGCGCCCATTCAAAGCCGTAGTTCCAGCTCTTGGTGATGCCCACGGTCGAGTAGTCGCCATGACGGAACGAGGCGCGGAAGTCCAGGTTCTTGGCGAACTTCTGGTCTTTCAGCAGCGGTACCTGGGTTTCCACGAATTCTTCACGCACGATGAAGCTGCCGTAGGTCGGCGGGATCGCGTTGCCGGCGTTCAGACCAGCCTGGGTCAGCGGGTCGGCCACCGAGCTCGAATCCTCGCTGCGCCATTCGAAGCCGCCAGCCACGCCGATGTTGCCGGCAGGCAGACCCCACGGCAGTTCGCCGCTGATGGTGGCGCCGGCGATCTTCTGGGTGATCGCGGTTTCCAGCGAACCTGGCGCGGTGACGTATTTCAGCGCTTCGGGGCTGATGGTGTTCAAGCCGAAGATGTTGATCGGTACGCAACCCTCGGCACGCGCCTGGGCGTCCGCGCACATCACGCCGCCGTCCGGGTTGGGAATGGCGGCCAGCGCATTGCGCATGCTCATCACGTTGACCTGGCCGGTCGAGCTTTGCGACTCGGTGGTGCGGCCGTAGCTCATGAAGGCTTCATAGTTCCAGTCTTCGGTGAACGGCAGGGTGCCTTTCAGACCGGTGGCCAGACGCAGCGTGCCGCGGTTGACGGTCGAGTGGCGCGGGCCGAACTCCGACAGGCGGCGGGTGAAGTGGTAATCCTTCAGACCGTCCTCGTCGGTGTCGGTCATGCGGTTCCACAGGTAATCCGGGATCAGCGGATTGCGGACCTTGACGCCGTTGACCAGGGTTTCGCCCGGCAGCACGCCGCCGGTACCCTGGTACACATTGGCCGAATCGAGCGGGAACGGCTCGATGTTGGTGTCGACCTTGGTCGAGGCATAGGTGCCCTCGAAGAAGGCGCTGTGTTTCTCGTTCAGCTTCAGGTTGCCGTTGGTGGCAAACAGGTAGCGTTCGGTTGGCACGGCGATGGTGCGGTATTCCGAACGGTTGAAACCGGTCGCCGCGCCGTTGGCGCCGTTGGTGTCGAACGGAATGACGTTGCCGTTCTTGTCGTAGGTGAAGTTGCCGGCGGTCTTGCCCGAGCCGTAGAAGAAGCGGCCTTGCGGCGCAAAGCTGGAGTAGAACGGCGCAGTGGTTTTGAAAATGTCGCGCACGTCGCCGGTGACGGCTTCGGACAGCGAATACTGGTCGACGGCCGCGCCCAGGTTAGGACGGTCTTTCGACATCACCGAGCCCTGCTTCGAATAGCCGAAGTGACCCATGATGTTGCTGCCGCCGTCGGCGCTGGTGGTGCCGAAGGTGATGGCCAGTTTTTTCTTGTAGTCGTCGCCGCGGTCGCTCTTGCCGACCGAACCGTCGACGGTGACGCCTTCAAAATTTTTCTTCAGGATGATGTTGACCACACCAGCCACCGCGTCCGAGCCGTAGGTCGCCGAAGCGCCGCCGGTCAGCAGTTCCACGCGTTCGATGAAATCGACCGGAATGGTGTTCAGGTCGACCGCAGTGTCGCCCGGCACGCCGGACACGAAGCGGCGGCCGTTGACCAGTACCAGGGTACGCGAGTCGCCCAGGTTACGCAGGTTGACGGTGGACACACCGCCGCCCGAGGTCAGGAAGTTGGAGTTGGTACGGCTCAGGGTCGGGGTACCCAGGGTCGGGTTCTTCTGCAGCAGGTCCTGCAGGTTCACGACGCCCGACGCGGCGATGTCGGCCGAGGTCAGGATCTGCAGCGGCGTTGGCGATTCGGCGCTTGGGGACATCAGGCGCGAACCGGTAATCTGAACTTTCTGTACGGTATCAGCTGGCGCAGCATCCTGGGCAAATGCTGCATGTGCGCTCATCGCCATGCCGGCTACGCAGATCATGCGTACGGAACGGGACAACACTGTTTCCTTCATCATTGGGGAACTCCTTAGGGTGTATTGAAACAACTCTCCGTTATATTTTTGTTAAATTTTTTAGTTTAACCAGTCAACTGTACCTACTCAGTGGTCATCTTGTAAACGTAAAGCCACGCAAAAAAAGCATCATTCGCAGAAAAGCAACAGTGCACTGGTGGTAACAAGTTGAGTTAAATCAACAGTAGAAAATGGATTGCTATTTTATCGCCGAAGAAAATAGTCATGGCCGAAGAAAATGAAATGGAGATATCGGCCGATTCATTTCAAACCACGGCGAGATTATTATTTTTTATAATGATGAAGCAGGTGGGGAGGTTGGAATAATGTCTACGAAAAACGCGTAGGGGAATACGTGGGTGTGCCGGATTAAACAATCATAATTGTGGGAAAGATGCCAATTTTTGGCATCCTCATGCCAGAAAGTTGCATGAGTTTCACGAAAAATGCACCAAGGATGGGCAGTGGACAAACGGGGGAAAGGTGCGCTGTGAGAGGCGGGAAGCCGTTATCGGTAGATGCCGGAGCCGATCAGCATATCGTCCAGCTTTTCGACGTAAGCGGCCTTGGATTCAACTTCCTTGGTGACGGGGTTGGGCCATTTATAATCCAGCCAACCTCTGCCATGATTTTTGGCGATGGCCGTCATTTCTTTTATAATGAGTTTTCCCTCATTATCTTTCATGGTTATCAGCTGGCGTCCCACCATTTTTGGGTTATTGCCATGAGTTAAAGCGACGCCATTCAGGCTATAAACGAATATATAGAGGTCGCGATCGTGGAAGTCACGGTTGGCTGGATCAGCGATGGCGGCGAACGCCCTCTCTCTTCCGGCGGATTGGATCAGCGCTTTTGCGCGTTGCACCATTGCAACGGCTTCCGCCGGTGTGGCCTTGCCGGCGGCCGCCGGCGCGCTGGCCGGCAGCAAGCCCAGGGATAACATCGCCGCTGCGATCATTGCCTTCATGGCATCCCTCAGGCGATGGCGTCCGGACCGAAGATGGCGTGCCACAACGCCATGACCTGGGCCGGATGCTCGCCCACCTGGGCCGGCGCGATACGCGCCAGATCCTGGCCCTGCAGGCGCAGCTGGTGCTGCAGCTTGCGGTACTTGCGGTAGGCGTCGGCCACGCTGGCGGCCAGCCCGGCATCGATCAAGCCCAGCTCCGCGCACAACTTGAGCAGGGCGATGTTGCCGGAATTGGCGGTCAGCTGCGGCCAGGCGGCGGCGTGCCGCAGCACCAGGAACTGCACGATGAACTCGATGTCGATCATGCCGCCCGGATCGTTTTTCAGATCGAACAGCGCCGAGGTGTTGGGCTTGGCGTCGTGCATGCGCTTGCGCATGGCGATCACCTCCGGTTTGAGCGGGCCGTCGGCCGGCCGTTCCTGGCGCAGCACCGCCTCGCGGATTTGCTCGAAGCGTAGGCCGATGGCGGCGTCGCCGGCGCAGAAGCGGGCGCGGGTCAGCGCCTGGTGTTCCCACACCCAGGCCGCGTTGTTTTCATATTTTTCGAACGCGTTCACGCTCGACACCAGCATGCCGCTGGCGCCGTCCGGCCGCAGCGCGGTGTCGATGTCGAACAGGATGCCGGCCGAAGTGTGCGAAGTCATCCAGGTGATGAAACGCTGCGCCAGCTTGGCGTACTGGGCCGGCGCGTCCTGGTCGGCGTCGTCGTATAGGAAAATCACGTCGAGGTCGGATACATAGCCCAGCTCCTTGCCCCCCAGCTTGCCGTAGGCGATGACGGCAAACCGCGGCACCTCGCGGTGGCGCGTGGCCACGGTCTGCCACACCGCCTGGATGGTGGCGGCGACGATGGTGTCGGCCAGCGCCGACAGGTAATCGGCCAGCTTTTCCACCGTCAGGTCACCGGCCAGGTCCTGCGCCAGCAGGTGGAACAGCTGGGCGTGGTGAATTTCGCGCAGGATATCGATCTGGCGCTCGGTGTCGCCCGGCACGGCCGCCAGCTGCCGCGCGATGTCGGCCGCCACCGCCGCCGGGTCGAACACGGCGTCGTGCACGCGGTCGTCCAGCAGTTCGTCCAGCAGGATCGGGTGCTGGCTGAGGAATTGCGCCGCCCAGCCGCTGGCGTGCACCATGCGGATCACCCGCGCCAGCGTGTGCGGGTACTCGGTCAGCAGCGACAGATAGGCCGAGCGGCGCGCGATTGCCTCCAAGAAATCCAGCAGCCGGCCCAGGGTGGCCATCTGGTTGCCGGCGCTCGATTCGCTGGCGGTCTGGACGATCAGCGGCAGCGCCGCGTTGATCAGCCCCTGCAGCTTGTTGCGGCTGGCTTCGGGCAGCGATTGCAGCCGCGGCGCCTGCCAGGTGGCGATCAAGCGCCGCGCCGCGCCTTCCGGATCGTCGAAGCCGAGCGCGGTGAAGCGGCCGACCATCACCTCGCGGTTGTCGGGATCGGCGCATTCGTTACTCGATTGCAATTCGATGTCATTCTCGCTGCTGCCGCTCTTGTCCGAGAACATTTCGTCGAACTGGCCGGCGACGAACTGGCGGTGCGCCTCCAGTTGGGCCAGCAGGGCGGCGCCGTCAGCCAGGTTCATCATTTGCGCCACGGTCTGCAGGTCGGCTTCGTTGGCGGGCAGGGTGTGGGTCTGGGCATCGTCCAGGTATTGCAGACGGTGCTCGAGATTGCGCAAGAAGGTGTAAGAAGCCAGCAGTTGGTAGACGATGGCGTGGCTGAGCAGCCCTTTTTCGGCCAGGATGCGCAAGGTGGTGCGGGTCGAGCGGTCGCGCAGGGCGGCGTCGCGGCCGCCGCGGATCAGCTGGAACACCTGCGACAGGAATTCGATTTCGCGGATGCCGCCGCGGCCCAGCTTGACGTTGTTGCTGCGGTCCGGATGCAGCCGTTCCTGGCGGTTGACCTCGGCGCGGATTTGCGCGTGCATGTTGCGGATCGCGTCGATCACGCCAAAGTCCAGGTAGCGGCGGAAACAGAACGGCCGCACGATCGCGTCCAGCGCGGCGATGTCCTCGGCGCGCCCGGTGACCGCGCGCGCCTTGACCCAGGCGTAGCGCTCCCACTCGCGGCCCTGGACGATCAGGTAGCGCTCGACCATGGCCAGGCTGGCCGCCAGCGGCCCGGAATTGCCGTTCGGCCGCAGCGCCATGTCGACCCGGAAGGTGTAGCCGTCCTCGGTGATCTCGGCCAGCGCGGCAATCAGCTTTTTCCCCAGCCGCACGAAGAATTCATGGTTGGACAGCGTGCGCTGGCCCGGTCCGGCGGCGGTGTCGCCATCCTCGGGGTAGACGAAGATCAGGTCGATGTCGGACGAGACGTTGAGCTCGCCGCCGCCATGCTTGCCCATGGCCAGCACCATCATTTGCTGCGGCAGGCCGGAATCGCGGCCGATCGGCGCGCCGTGCGCGGCCACCATGTCCGCATGCAGTTCGGCCAGATGTTGCTGAACGGCAAAGTCGGCAAAGCGTGTCATCGCCTCCACCACCTCGGCCAGGTTGGCCTGGCCCTCGAGGTCGCGCCGTATCAGTCCGCACACCAGCAAATTGCGCAACCGGCGCATGGCGCGTATCAGCGGCAGGCCGCCAGCGGCTTCCTTTGCTAAATATTCAGCCAGATCGATCCGGGCAAGCGATAATTGCGCTACTTCATCGATCTTGGCGGCGCGGTCGGGGGCGGCGGACAGCCAACGCTGGTAAAAACGCGAAACGGACGGTGAACTCATCGGCACTATGGTGAATTTGGTAAGTTGGTATCGGCACAAGCATGTAAAACCCGCGCAAACCCACCCTTTGGGGCGCTGTACGGGCGGCACCATGGGGTAGAATGGCAGCCCCGGCTTAACAGCTTGAAAAACCGAGTGTAGCGATTTATTTGAAGCGTGGCCTGATTTATTAGCGTATTAATGCAAAAACCGGAAGAGGAGACTGTGACAGGCGAGGGCCGCTTGGCCGCGCGCTGGCACCGGCTCCGTGCCGCCTATCGGATCTGCAATCTGGCCACCCACCACGTGCTGGGCTTCACCCTGAAGCTGGCGCTGCTGGTGTACTTTGCCTTCACCATCCTGTTCCTGACGCTGCGCTACGTGGTGCTGCCGAATATCGACCACTACAAGGGCGACCTCGAGCAGGCCGCCAGCCGCGCGCTCGGCAACCAGGTGACGATCTCGCGCGTGTACGCGTCCTGGCACGGCTTCCGCCCCAGCCTGTTCCTGGGCGAGGTGGTGCTGCACGACCGCCAGGGCCGGCCGGCGCTGACCCTGCCCAGCGTGGCCGCCACCATGTCGTGGTGGAGCATCGCCGGCACCGTGCGTTTCAGTTCGCTGGAGCTGAACCGCCCCGAGCTGGCGATCCGGCGCGAAGCGGACGGCAAGCTGTACGTGGCCGGCATTTACGTCGACCTCAGCAAGCCGAGCGACGGCAAGGGCCTGGACTGGCTGCTGACCCAGCGCGAGATCGTGATCCGCGAGGGGCGGCTGCAGTGGACCGACCAACTGCGCGCGGCGCCGCCGCTGGCGCTGGACAACGTCACCGTGGTGCTGCGCAACCAGTGGCTGCGCCATCAGCTGGCGCTGCGCGCCACGCCGCCGGCCGCGCTGGCGGCGCCGCTCGATGTACGCGCCGAATTCAGCCACCCGGCCTTCGGCGCCCGCGTGTCGAATTTCTCGATGTGGAAGGGCGAACTGTACGCCGACATCCGCAATACCGATCTGCTGGCCTGGAAGACCTGGCTCGATTACCCGTTCGAATTGAGCAGCGGCAGCGGCTCGCTGCGCGCCTGGGTCGGCGTCGACCAGTCGCGCCTGACCGGCATCACCGCCGATGTCGGCCTCAGCAATGTAACCGGCGTGCTGGGCAAGGAATTGCCGCTGCTGGACCTGCGGCAGCTGAGCGGGCGCATCGCCGTGCATGAGGATATCCGGCCACCGGCCGCGCGCCAGGGGGTGGCGGCGCCGGCCTTCGGCGCGCTGGGCCACAGCCTGGAACTGAGCAAGCTGACCCTGGTGACGCGCGATGGCCTGAGCATGGCGCCGACCTCGCTGTCCGAGCGCTACGTGGCGGCGGCAGGCGCCAGGCCGGAAAAGGTGGAACTGCGCGCGCCGCAGCTCGATCTGCGGACCCTGGCCGGCCTGGCCGCGCGCCTGCCGCTGAGCGAGCGCCAGCACAAGATGCTGGAAGCCTACGCCCCCAGCGGCCTGCTGCAAAACTTCTCGGCCGAATGGCAGGGCACCTTCCCGGCCCTGCAGACCTACCGCGTCAAGGGCGAGCTGGTCGGCATGGGCCTCAAGCCGCAACCGCCGCGCCTGGCGCAGCCGAAGACCGCCAAAACCCCGGCCATTGCCGGCATGCCGGCCATCCCCGGCTTCGACAACCTCAGCGGCTCGATCGACGCCACCGAACAAGGCGGCAGCTTCAACCTGAATTCGCAGCAACTGGTGCTGCAGATGCCGGACTATTTCGCCGAACCGTCGATGCCGTTCGACCACCTGAACCTCAAGGCGCGCTGGTCGTTCGAAGCCAACAACGAGCTGCTGTTCCAGATCGACGACCTGGACTTCGAGCAGGAAGGCTTGCGCGGCACGCTGCAGGGCACGCACCTGATCCCGCTGGCCGGCACGGGACCGGGCAAGGCCGACCTGAGCGGTACCCTGAGCGGCTTCCAGATCAACCGCATCGGCCGCTATCTGCCGATGCAGACCCCGCGCGACCTGCACGCCTGGCTGACCGGCGCGCTGGAAGGCGGCACCGCCACCGACGTCAGCGTGCGCCTGCGCGGCGACCTGGCGCGTTTCCCCTTCCACGGCGAGGACAAGGCGCATGGCGAATTCCGCGTCGCCGGCAAGCTGGTCGACGCCAGGCTCAACTACGAGCCCGGACATTATCTGCGAGAAGGCAAGGAACTCGGCAAGGACGGCAAGCCGCTGCCGCTGTGGCCGCAGGCCGAGCACATCAACGGCAGCTTCGTGTTCGAGCGCGCGCGCATGGAAATCCGCGGCGACACCGCCACCACCGCCGGCGTGGCGCTGAACGGCGTCAAGGCGGTGATCCCGGACCTGACACTGCACGATTCCATGCTGGAGATCGACGGCAACGCCGCCGGCGCCATGCAGGAATTCCTCAAATACGTGACGCTGAGTCCGGTGCTGGAATGGATTTCCCACTTCACCGACGAAACCCAGGCCAGCGGCAACGCCAAACTGGCGCTGAGCCTGCGCATTCCGCTGGCGCACGCGATCGACACCAAGGTGCAGGGCGCGCTGGCGCTGGGCGGCAACGATATCGTACTGATGAACGATCTGCCGGTGGTCAAGGGTGCGCAGGGCAAGATCGAATTCAACGAGCGGGGCGTCAACCTCAACCAGCTTTCCGGTAACTTCCTTGGCGGCCCGGTGGCGATCACCGGCGGCAGCCAGGCCGATGGCGCCATCATCGTGCGCCTGGGCGGGCAGATGACGGTGGACGGTTTCCGCCAGACCTACCAGATGCCGGCCATGCAGCGCCTGGCCGATCACTTCAGCGGCGGCACGCGCTACAACGGCACGGTGACGGTGCGCGACCATCAGGTGGTGGTGGCGGTCGATTCCAGCCTGACCGGGCTGGGACTGGACCTGCCGGCGCCGGTGAAAAAATCGCCGCTGGACGCGATGCCGCTGCGCTTCGTGCTGACCAGCGCCCTGAATCCGGACGCGGCCGGCCTGCTGCACGACGATATCCGCATCGGCCTCGGCAACGGCATTGCCGCGCGTTACCAGCGCCAGAAGCAGCCCAAACAGCACTGGAAAGTGGTGCGCGGCGGCATCGGCGTCAACACGGCGGCGCCGGAGCCGGACAGCGGCCTGGCGTTCAACATCAATCTGCGCACGCTGAACATCGACCAGTGGCTGGACTTCGGCGCGGCGATCGGCGGCGGCGCGGCCGACAGCGGCGCCGGCGCGGCCGACGCGGTCGACATGAATCAGTACGTGCTGCCCGATACCGTGGCCGCGCGCGCCAGCGAACTGGCGATCGGCGACCGCCAGCTCGACAACGTGGTGGTCGGCGTCACGCACCAGAAAGGCACCTGGCAGGCCAGCATCGATTCGGCCCAGGCCAACGGCTACCTGACCTGGGCCGAGCCCTCGACCGGCGCCGGCCTGGGCAAGGTGAGCGCGCGCCTGTCGACGCTGGTGATCCCGGAATCGCGCTCCAGCGACGTGCAGGAACTGCTGGACGGCAAGAGCGCCGCCGCCACCATCCCGGCGCTGGACGTGGTGGTCGAGCGATTCGAACTGTTCAACAAGCCGCTCGGCCGGCTGGAGCTGCAGGCCAACAACGCCCAGCTCGGCGGCGCACGCGAATGGCGCGTCAACAAGCTGTCTCTGGGCAATGCCGACGGCGAACTGTCCGGCACCGGCAAGTGGGTCAGCAAGGAGGGCGTGCACACGACCACGCTCAACTTCAATCTCGACATCGTCGATGCCGGCAAGCTGCTGGAGCGCTTTGGCTACGTCGACACGCTGAAGGGCGGCAAGGGCACGCTGAAGGGCGACCTCGCCTGGAAGGGCCTGCCATACTCGCTGGACCTGCCCAGTCTGTCCGGCCAGATCGCCATGAATGTGGAAAAAGGCCAGTTCCTCAAGCAGGATCCGGGCGCGGCCAAGCTGCTGGGCGTGCTCAGCCTGCAGGCCTTGCCGCGCCTGCTCAAGCTGGACTTCCATGACGTCATCTCGGAAGGGTTGGCGTTCGACGGCATCACCGCCAACGTCAACGTCAACCGCGGCATCGCCCGCACCGACAACCTGAAAATGCACGGCGTCGCGGCCACCGTGCTGATGGACGGCAGCGCCGACATCGCCAACGAAACCACCAACCTGCACGTGGTGGTGATACCGGAGGTCAACCTCGGCACCGCGCCGCTGGTGTATGGGCTGGCGGTCAACCCGGTGATCGGCCTCGGCAGTTTCCTGGCGCAGCTGTTCCTCAGCGCGCCGGTGATGAAGGCGCTGACTTATCATATGCAGGTGACCGGGCCGTGGAAAGCGCCGGCCGTCACCAAGCTCGACGCCGCCAAACTCGACACACCCGCCATTCCGAAGGGAGCGCCATGAACCACACCGTCGCCGCCATCCAGATGATTTCCTCGCCCACGGTGGAGGAGAACATCGCCACCGCCCGCCGCCTGGTCAGCGAAGCCGCGCGCGGCGGCGCCCAGCTGGTGCTGCTGCCCGAATACTGGGCCATCATGGGCCTGCACGACAGCGACAAGGTCAAGGTGGCGGAGCCGCCGGGCAGCGGTCCCATTCAGGAATTCATGGCCGGCCTGGCGAAGGAACTGAAGATCTGGCTGATCGGCGGCACGCTGCCGCTAACCTCGGACCAGGCGGACAAGGTGATCAACACCACCCTGGTCTACGGCCCGGACGGCGCCCATGTCAGCCGCTACGACAAGATCCATCTGTTCGGTTTCACCAAGGGCACGGAGTCGTACAACGAATCGAAAACCATCGTGCCGGGCAAGCATGTCGGCGTGTTCGACGGGCCGGTCGGCAAGGTCGGCATGTCGGTCTGCTACGACCTGCGCTTCCCGGAGCTGTTCCGCGCCATGGGACCGGTGGCCTTGATTGTGGTGCCGGCCGCCTTCACCTACACCACCGGCATGGCGCACTGGGAAATCCTGCTGCGCGCGCGCGCGATCGAAAACCAGTGCTATGTGCTGGCGGCGGCGCAGGGCGGCATCCACCCGAACGGCCGCCGCACCTGGGGCCACAGCATGCTGATCGACCCCTGGGGCACGGTCAAGGCGGTGCTGGCCGAGGGAGAGGGCGTAGTGCGCGGCGAGATCGACCCGGCCTTCATGGAAGGCGTGCGCGAAAGCCTGCCGGCGCTGAAACACCGCACCATGTGATATCCACTACAATGGCGGTAACCTTTAACAGAAAGCATCACCATGAAGCCATTTGAACCGAATCTGTCCACCCTGGCCGTTGCGCGCGATATCCTGCTGACGCCGTTCGGGCTGGACGAAGGCAAGCTGCTCAAAACGCTGGGCAGCATGTTCACCCACAAGGTCGATTATGCCGACCTGTATTTCCAGTTCACCAAGAACGAGGGCTGGAGCCTGGAAGAGGGCATCGTCAAGACCGGCAGTTTCTCGATCGACCAGGGCGTCGGCGTGCGCGCCGTGTCGGGCGACAAGACCGCCTTCTCGTACTCCGATGAAATCTCGGAGGCGGCGCTGCTGGACGCGGCGGCCGCCACCCGCACCATCGCCCGCGCCGGCGCCGGCAAGATCAAGGTGGCCGGCGCCATGACGCCGAGCGGCGGCCGTTCGCTGTACATGCCGCACGATCCGCTGGTGTCGCTGGACGCCACCGCCAAGGTCAAGCTGCTGGAGCGCATCGAAAAGATGGCGCGCGCCAAGGACCCGCGCGTGGTGCAGGTGATGGCCAGCCTGGCCGGCGAATACGACGTGGTGCTGGTGGTGCGCAGCGACGGCGTGCTGGCGGCCGACATCCGTCCGCTGGTGCGTGTGTCGCTGACCGTGATCGTCGAACAGAACGGCCGCCGCGAGGTCGGCTCCTCGGGCGGCGGCGGCCGTTACGACTACGGCTATTTCAGCGATGCGCTGCTGGACCAGTACGCGGCCGACGCGGTGAAATCGGCGCTGGTCAACCTGGACGCGCGGCCGGCGCCGGCCGGTCCGATGACCGTCGTGCTGGGGCCGGGCTGGCCCGGCATCCTGCTGCACGAGGCGGTGGGCCACGGCCTCGAGGGCGACTTCAACCGCAAGGGTTCCTCGACCTTCTCCGGCCGTATCGGCGAGCGCGTGGCGGCCAAGGGCGTCACCGTGGTCGACGACGGCACGCTGGCCGACCGCCGCGGCTCGCTCAACATCGACGACGAAGGCAACCCGACCCAGTGCACCACGCTGATCGAAGACGGCATCCTGAAAGGCTACATCCAGGACACCATGAACGCGCGGCTGATGAAGATGCCGGTGACCGGCAACGCGCGGCGCGAATCGTTTGCGCATCTGCCGATGCCGCGCATGACCAACACCTACATGCTGGCCGGCGACAAGGATCCGGAAGAAATCCTGGCCTCGGTCAAGAATGGCCTGTACGCGGTGAACTTTGGCGGCGGCCAGGTCGACATCACCAACGGCAAATTCGTGTTCTCTGCCAGCGAGGCGTACATGATCGAAAACGGCAAGGTCACCTACCCGGTGAAGGGCGCGACCCTGATCGGCAGCGGGCCGGAATCGATGAACCGCATCTCCATGATCGGCAACGACATGAAGCTGGATCCGGGCGTGGGCGTGTGCGGCAAGGAAGGCCAGAGCGTGCCGGTCGGCGTTGGCCAGCCGACGCTGCGCATCGACGGCGTCACCGTCGGCGGCACCGCCTGATAATCCGGGGTCAGTTCTGCCAATCGCCCACGAGCCCAGCCGTAGCGGACGCTACGGCTGGGCTCGTGTGCGATTGGCAGAACTGACCCCGGATTTTAGAACTTGTAGGACGCTTTCACGTAGAAGGTGCGGCCCAGCGGATCGGTGTAGCGTGGATCGTAGCCGCTCTGGAAGGTGGTGCCCTGGTTGGTGTACGGCGGATTGCTGTCAAACAGGTTCTTGATGCCGACCGTCAGGTCGGTGTGCTTGAAACCGCTGTAGCTGCCCGACAGCGAGTAGGTCGAGTAAGCCCGCACGTGGTGGTAGTAAGCTTCGTCCACCGCGTTTTGGTCCTCGTAGCCGCTCAGGAATTTGTTGGCCAGGCTCGCGCTCCACACTCCTTTCTTCCAGGTCAGCGTGGCGTTGTGCTTCCAGCGGAACACCGGCGCGTTGTCGCCATACACGCCGACGTTTTCCACGAATTCGCCGCCCGTCTCGTTCTGGTACTTGTAGCTGTGCACCCAGGTGCCGTCGAACTGGAATACGAAGTTGCCGTAGGCGCTGCGCGGCAGCTTCCAGCGCAGGCTGGTGTCGATGCCCGAAGTCTTCACTTCACCCAGGTTGTCCAGCACCGCGTTCACGTACTGCAGCGTTTTGCCGTCGGCCGAGTAGACGAAGTAGCTCTGGTATTTCTCGTAGTTGTCGAAGATGGTCTGCTCTGCCACCGTGCCGATCTTGTCGCGGATCTTGATGTTGAAATAGTCCAGCGAGACGCTGACCGCGTTGGTCGGCTCGAACACGGCGCCCAGCGCGAAGGTCTTGGATTTTTCCGGCTTCAGGTTGGGGTTGCCGCCGCTGCGGATGTACTGCTGCTGGTTGCAGGCCACGTTCGGATTGGCGCCGGCCGCCGCCACGCCGCCCGGACACAGCACCGGATCGTCGTAGGCGTTGCTGGTGAAGGTGGAGGTGGCCGGGCCATGCAGGTCGTACAGCGTCGGCGCGCGGAAGCCGGTGTTGTAGGAAGTCCTGAACAGCAGCTGCTTGCTGGCCTCCCAGCGCAGGCCGATCTTGGGATTGAAGCTGCCGCCGACGTCGTTGTAGTGGTCGTAGCGCGCGGCCGCCGACAGTTCCAGGTTCTTCAGCAGCGGTACGCTCAGTTCCGAATACAGCGCGGCGATGTTGCGCTGGCCGGCCTGGTCCTGCGCATCGGCGTAGCCCGAGCTCGACGCCTGCGAGGCGAGGGCGGTGTTCACGTCATACGTTGCTTTATCGTGACGGAATTCGCTGCCGATCGCGAAGCCGACGCCGCCCGCGGGCAGCTGGTAAATCTCGCGGCTGATCTTGCCGTCGAGGCCGATGCTGGTCATGCGCGCGGCCAGGTATTCGCCGCGCAGCTGGGCGTTGTCGATGTAGGCGGCGCCCTCGGCCGACTGCTCGCCGAACGGATTCAGGATGCCGCTCAGCACGCCCGCCTTCATCAGCGAGTCGTTGGTGTAGCCGCCGATGAAGGCGCTGGATGCCTTGCTGACGCCATAGGTCAGGCCGACGTTGTAATCCCAGCCGGCCACCAGACCTTCCGACGCCAGCACCAGCCGGTCGGAGATCGAGGTGTCGTAGCCCATGCGGTTGCCGGCCGCCACAGTGCGCCAGTTGATGGTCAGGTTTTCGCCGGTCAGCCCGGCCACGGCAGGCACGCCGCC
This sequence comes from Duganella callida, assembly GCF_004614165.1. Classification (GTDB taxonomy): domain Bacteria; phylum Pseudomonadota; class Gammaproteobacteria; order Burkholderiales; family Burkholderiaceae_D; genus Rugamonas; species Rugamonas callida. The sequence goes on along the minus strand of NZ_SPVG01000174.1, from coordinate 18,984 downwards.
GCTGCCGCCCGGATAGTAGGGGCTGGCCGAGGTCATGGTGATGCCGGTCAGCGGCGAGGGCGCGATGCTGCTTTGGTTGGTCGAACGGCTGTGCAGGTATTCGACGGTGGCGACGTTTTCATCGCTGAGTTTGAAGGTGGCCTTGCCGAGGAAGGATTCCTGCTGCGTCTTGGGGATGTCCTGGATGTAGGCGGTGGTGTCGGTGCGGCAGGTGCCGTTGCCGTTCTTGATCAGGCCCTTGCCGACGCAGCCGCTGCCGTAGTACGGGTTGCCGGTGATGCCGTTGGCCGAATAGAAGTTGCCCGGCTGCGAGGTGCCGCTGCTGTTGTTGATGCCCTTGTCCGGCCGCACGCTGGTGCTGGAGAAATCGCGGTCGGCGGCGGCCAGCGCGGTCTGCTTGTGCAGATCGACCACGCCGAACAGGTTGTAACCATCTTTATCGAGATCGCCGTAGCCGCCCGACAGGTTGAGGCGCGATTCGCCGCCGGCGCCGCTGGCCTGCGGCTGGTAGCGTTCGACGCTGACGGTAGCGCCGGTCAACGAGCGCTTGGTGATGAAATTGATCACGCCGCCGATGGCGTCGGTGCCGTAGATGGCCGAGGCGCCGTCGCGCAGCACTTCGACCCGCTCCAGCGCCGATACCGGAATGATGTTGAGGTCGACCGAGGAGCCGTTGAATGGGTGGCTGGCGATGCGGCGGCCGTTGAGCAGCACCAGCGTCTTGTTGCTGCCCAGGCCGCGCAGGTCAGCGGTGGCGATGCCGCCGGTGCCCGAGCCCACCGACTGGCTGCTGCCGGTCGAGCTCTGGTTCATGGAGATGGTGTTCATCACCTCGGCGGCGGTGCTCAGGCCCTGCTTTTCGAAGTCGGATGCCTTGATGGTGGTGATCGGCAGCGCCGTTTCGCTGGCCAGCCGTTTGATGCTGGAACCGGTCACTTCGACGCGCTGGATGGCGCCGTCTTCGGTCTGGGCCAAGGCGGCGTGCATGCCGACGGCCAGGCTGCCGGCGAACATCAGGCGCAGAGATCGGGTCAGAGCTCTTTCTATCATCATGGGTGTGTCACTCCTGAGATTTGTTTTGGGGAAGGGGTCTTCATCAAAACATTCATTGGGAGGGGCAAACAATGACCGAAAGATAAATATGCAGATATCCAACAGTAGCAAACAAACGCACATGTAAAGACGGAATTTTGCCTATCGCTCCGGCGCCGGCCGCAGCCCGCATGCCGCCGCCCGGCCGCCATTACAATCAGTCACAATGGATAAGACGTTAACCGCGCTGTGGAGGGTGTAAAGTTTTGTAGGGAGGCTTTCCGGCCGAAAAAAAATCGCTTGCCAAGGCGCGAAAGATGGCGTTATAGTCAATCCATGAGCAAATTCTTCTTTACCGGCTGGTTTTACTTTAGCTATCCAACCCTCAAGGCGGTGGAGTAGCGGCCGGTGCACGTAGAAGCAAGACGAGTCCCGCAGAATCCCGAAAAAACCGCCTCCCCCGAGGCGGTTTTTTTTTACCCCGACATTTTTAGACCACTGGAGAACAGCAATGCCCCGCACCGACGATTTGCGCATCCGCGAGATGAAGGAACTGACGCCACCATCGCATTTGATCCGCGAGTTTGCCTGCACCGACGCGGCGGAGCAGACCGCGGCCGGCGCACGCAACGCCCTGCACCGCATCCTGCACGGCCAGGATGACCGGCTGATGGTGGTGATCGGCCCGTGCTCGATCCACGATCCGAAGGCGGCGATGGAGTACGCGCGCCGCCTGGTACAGCTGCGCCGCGAGCTCAGCGCCGATCTGGAAATCGTCATGCGCGTGTATTTCGAAAAGCCGCGCACCACGGTCGGCTGGAAGGGCTTGATCAACGATCCCTACATGGACAACAGCTTCCGCATCAACGACGGCCTGCGCATGGCGCGCGAACTGCTGCGCGACATCAACGAGCTCGGCCTGCCGGCCGGCACCGAGTTCCTCGACGTGATCAGCCCGCAGTACATCGCCGACCTGATCAGCTGGGGCGCGATCGGCGCCCGCACCACCGAATCGCAGGTGCACCGCGAGCTGGCCTCCGGCCTGTCGTGCCCGGTGGGCTTCAAGAATGGCACCGACGGCAATGTGCGCATCGCGGTGGACGCGATCAAGGCTGCCTCGCAGCCGCACCATTTCCTGTCCGTGACCAAGGGCGGCCACTCGGCCATCGTCTCGACCAACGGCAACGAGGATTGCCACATCATCCTGCGCGGCGGCAAGACGCCCAATTACGACGCCGCCAGCGTCGAGGAGGCCTGCAAGGCGATTGCCGCGCAGGGGCTGGCGCCGCGCCTGATGATCGACGCCTCGCACGCCAACAGTTCGAAGAAGCCGGAAAACCAGGTCCCGGTCTGCGCCGACATCGCCAGCCAGGTGGCGGGCGGCGAGAACCGCATCGTCGGCGTGATGGTGGAGTCGCACCTGGTGGCGGGCCGCCAGGATCTGGTGCCGGGCAAGGAATTGACGTATGGCCAATCCGTCACCGATGGCTGCATCGACTGGGACAGCAGCGTGCAGGTGCTGCAGGGCTTGGCCGGCGCGGTGCGCCAGCGGCGTCTGGCCAATCTCGCGGCCGAAGCGGCCGCCAAATAAAAACCGGCGACATTCAGGTTTTATGAACAAGCTCCGGCCAAACCGGAGCTTTTTTATTTTCCGTTGCCTGCCGTGCAAACCGCGGGTGGTTTAAAGACAACACAAATATTCCACTAAATGTTGCAAGATGTAACGCAGATCGTTCGGTCGCTAAGCATCTGTTTTATACGTAATAACCATATTCGAACTTAACATAGTTGAAGGATGTAACCGGCCGTTTGTGTCTGCTGGTTTAAACTTGCTTACATTACGCTACAGAGCCCGCGTTGACCCTCGTTCAGGCGCCATGTTTTGATGAATTGATCAGGTTGTTGATCCTGAAAATTCTTAAACAGAAGCATCTCGAGGGAGTTCTTGATGAATTTGAAATTGAAATCGATGCCCCTGGCAGTCCTGCAAGTGGTGGCCAGTGGTGCATTGTCGGCGGCGGTGGTGTTTCCGGCCAGCGCCCAGCAAAGTCAGGGCGCGGACAGCGGCGAGGTCCAGCGCGTGGTGGTGACCGGCTCCTACATCTCGCGCGCGGACAAGGAAACCCCGAGCCCGGTCCAGGTGCTCACCGCTGACGATCTGAAGAAGACCGGCTACACCTCGGTCTCCGAAGCCTTGCGCGACATTACCGCCAACGGCCAGGGCACGATTTCCCAGAGTTTCAACCGCGCCTTCGCCGGCGGCGCCAGCGGCATCTCGCTGCGCGGCCTGACCGTGGGCGCCACCCTGGTGCTGATCGACGGCCACCGCATGGCGCCGTATCCGCTGTCGGACGACGGCCAGCGCTCCTTCGTCGACATTTCCAACATCCCGTTCGACGCCATCGAGCGCATCGATATCCTCAAGGACAGCGCCTCGGCCGCCTACGGCTCGGACGCGATCGCCGGCGTGGTCAACGTGATCCTGAAGAAGGAATACAAGGGCACCGCGCTGTCGGCTGAAGGCGGCGGCACCCAGGCTGGCGGCGGCCGTACCGTGCACGTCACCGCCACCCACGGCATCGGCGATGTCGAGGCGGACGGCTACAACGTGTTCGGCACCATCGAATACCGCAAGCAGGATCCGATCATGTTGACCCAGCGCGCCGGCAAGGACTGGGCCAAGACCAACTGGACCAGCGAAGGCGGTATCGACCTGACCCCTGGCGCGGTCAACGCCATCACGCCGCTGCCGCGCACCTACCAGCCTTACCTGTACAACCCGGCCGGCGCCGGCGGCGCCGGCAATGCGGCCAACTATGCGTTCTATTCGGGCGGCTGCGCCAACTACGCGGCGCTGCAGGCCAACCAGTGCACCTTCGTCGATCCATGGGCGCAGCTGCAGCCAAAGACCGAAAACATCAACGTGCTGGCCGGCTTCACCAAGAAGCTCAGCGATGGCTGGCAGCTGAACGTCAAGGCGTCCATGCTGGAGAGCAAGGACTCGGTGGAATCGACCCCGGTCGCCTACCCGCCCGGCAGCTACGTGGGTAACACCTCGATCGGTCCCGGCATCATCCCGCACCAGGTCGGCGTGATTTCGTCGTTCCTGGTGCCGGCCAACTATCCGGGCAACACCACCGGCGCGCCGGCGCGCGTGTACGGCTATCTGACTGACATCGGCGCGCGTATCAACGACGTCGATTCGAAATCCTACCGCCTGGTCGCCGAGCTGACCGGCAACATTGGCGCCTGGGACGTGGCGGCCTACGCCGGCTACACCAAGGTCGAGACCGAGCAGACCTACCATGGCTATGTCGACCGCCAGGCGCTGTACAACGCGCTCAACGATCCGGCCAACCCGTACAAGATCACCGGCGGCAACAGCGCCGATGTGAACGCGAAGATCGCCCCTGTGTTCAGCGGCAAGCAGAACGACGAGCTGGACTTTGTCGACCTGCGCGGCACCCGTACCCTGACCGCGCTGCCGGGCGGCGACCTGGCGATCTCGGTCGGCGGCACCTACATCCAGAAAAAACTCAACGCGCCGGCGGCCGACCAGCTGTCGAGCGGTCTGATCAACGGTAACGCGGCCTTCGTGATCGGCGAGGAAAAGAACGCGGCGGCCTACTTCGAACTGGTGGCGCCGGTGCTGAAGACCCTGGAGCTGGACCTGTCCGGCCGTTACGACCACTTCGACACCTACGGCAGCTCGAGCACGCCGAAGATCGGCGCCAAGTGGTCGCCATCGGAAATGGTCACCTTCCGCGGCACCTACGGCAAGGGCTTCCGCGCACCAAACGCGGCCGAGAACGGCACCGCCGGCTCGACCTTCTCGTACAACACCATCGCCGACCCGGTGCTGTGCGCCAACGGTCCGAAGGGCGATCCGGCCAAGACCGTGCCGCAGTACTGCTCGTTCTCGCCGGCCTACGTTCAGGTCACCACCAAGGATCTGCAGCCGGAGAAATCCAAATCGGGCTCGTTCGGCATGATCCTGGAGCCGGTGAAAGGCTGGAGCACCACCATCGACTACTACTCGATCAAGATCGACAACCAGATCGTGACCGAAGCCTCGCTGCCGGGCTACGATCCGCAGTACGTGCGCGGCACGCCGATCCCGCTGACCTATGCTGACGGTCACACCGAAACCCCGAGCGTCGGTCCCATCCTGTATGCCAACTCGGGTTACGTCAACGCCAACAGCACCAAGACCACCGGTGTCGACCTCAACTCGAGCTACAGGTTCAAGATGGGCGAGTACGGCAATCTGAAGGTCGGGTTGGACTGGACCCACATGATCAGCTACACGCTGACCGCCAACGGCCAGGATTACCAGCTGGCCGGCACCCACGGCCCGACCGTGATTTCCGGCGACACCGGCAATCCGAAGAACCGCGCGCAGCTGACCCTGGGTTACGACAAGGGGCCGTTCAACGCCACCGCCACGGTGAACTGGATCGACAGCTATAGCGTGCTGGACCCGTCGACCGGCGGCGCCAACGATACCTGTGAGGATTCGCTGCAGAACTCGAATAACTACTTCGCGAACGGCAACAACTATCCGACCCACTACTGCCGCGTCAGCTCGTTCACGTCCACCAACCTCAACATGGCGTACAAGGTCAACAAGAACCTGACCATCCGCGGCTCGATCGTCAACCTGTTCGACCGTCAACCGCCGATCGATGCCCAGACCTACGGCGGCACCTCGATCGCGTCCGGCACCAATGCGCCGTACAACCCGTCGCTGCACCAAACTGGTGCGGTCGGCCGCTTCTTCTCGCTGGGCGCGAACTACACCTTCTAAACCAGGGCTGTATTTTCGAATCCGGCAACTCCCAGCCGCCCGACGCCAGTCGGGCGGTTTTTTTTTGCGCTTGGCTTTCAAGACTGTTGTAAGAGCGCCAAACTTGCCGGTTGTATAGTTGACCTGGTTTCATGCGCATGTTTTTATATTAAATGGTTGGTGTCATTGAACACCTTCCAATCGGTCTTTCCAAAAACCGTATCAGTTTGTTGCGCTGGCGGGGCTGACCCAGCCTCAGGCGCACCAGCTTTGTGCATCTTACAAAAAGTCCAAATCGGAGGTTAGTCATGATTCAAGAAAGAGTGCTGTCCCGTTCCCTGCGTTTGATGTTCTCGGGCGGCGTCGTTGCCGGCCTGGGCTTGCTGGCATTGCCGGCCATGGCGCAGGACGCGCCGGCCGAAGGCCAGGCGATCCAGCGCGTCGAGATCACCGGTTCGTCGATCAAGCGCATCCAGCAGGAAGGCGCGCTGCCGGTGCAGGTGCTGACCGCCGCCGAAATCAAGCAGACCGGGGCCACCTCCGCGACCGATCTGATCCAGATGCTGCCACAGATGCAGGGCTTCGTGCCGTCGTCCAGCTCGGTGAACGGCGGCGGCGCCGGCGTCACCACCGCGGCGCTGCACTCGCTGCCGTCGAAATACACGCTGGTGCTGCTGGATGGTCAGCGCGTGGCGCCCAGCGCCATCGGCAACGGCCAGGGCGGCGGCTATGCGGTCAACCTGTCCAGCATTCCGCTGGAAGCGGTGGAGCGCGTCGAGATCCTGACCGACGGCGCTTCGGCCACCTATGGCTCGGACGCGATCGCCGGCGTGGTCAACTTCATTCTGAAGAAAAACCTGACCAAGGGCGAAGCGTACGCGACCTACGGCCAGCCCAAGGAAAACGGCGGCAAATGGAGCAGCGCCGGCGTATCGAAAGGCTGGGGCGACCTGGAAACCGACCGCTGGAACGTGCTGGCCTCGTACAGCCACGAAGAACTGCAGCGCATCACCGCGCTGCAGCGCGACTTCTCGGCCAAGGGCGCCTTCTTCAAATTCAATAGTGGCGGCAAACAGTACTACTTCGACCAGCGCACCGGCAACACCGAGCCGGCCAACATCACGTTCAACGCGCGCCCCATCGGCTCGAAGGCCGATCCAACCGGCTACGCGATCAACCCCTACCTGGCCGCCAATGGCAACTGCGGCAGCGCGCTGGCCGGCCCCCTGGGCGACCAGTGCCGCTTCAACTACGCCTCGACGGTGGAAGACGTACCGGGCAACCGCCGCGATTCCGGCCTGCTGAAAGGCACGCTGAAGATCAATGACGATACCACCGCCTGGGCCGAGCTGGTACTGTCCAGCTTTGCGATGACCGCGCAGTACGCGCCGTCGGCCCAGCCGATGGGCGTCAACGCCACCACCCGTTTCCCCTCGCTGTACAACAAATACGTGGTGCCTTACCTGGCCGCGCACGGCCTGGAAAATCCTGACGGCACCGCTACCCTGGGATACCGCTCGGTGCTGATCGGCGGCCGTGCCGACGAGTACAACACCAATGCCCGTCACTTCTCGACTGGTATCGACGGCGCGGCGTTCGGCTGGCTGTACAATGCTTCGCTGGTGCTGTCGCAGACCAAGCTGAAAGACGTCTCGGCCGGCGGCTATTCGGACTACGACCAGCTGGAAGCGCTGGTCGCGGCCGGCAAATACGATCCGGTCACCGGCCAGGGCGCCGACCTGCTGAAAGGCGCGCTGCTGAACAACTACGTGTTCTCGCGCACCAAGTCGACCTTGAACACGGCCCACGTCGGCGCGCAGCACGACCTGTTCAACCTGCCGGGCGGCACCTCCATCATCGCGCTGGGTGCGGACTATTCGAAGACCAAGTACCAGACCGATTACAGCCCGCTGATCCTGTCCAACTCGGGCTTCGTCACCCAGCCGGCGTCGGCTGACTACCCGGTCGGCGGCAGCTACGGCCAGGTGCCGTTCAGCGCCAAGCGCGACAACTGGGGCGTGTTCACCGAGATGAACTTCCCGGTCACCAAGACCCTGGAGCTGACCGCGGCCGGCCGTTATGACAGCTATGACAAAGTGCACAGCGATAATAACTTCGCCACCTTGCCGGATGCCTCCGGCCTGATCCCGCGTCTGCCGAGTGGCGACATCGGCAACGATTCCAGCGCCGGCACCTACAAGGTCAGCGGCAAGTGGACCCCGGTCGATACCGTGCTGCTGCGCGCGTCCTATGCCACCGGCTTCAAGGCGCCGAACCTGAGCGACGTCGCCGGCGCCAACACCTTCAACGGCAGCACCGCCGGCAGCTACGCTTGCCCATTCCCTGGCTCGCCAGGCTGTCAGGTCGGCCAGGCGCAGTACGACCTGCTGATTGGTCCTAACAACCGCAGCGGCGCGGAGGGTCTGCAGCCGGAGAAATCCAAGCAATGGCTGTTCGGCGGCCGGATTGAACCGCTGCGCGGCCTGTCGCTGGGCCTGGACCTGTGGAACGTGCAGATCCGCAACCAGGTGCTGTCGGCCGGTGTGCCGGAACAGGAAGGCTTCAAGAATCCACAGCAGTACAAAAACCTGTTCGTGAATCCGTATCCTGATCCGGCCGGTTACACCACCATCGCCTACCTGCTGGCGCCGGTGAACGGCGGTGTGGCCAACTACCGCGGCGTCGACTGGGACTTCAGCTACCGCACCAAGACCCCGGTCGGCGACGTGCGCGCCACCTGGAACGGCACCTACATGCTCAAGCAGAACTACACCGTGTCGGCCGGCGGCACCGTGTACTCGGACCTGGGCCAGTTCGGCCAGGACAACAACGTGGTGTTCCGCGTCCAGAGCAACATCAGCCTGAGCCTGACCACCGGCAAGCTGAGCAATACGCTGACCGCGCACTACAAGTCGGGCTACCATGACCAGTCGTACCCGCTGGATACCGCCGTGTTCGCCGTGAATCCGGATGGCAGCGTGGGCGACACCGTGGCCTTCGCCGGCCTGTGGGTGCCGTCGTACACCACCTTCGACTGGCAGGGCAAATACGACTTCGGCAAGTTCGCCCTGACTGCCGGCATCAAGAACCTGTTCGACCGCAATCCGCCGTTCACCTTGCAGAACGCCGGCGGCGGCAACCAGATCGGTTACGACGGCCGTTACGCCGATCCAGCCGGCCGTTCGTTCTACATCACCGGCAACTACAAGTTCTGAACGTTCTGACGGTGCAAAAAATTCCCGGCCTCGGCCGGGAATTTTTTTTGCGCGCTCAGAATTTGAACGCGCCATTCAGGTAAAACTGGCGGCCCAGCGGATCGGTGTAGCGGCCATCGTAGCCCGACTGGTTGCCGCCGCCCGCGTTGCGGATGGTGAACGGCGGGTTGATGTCGGCCAGGTTCTTGACGCCGGCCGTGAGCGTGAAGCTTTTGCTCAGCTGCGCCTTGGTCTGCCAGTCGAACGTGGTGTACGAAGACACCTGGCGCTTGATCGGCACGTAGTCGCCCAGCGAGCCGTCGGCCAGCACTTCTCGCACCACCGAGTCATCCTCGTTGTACACCTGGTCGGTGTAGCCCGAATGGTAGTTGGCGGTCAGCGCGTGCGTGAAGCGGCCGGTGTTGAGCGAGGCGGTCAGCTTGGAAATCCAGCGGAAGGTCACCTCCGAGTAGGAGTTGAAGCGGCCGATGTTCTTCTCCAGGCCGCTGCCGGGCGTGGTCTGTTCGGCCTTGGTCATGAAGGTGCCGGTCCACTGCAGGTTGAACTTGCCCCACGGCGTGCCGCTCTTGTAGCTGTGGTCCCAGTCGATGCCCTGGTAATGCGAGCTGGCCAGGTTGAACGGGGTCAGCGCCGCCACCAGCACATTCTGCTTCTGGATCGGGTCGAAGTAGGTGCGCAGCAGGCTGTCGTACACGGCCGGATTGTTGAACACCAGGTCTTCCGACAGGGTCTGGATCTGGTCGCGCAGCTTCACGTCCCACCAGTCGAAGCCCAGCGAGACGCTGCTGACCGGCTCGAAGCGCACTCCCAGGGTCGCCTGTTTCGACTGCTCGGGACGCAGCGCGCCCGCGCCGATGGCGGCGTTGCCGCCTTTCAGCAGGCCATACTCCGACGAGCCCGGGTTGCACAGCTTGTAGCGCGGGTCGCTGGCGCTGGTGATCGGGCAGGCATGGAACTGCGACGAGCCACCGTTGACCAGCGGCTTGACGATGTTGCTCATTGTTGGCGCCTTGAAGCCGGTGCCGTAGGAGCCGCGGATCAGTACCGACTCCAGCGGATTCCAGCGCAGCGCCAGCTTGTAGGTGGCCTTGCTGGCCGACTCGCCCTGCTTGCCCGGCGCGATCAGGTTGCCGTCGCTGTCGAAGTTCTTGCTGTTGCTGACGGCGCTGAAGTCGTCATAACGGCCGGACACGGTCAGGTCCATGTTGCGCAGCACCGGCAGCAGCAGCTCGCCGTAGGCCCCCCAGTTGTTGCGCTTGGCGTCGATCGGCAGCGCGCCGGCGCTGCCGCCGACGATGGCGTCGGTAAACGTCGGCTGCTGCTTGTTCTGGCCCTGCGAATAGGCGTCCGGTGCTTCCTCGTATTTCTGCTGGGTGAAGTCGGCGCCGACCGCCAGCTGGGCCACGCCGGCCGGCAGCTTGAACACCTCGGTCGAGGCGCCGGCCTGCAGCATGTCGATCTTCGACTTGGTCACGCTGAATTCGTTGTGCAGCACGGCCGGGGCCAGCACGTCCTTCGAATTGCCGGGGGGCGCGAACGGGTCGAACTTGCCGGCCGCGACCAGCGCATCGAACATGTTCAGGCTCATGTAGCCGCCGGCGGCGGTGTCGGTCTGCTTGTTTTCCGAGTGGGTGTAAGCGCCGCGCCAGTCGATATTGCGGTAGCTGCCCTCGAAGCCGAAGGCCAGGTGCCTGGCGATGGTCTTGTACTCGTCGGCGCGGCCGCCGGCATCGACCAGGCGCAGATTCATGGTCACGCTGTTGACGGTGGCGCCGGCCGGCACGCCCAACCGTGTCAGGTAGGGACGGATGTACTTGGCGTACAGCGGGCTGCTCAGCGGCAAGCCCAGCGGTTGCGCCGGCGCCGCGTACTGCGCGGTGTTGCTGAACGACGAAAGCAAGCCTTCGGCGAAGAAGTTGGTGCTCTCGTTGAGCTTGACGTTCAGCGAGGCGAAGCCGCTGTCGCGCTTCAGGCCCGGGGTGTTTTCCACCGTGGCCGCGTAGTCGTACAGGCAGCGGTTGCCGACCTTGAACAGGTTGGCGCCGTTGCAGGCGCCGGTGGCGAACAGGTTGGGGCTGAAGGCGGCGCTGCTGGTGCTGCCATCGGCCTTGGTGTACTTGACGGTGGCGGTGCCCGGGATCGAGTTCGAGCTCAGCTGGTACAGGCTGTAGGCCTTGCCGTTGGCATAGAACGGGATCACGCCGCTTTGCGAGAATGCGCTGTCGCGTGCGTAGGCCGCCTTGCTTTCGTCGTGCGACGCCGACAGCAGCAGGTTGTAGCCGTCCTTGTCGAGGTCGCCCCAGCCTTTGGAAATCGCGGCGGTCGAGGTGGTGCCGCCGCTGCTGCGCGGCTGGCTGTACGAGGCTTCGACGATGGCGTCAGTCTGATTTTTCTTGAGGATGAAGTTGACGACGCCGGCGATCGCATCCGAGCCGTACAGGGTGTTGGCGCCGTCGGTCAGGATCTCGACGCGCTCGACTGCGGCCAGCGGGATGCTGGCCAGGTTGACGGTGGACCCCGAGGTGGACGGCGCCAGGCGGCGGCCGTTCAGCAGCACCAGAGTATAGCCCTCGCCGATGGCGTGGATGGACGCAGTCTGCAGGCCGCCGCCGCCGCCGTTGACCGACATCGACGAGGTGGTGAAGCCTTGCATCGAGGGCAGGGTGGCGATCAGGTCGGCCACATTGGTGGCGCCGCTTTGCTCGATCTGCAGCTTGGACAGGGTCTGCACCGGCAGCGCGCCCTCGGCGCTGATGCGCTTGATGCTGGAGCCGGTGATTTCCACGCGATGTACTGGCGCCTCGTTCGTGCTCTGTGCCACGGCGGACTGCATGCCCAGCGCCAGGCCACTGGCGCAGATCAGGCGGACCGACCGCGATAATACGGTTTCAACCATCATATTGTGTAACTCCCAAATGAAAACGATGAACAACGGGTGTGTAGTTTTTTGTTATCCGAAAAAAACATGAGCGTTCGTTTCGGTGATTCATCAAATCATTCAGGGCGAATTGCTGTCATCGCGGAAACCCTTAGCTGGTTTCCTTTACTGCGCGTCAATAAAGAGCATGATTTTGTGGCAAAAATCGCTCTAATTTGGTGCGTTTGCTGCTGGCACGACAGGAAATTTGGCTTGCTATCAAAAAAGAAGCGTATCTCTGGCGCGCCGCACCAAGTCGGTGACGGCCAATTTTCATGAATCTTGGTTCATGTTGTTATATTTCGTTACATTTATACGACAGGCAATAAAAAACCCGGACCGCCTGGCGGCGGGTCCGGGTTGGTTCAAGGCGTCAGGCGCTTAGTTGAACTTGTACTGCAGGCCCAGCTTCACGTAACGGCCGGTGGCGCCGGAAGCGTCCATCGGGTTGAAGCTCATGCCGCCGTAGGTCAGCGCGTCGAGCGGCGCGATCTTGTCCAGCACGTTGTTCATCGACGCGTACAGCTGCAGCGACTTGCTCCAGTTGTAGCGGGTCGACAGATCCAGCGTGGTGAACGATGGCAGACGGCAGGCGCCGTTCGGAGCCGGTTGGCCGTTGGCGAAGGTCACGGCGCAGATGGCGCCTTCGTAACGGATGTTCTTCATGTCCGAACGGTAGTTGACGGTACCGGCCACGTTCCAGTTGCCCAGATCCCAGCTGCCGATCAGGTTGATCTTGTCCTTCGGCGTACCGGCGCAATCCGAGGTATCGCAGTTGCCGTGGGTGCCGGCGAACTGGAACACCTGGTTCTTGTCGGCGCGGACCCACGAAGCCACGTGCGACCACACCAGGTTCAGGGTGGCCTTGCCGTAGTTGCCCAGGCGCAGACGCTGTTTCAGGTCCAGGTCGATACCCTTGACTTCGGTGTAGCTGGAGTTCTGGTATGGCGCGGTGGTGACCAGCAGGGTGCCGGTGTTCGGAATCGGCTTGCCGTCAGCACCGATCAGGTTGTTGTCCAGGCGGATCGCGGTCGGCAGGGTCGCCGCTTCGACGTAGGACAGCGGGTTGATCTCGTTGGTGCGGCGGATCTTCCACGCGTCCAGCGCCATGCTGGTGTCGTTCAGCGGATCCCAGACCATGCCCAGGGTGTAGCCCTTGGACTTTTCCGGCGCCAGGTTAGGATTGCCGACCTTGATCGCGCCAATGGTGATCTGGCAGTCGGTCGAGGTGCCGCCACCGGCGGCCGGCTTGCCGCCCGGGCAGCGGACCGGATCCTGCACCGACGAGTTGCCGGTCGACTGGCTCGACAGGTTCGATTCCGCCACGCCCGGTGCGCGGAAGCCCTCGGTGTAAGTGCCGCGCAGCGCGAAGCTCTTGATCGGGGTCCACTTCACGCCCAGTTTCGGGGTGGTCGAATTGAAGTTGTCGTAGTGGTCGTAACGCAGCGCGCCGGTCACTTCCACGGTCTTGGTCACGGGCGCCAGCACCTCGGCGTACACGGCCGACACGCGGGTTTCGCCCTTGGCGGCCACGTAGGAGATGTTGGTGCTGCCGTCTTCCGAACCGGTCAGCGAAGGGTTGTCCAGCTTTTCACGACGGTGTTCGCCGCCGATCGCCAGGCCCAGGTTGCCGCCAGGCAGAGCGAACAGTTCACGCGAGGCCTTGAAGTCGACGATGTCCAGCTTGGTGGTCGAATCCGAGGTGGCGTTCACGCGCAGCGCCGCGTACAGCGAGGCCGGGTTCTTGTACGCCTGCGAACCGATGTAGTACGGGAAGTACTGGCTGGTCGGGTCGCCCAGGGCGGCCTTCAGCACCTTCATGTTCAGCTGGTTGGTCCACTCCAGGTACAGCTTGGATTCGGAGTGGGTGTAGCCGGCATCCCAGTCCCAGCCGAAGTGGCTGCCCTTGGCGCCCAGCACGATGCGGCTGAAGTCGTTGTTGGCGATGTGGTTGCTCGGGCCCAGGTCGAATTCCGAGTAACGCAGACGGGTGTCGGCGCCGAACGGATTTTGCGGGTGCTTGCCGGACATCAGCAGGTCGTTGGCCCAGACGTTGATGTGGCCAGGGTAGGTCACGGTCGGGGTGGCCGACACCGGCGCCAGCATGAACGAGGTGTTGCGGGTCGAGTAACCCAGTTCGGTGTACACCTGCAGGTCGGAGTTCACCTGCAGGGTGCCGCGGGTGTACAGGTTCAGCGCTTCCACGTTCGGCTGCAGATCGCGGAACTGGTCCTGCGACCACAGGCAGCCGCCGTTGGCGTCCTGCTTGACGATCGGCGAGAACTGCGCGCAGCCTGGCAGCGAGACCCAGTTGCCGGTCTTCGGATCGCGCAGGGTGCCGGTCGGGCTGGCCGACGGGTTGCTGGTGATGTAGCCGCCGACGTACTGGGTGTTCTGGTTGTAGCCCCATGGACGGATGTCGCCGTGGCCGATCCAGCCGCGGTCCTTGCGGTCCGAGGCGGCCAGTTCGTCCGACTTCTTGTACTCGACGTTGAACACCACGTTGTACTTGTCGTCGTCCAGGTTGCCCTTGCCGTAGGTGACGGCGATGTTGTTCTGTTTGGCGTCGCTGTAACGCGAGGCGCCGGTGTCGGCCTTGATCGACAGACCTTCGAAGTCCTTGCGCAGGATGATGTTGACCACGCCGGCGATCGCGTCGGCGCCGTAGGTCGACGAGGCGCCATCCTTCAGCACTTCGATGCGTTCGACGATGTTCATCGGGATGGTCGACAGGTCGGTGAAGCTCTTCTGGCCGTCGTCGGCGCGCGCGAACGGCGCCATGCGGCGGCCGTTCAGCAGCACCAGGGTCGAGGTCGCGCCCAGGCCGCGCAGCGAGATCGCGGTCGAGCCGGCAGCGAAGCCGCTGCCGAAGCCGGTCGGCAGCGAGCCGGCGCCGTCCACGGTCAGCGATTGCAGGAACTCGGCCACGGTGGTCTTGCCGGACTTGTTCAGCTCGTCGGCGGTGATGATCTGGACCGGGGAGGCGGTTTCAGCGGAAGCGCGCTTGATGCTCGAACCGGTGATTTCCACGCGCTGGATCGCGGCCGAGGTGTCGGCGTTCTGCGCGAAGGCTGGCTGGGCCAGGGCTGCTGCTACCGAGCCTGCGAACATCAGGCGTACGGAGCGGGATAAAACTGTTTCCATCATCATTACAAAAAACTCCAAAGAAAAACAGAATCAGGCTGGCCACGCGGAAATGGGGGAACCGCCGGTCAGTCTTTATTTTTCCGAAATATCCATAAATAAAGCTTTTTCGGAAGGGGCGCATGAAACCACCGCGTGACATTGCTTGTCAAACAAAATCAAGGGTTTTGACGTGGAAAAACAACAAATTTTGTAAAAAAATCACGCATCGTTGTAAAGTTTTGTTGCGTTGCGTAACGCATGTAGGCGGGAGGGAGAGGCGGAGACTGTGCTGTAAAGCAATATTTTGCTGCATTGCAACATAATATTGTGCTTGACTATTGGTATTTTCAGGTGGCGGACCGGGTGGTGTCGCCGGTTGCTGGCGTGATGCCGCGCCACGGTTAAGCGGTTTTTAAGTTAAGATAGCCGCATGGCGAATTTAATCCTCCTGCTTCAAGAATATGGCGTCCTGATCGTGTTTGCGATCGTGCTGATCGAGCAGATCGGCATGCCTATTCCTGCCTTTCCGGTGCTGATCGTGGCCGGCGCCATGTCGGTCGATGGTGACACGCCGTGGTACGCCATCCTGGCGGTGGCCATGCTGGCCTGCCTGATCAGCGACACCTTCTGGTTCCGCGCCGGGCGCTACTACGGCAAGCGCATCCTCAAACTGCTGTGCAAGATTTCGCTGTCGCCCGACTACTGCGTCAGCCAGACCGAGGACAACTTCACGCGCTGGGGCGCGAAAGTGCTGATCGTCGCCAAGTTCATCCCCGGCTTCAACATCATCGCGCCGCCGCTGGCGGGCGCCATGGGCACGCGCGGCCGCACCTTTGTCGGCTTTGCCATGATGGGCAGTTGCCTGTGGGCCGGCACCGGCATCGCCATCGGCGCCTTTTTCCACACCAGCGTCGACCAGGTGCTGGACATCCTGAGCACCATGGGCACCACCGCGCTGATCGTGCTGCTGGTGCTGCTGGCGCTGTTCGTGACGTTCAAATATGTCGAGCGCAAGCGCTTTCACCAATCGGTGGAAATCGAGCGCATCACCATCGACGATTTCAAGGATCTGATGGAGCAGGGCAACGAACCGGTCTTGATCGACGCGCGCAGCGTGACCGCGCAGATGCTGGACCCGGCGGTGCCGGGGGCGCTGCTGTTCAATGGTGGCGAGCCGACGCCGGACATCATCGCGCTGGACAAGGGGCGGCACATCATCGTGTACTGCAGCTGTCCCAACGACGTCACCGCCGCGCACGTGGCGAAAGGTCTGATCAGTCACGGCTATCACCGTGCCCGTCCGCTGCACGGCGGCCTGGACGCCTGGAACGCCGCCTTCGGCAACCAGCGCGAGACAGTGCCGGAAGACAACGCCGCGTCCGCGTGATGCGCCTGCGCCGCCACCGTGCGGCGTATTTTTCCGACGAAAATGGAAGCGCTTCCAAATCCGGGGTCAGGTCTTTCATTGCGTCACGGGCTCTGCCGTTGGCCGCGACGGCAGAGCCCGTGACGCAATGAAAGACCTGACCCCGGAGTAGTCATACTACGCAAGGATTATTCCGTAATGCAGTGTTCTGTGGCAAACTCGTCGTAGCTGTACTAAAACTACAAATTCGCCCTTGCCTGCAATGGTATAAATACCTTAAGCTTTAAGCCTCAACTCATTTCGATCCATCATGACAGCTCAGTCCGTACAAACGCCTCCCTCCCTGACCACCGTTTTCCCTGGTGGCCCTCGTTTGCTGGCGGATATCGGCGGCACCAATGCGCGCTTTGCACTGGAAACCGCCCCGGGCCGGATTGAGGCGATCGAGGTGCTGGCGTGCGCCGCTTACCCGACCCTGGCCGCCGCCCTGGTCGCGTATCTGGCCTCGCCGACCGTCGCCCAGGCGGGCGTCACCGGCATCCGCAACGGCGCGATTGCGATCGCCAATCCGGTCACCGGCGACATGGTGCGTATGACCAACCACCACTGGGCATTCTCGATCGAGGCGCTGCGCCGCGAAGTCAATTTCGATACCCTGGTGGTGGTGAATGACTTCACCGCGCTGGCCAGCTCGCTGCCGCAATTGTCGGCAATGCAAAAACATCAGGTCGGCGGCGGCGTCGGCGTGCCGGGCACGCCGCTGGGCCTGATCGGCGCCGGCACCGGTCTCGGCGTTTCGGGCCTGATTCCGGGCAAGGATGGCTGGACCGCGCTGCTCAGCGAAGGCGGTCACGTGACCTTCTCGCCGGCCAATGCCACCGAAGTGGCGATTCTGCAGTTCGCCTGGAAGGAATTCGAGCACGTGTCGGCCGAACGCCTGATGTCCGGCGCCGGCATCGAGCTGATTTACCGCGCCCTGGCCGATCACCAGGGCCAGACCGCCGAAAAGCTCAGCGCCGCCGATATTTCGCGTCGCGCGCTGGCCGGCGAGTGTCCGCTGTGTGACGAGGCGATCGAAACCTTCTGCTGCATGCTGGGCACCATCGCCGGCAATATCGCCGTGACCCTGGGCGCGCAGGGCGGGATCTATATCGGTGGCGGCATCGTGCCGAAGCTCGGCGAGCGCTTCGACCGTTCCGGCTTCCGCGCGCGCTTCGAAGCCAAGGGCCGCTTCAACAAATACCTGGCGGCGGTGCCGACCTGGGTGATCACGGCGGAATATCCGGCGTTTGTTGGCGTTTCCGCAATTTTGTCCGAAAGACTTGCCGTCGAGTAAGCCGAATTACATTTCAGTGACAGCGGTTGCGCTTTTTACGGTTTTATCAGGTACAATTCGCGTTGTTGGATGAAACGTCTGGCTTCCTGCCCACGTTTCACGTAGAAGGCGATGGCTGCGGCCATTGCAGGCATGTCCCTCTCTCCCGCCGGGTGCGCATAGGCCTTGGCGTCGGAAAAGCAGCTTCAGCGAGACCTCCCGCCAGCCTCGCTGAAATGATTGATTTCTTTCGATTTTGCTTATGGATACAGTTGAGGCTAAACGAGTCCTCGAAACCGCCTTGCTATGCGCACGTGAACCATTGTCGATCCACAGTCTGAAGAAGCTGTTTGTCGAACTGGATGAGCAGGACCGGCCGCGCGGCCCCGGCGTGGGCGCCGACACGATCAAGGAATTGCTGGAAGAATTGCGGTCCGACTGGGCCGGCAAGGGTGTGGAGGTGATCAGCCTGTCGTCCGGCTGGCGCTTTCAGAGCCGCCCCGAGATGAAGATCTATCTCGAACGGCTGCATCCCGAAAAACCGCCGCGCTATTCGCGGGCGACGCTGGAAACCCTGGCCATCATTGCTTACCGGCAGCCGGTGACGCGGGGGGATATCGAGGAAATCCGCGGCGTGGCCGTGAATTCGCAAACCATCAAGATGCTGGAAGACCGCGGCTGGGTGGATGTGATCGGTTACCGCGACGTCGTCGGCCGCCCGGCCTTGCTGGGCACCACCAAGCAGTTTCTCGACGATCTGGGCCTGAACGCGCTGTCCCAGCTGCCGCCGTTGCAGCAAATCAGCGACATGCAGAACGGCGACCGCAGCATCGAAGCGCTGGAGGCCGCGCTGCAGGAGAACTTTGAAAAAGCGGCGCCCGGCGCCGAGCAGCAAACGGAAGAAGGGACGGACGGCGAGTCGCCAGTGGCCGCAGCAGCGGCCGGGGCAAGCCCGGAACCCGACCAGGAAGCACTAACGACTCACGGCCCTGCGCCAGATTTAACGGTTGACGCTGAGCACAACCACGAAACGAATAATGAACAAGCCTAACACCCCAGACACTGTCAACGACGCAGCCGCGGCCGATGTTGTCGCCAAGCCCAAACGCCGTACCAAGGCCCAGATCGCGGCCGATGCCGCCGCTGCCGGCGACGCGCCTGCCGCCGAAGCGGCCGCCAAGCCCAAGCGCAAGACCAGGGCGGACGCCGCTGGCGAGACGCCCGCGC